>OZ245997.1:954166-1272222 GCA_965230195.1 Putridiphycobacter sp.
TTGATCACGAGCCCAGGTCCATGAAGAACAGCCTACAAAGAAGACGAGAATGCAGCTGTATTCAATCAAGACTCTGAGTTGTACGAGGGTCGGCATCACACAGCACGCAACACACGTCGGGTTGATTGACTTGATAAACTTGCCGATAATCTCCTCCTGGTCTATCTTCCCCGTAGATAGCGTAGCAGGAATATCTTGGTCTCTACCCAACAACGTGCATTTTCTTTGGGTTTGTAAAAATGTCATTGAAGAGCACGGGACGCACCTGTTCTAATTCATTGCGTCCGTCACACGAAGGGCACGGTTCTGGATTGACTGCGGCGGATTTATGCCAACATTTGTCCTTGCCTGTGTGATACACGAATGCACTGCAATCTAGTTCGCATACCAATGACATTTATAGGAATTTCTATTTGTTAGGTTTACAGGGTCCAACTTGGCGGCACCTTTCGCAGCACTTGTCCGCACTCCCGAGTCCATCGATCTCGTCAATATTGTTTCCTGCGGCCAGCGATCAGTTTTATTCAAATAGTACGGTCTCACCTGGCCAATTTGTTCCGTGGAAGATCACATCGCAGCCTACAGGAATTGTTCAGAGATCTTAGAAATCGCTTATCATGTTCACTTGGTTGGTTGACGTCGTCCGTGTTTCTTGCGCAAGGAACGGTATCCTTGGACATGGCTCCCTGCGAAACTCTTGTGTTCTAGATACTCGCGAACAAACAAGGATCTAACCGCAGCCGAGAGCAGCAGCGTCAATGCGACCGCGACGAGCATCTTGAGCCACAGCACTGCAGAAAAACACTTCGAGTTGAACTTTCGAGTTCGGTAACGAAGAAACGGCGAGGTCACGCAAAGCGAGAGATCACAGCGCGCAGTCGGCCCCCGGTAAAATGGCGTCGCTGAACATTTACGCGCCAGATAACTCCCAGACGACGATTTTTACGCGGAGTAACGCACCGAGAAGACTTGAGCAAAGCGCTGGACAACGGTCGGCACTCGCCACGGAAATCGTCACAGACAGATCGCAGCACACGCATGCAGATCTCAGCTTTAATACCTCGATAATGTCTGTGATGACGAATCAACTGGATTAGGAGGTTCTGGAATCTTCTGCCTGTCGAACCTTCTCCGTCACGTCGTCCTTACCAGACTTCGGAAGGCTGTGGATTGCCGATGAGGATGGATCCCTGGACTGCAATCCGTCAATCTGCACATTGAGAACATCCCAGTGCCGGCAGTTGACGAAGCGAACACGCATGTGCGGTCATCGTTCTCAACTTATGAGGTATTGCTGAAGGGAGACCAACTTCACGCCTTTCGTTCCTTGGACCTTTTCTTTTCAGTCAGAACGAGGATTCAAGTTCGGTGTTAACACTGAAAGCATCTAGGTGAGCTTGGGTACCAGAAGGCATGCCTCACCACGAGGCAAATAAGATAACAAAGTCGCGACGACGTCTTAGCGGAAGAAGTCGACGATGAGAGGATTGCCCGAGACGGCGAATGGAGAACATGGAACAACAACTGAGCCTAGCAATTGGGGTTTCACATGGCAGATCGTTCACAAAACCACAGAAATCCATGGACGAAGAAGCGAAACAAGTCAAGATTCCATCCGAGGCAGCCGATGGAGGACCTGGAATGCTTGAGTTGTCGCGATCCCTTTTCCTTCCACCCTTCACCGTCTGGCGCTTCGAATCTTCTGCGCCGCATCGATCTCTGATTGTGGCACCTGCATGTACTCTTTTATTCTGTTCCGATTACGATCGGCGTCATGAATCATGCGCCTTCACGCCACGCAACCTGTTCCAAGAGGTCGGAGAGTGTTCGGATGGCCTCGTCCACAACCGCGTTCCTCTCTTCGATAAACTCTGGTCGGATGCCGCGTCCACTGTAAGTCAAGACGGCACCAATGGATGCATAGACACCATCCACAACCTAGATGCTGTATTTTGGCCGGTTCATTCCTGCTTCTTGACGCACACCTCCGTTTCTCCCTTTTCTCCAAATCCCCCATATCGGATCGACACGCTCTGTTCCTTTTCCCTACCGGATATCACGGCAGCCACAATGGGCGTCGCTTGGCCGACCATTCTCAGCCGACGCGCCATTCCTGTCCTCGTACAGGCGTCAGTCATCCTTCTCTTCAGTGAAGTAGCTTACATCAACCTGGCAATTGCGGATTGAGCTCTCGGCGTTCGATGCTTCGCTGTGGCGTTTCCGCAACCAACTAAACCAACCAGGTCGTGCTTGTTTGAAACGGAAGTGTGTCTCTGACCTGTATTCGACGCAGCACGCTTCGGGCGTCGAGCAGGATGATCAGTGCCTGTTGTAATTCGAGATCCGGACGCATGGCCTTTCGTGTGACGTCTTCCAAGACATTCGCGTTGGTCTCTGGCTTCTCTGCCAACACCAGGGCCATAGGTATCAGGCTCAGCATTGCTCGTCGAGTCAAGAGATGTCTCGGCGATATCCCGTCCTGCGCGCGTGACTGTCCTCCATTCCTGCAAGGAGGCCGCGCTGCATCAGCGCCACTGTCCCGGTCCAGATTATGAGCTCGTGGAGTCGCAGAAGGCGAGACGCCGATCACAGTGAGGCGCATCGCGAATGCGTCGTTGATCTTTCCATTTGGCGAGCAGATGATGAAGCGCACGAGAGCAGAGTCGAGCTCGGCGGCGGTCGATGATATCGAGCCCTCTCCTGCGACAGATCTCGTCGAATTCGAAGTGCTGGAAATCGACAGCGGCGGCAGCGACATTGGCAGCGAGGACCCAGCATCCAGTGACGAGGAGCTGGAGTCCCTTCCAGATGATTCAGAAAACGATGCCGAAGATGCGCACCGTTCTTCAGAAGTGGACAGCGACGAGGACGCCCAGTCCATCGATCTGGAAGAAATCAAAAGAGAAGGCGAAGAGATACTCAAATTACAAGAACGGTGCTCACTCTTCTCCTTTCACTGTGCATTGCCTCATCGGGAAACGGATGATAGAGATCGATTGGGCATCGGACACGATCCAGGAAGCGATTCCTCAGAAGATGAGCGCCGGAATCGCAACACGGGTCATCTCTCGCACTGTGTCCTGTAGAAGATCGTGTGTGTTTGTGCAGTTGGCGATGTTCCATTGAAATGGTATCAGCACGAGGATCATATCGGCTACGACATAAACGGAAAAAAGATTACAAAATCCGAAAGAAAAGATCGATTGGATCGCTTGTTGGAGAAGATGGACAAGGATGGATTGGTGACAAGTTTTCACGATCCTTAAACGACGAAGAGGTTCAGATCTCGAGAGAGGACCTAAGAATGCTGTTGAATATCAAGAAAGGCAAACTGCCCGATGCACAGATGGAGCCGTACTTTGAGTATCCCAACTGGTTCTCCAGCAAAATACGCATTCATCCCCTCTCGAATGCTCTCAAACCCAAATCAAGGTTGTCAGACGCGGGGCATTCGAAGTGGGTGCCGGATGTTCTGTTTGCAGTTTTGTACCGTCACAGTATGAAGAACGAAAGGTGGCTCAGTTGGTCCAGGCCTTAAAGTCTGGGATCATTAAGAAAGCAGATCGTGCGCCGCGAGATCCGGATGATCCGTATATGATCTGGGCAGAAGATGGAAGGTATGAACGCGAGGGTAGCCGATTGGCTTATCTGCAGCCACCGAAAAGACCGCTGCCTGGTCATGATGAATCGTACCATCCTCCTAAAGAATACCTCCCCACAAAAGCAAACGCCTCTCACTCTTTATAGACATTGAGACAACTCTCATTTAAAGTGAGAAAAAAGCAATGGAGGAGCAGAATGAAAAATACAAAGAAGATTCGTATCCCAAGTTCATTCCGCAGTCTTTTGATTTTCTTAGAAAGGCGAGAAAAGCATAAGGCAAAATGGTAGAAATGAAGATTGAGAAGTTTAGGTTCCTGGTTACGAGAGATATGCTCGGGAAGTTTTCGAGCGATGTTTGGACTTGTTTATGTGTCCCAGAATGAAACCTAGGCGACAGAATCAGGCCACAGACAGACGGCAGCTCTTTCCGGACTTACCTAAACCCAAAGATCTCCAACCGTTTCCCACAGTACTTTATCTCAAATACATTGGGCACAAAGGAAAGGTAAGGACGCTGCGATGATACACTCCCTGTTGAATAGCGCCTCTAGGTTCGATCTCTAAGCGTTGATCCTTCAGGTCAATGGCTCGTTTCTGGATCCGATGATGGTACAGCCAAAGTGTGGGAAGTAGGTCACACATCTGATTAAAAAAGAGTGATTGGGTCCTTGGGTTTTGACAGGACGCTGTGTTTTTACATTCGCGAGCTCAACACCTGTCAGACGCGTTGTCTGGCATCCAAAGATGAAAGTGTTGTCGATTGTGGCGGGGAAGCATCTCATGCTGATACCTGTGGCCCTTCCTCAGTCAAGTCCATCTCTGCCCAAAAGCATTCTGAGAATCTCGGCAGCGGAGACGCGAGAAGATACTTCTGCGTTTGTGAAATGGTCCCAAAGAGCAGATGGTGGCATTGATGTCGAGCATCCTTTCTTGGTCGACGATGTTGCTTGGCACTCGCAGGGAGACTACTTTGCGACAGTTCAGCCGACGGGAGGCACGAAAGTGAGTGAGTCCGCATGAAAACGCTGCGTATGTGATTTCTGGTATGCTCTCAGTCTGTCTTGATTCATCGCCTTTCGCACAAGGCAACACAGAATCCGTTTAAGAAGAGCCACGGAAAAATGGTGCAAGTGCACTTCCATCTAACAAAACCTCACTTCATCGTCCTGGCAGAAGATAGAGTATAAGTCCTATCACCAATGGCACATACACATCTTGTGCCATAGTTAAGGATCTACGATTTGATCAAACAGAAGATCGTGAAGAAACTCTCGATCAAGAGAAAGGGATCCATGACATGTATGGATATGCATCGAGGTGCACAACTTGTTGCTGTCACATCAGCGATTCCCTTACTCGAATGAAATGGAACTGTAGGTGGCGAGAATCTGTTGGTGGGCGGAGAAGATAACCAACTGGCTTGGTACGATCTGGACTTATCCGTCCGTCCCTACAAGGCGCTGAAATTCCACAAACACGCCATTCGGAGTGTCCGCTTTCATCCAAGCTACCCACTCTTCGCCTCCGCATCCGACGATGCCACAGTCCAGGTCATACCGTTGTGTCGGATGATTATATATGGGCGAATGCATGATGTGACAGGTCTTCCATGGTATGGTCTATGAGGATTTGACCATGAATGCTCTCATCGTCCCAGTGAAGATTCTTCGAGGACATACCTTTACCGATTTCTCTGGAGTATTGGATTGCATCTTTCATCCGACCCAACCATGGCTCTTTACAGCAGGGGGCGATGGGAACATTCATCTATACACCAATTGACAAGACATCTTCTACACGAGAAGTGGCAATGGATGTTCTATGTATTGCCGAAAGGCTGTTAGGAAGCGATGTGCCAGATCTCCATCAAACACACGATGATCTGCCGTTAGCGTAACCGTCATCTTTGGGATCATCGCGAGTTGCCGAGTCCCTTGGACGTAGCCAATCTCTGAATGCGATCCGCCGACAGCCATGATGCAACTGTGAGGGAGATTGATGATGGCACAGAAGGAATCGATACCAAACATTCCAGTCATGCACTCCATATCTTCTATTCAGATGGTGGCCTCTGTACCCAAATTGGAGATGGTGAAGGTGCCGCCGATGAACTCCTCCGGTTTGAGTGCGTCGTTTCGTGCTTTCGTTGCCAGATCGCGAATTTCTTGAGCGATTGTCTTGAGAGTTTTGCCGTCGGCCTGTTTCACGATGGGAGTGATGAGCCCCGTCGGTGTCGAGACAGCAATCGAGATATCCACAGATGTCCATGGCTTTAGGCACAGCTCCTTTTCATCCCAATAAGCATTGGCTGATGGAACGTCGCGTAAGGACAAGGCCACTGCCTTTGTCACGAAATCGTTCAGCGATATCTACAGCATCTCTAACTCTCATAGTTGATGACATAGCGAAAAATGTCACACTTTTGCGCCAGCAGATTTGAGTGTCTCGCGTAGCTGCTGCACCTCAGTGATATCACAGTCGATGCTGAAATAGATACCGGGGATCGTTGTCTTGGCTTGAAGAACTCTCTGTGCAATGACTCTGCGCATTTGCGTCAGAGGAATGTCACGATAGTTTGTTGGCGGCGCAGTTTTGGGCTCTTCTGCCTTTGGCTTGTCCTGCTTAGTACGCGGTGTGGAGGGCGGAGCAACGGAGACCGGATCTGGAGGCGCCATTGCTCGCAGAACGTCTTCCTTTGTGACAATGCCTTTCGGTCCTGTCGCCCGAAGATCGTTGAGCACAAGGCCTTTCTCACGGGCTAGCTTCCTTGCAGCGGGACCGATCTTGACATCCTCCACCTCCATCCCAAACGTATCGGCACGCAGACAAATCGCGTGGCAAATGGCACCGTTTGATGGACAGGCAACGGCGATGCTTCGGACACCGTCTGCGTGGGTGTCTCACTAGATTCCGGTC
Source organism: Putridiphycobacter sp. (assembly GCA_965230195.1). GTDB lineage: Bacteria > Bacteroidota > Bacteroidia > Flavobacteriales_D > Crocinitomicaceae > Putridiphycobacter. The sequence continues at coordinate 960,686 of OZ245997.1, forward strand.
CTTTATAAGACTGGAAGGCCGGGACATCTTTCTTCTCTTCGAACAGAACGGCAATAGGTGTGCCGACCTAAGACTCTCCCCTTCTGCCAGAATCGCACGCGAGAGATCGATCGTGTCACTTCGATGTCTTTTGTTCCAGCCGCCACCAGAATCTTCGCGATGATGCCTTCGTCCATCGTATCGAAGTCCAACGTCGCTTTGTCGGTTTCGATCTCGGCAATGGTATCTCCGCTCTCGACTGCTGTTCCTTCCTTCACGTGCCAACGCAGCAATCCTCCTTTCGTCATGGTCGGCGACAAACTGGGCATCTCCACAATCTACGTCATCCCCATTCTTTCTCACTCTTTCTCACTCATAAATCACTGTGTGAGAAGGAAGCGTTGATAACAAACGTAACAGAAATGACCTCCTCCAATACGGCGTCTCCGCTCTGCCATACACTCGCCGTCAACATTGCCAAATGCGATCGCGTTGTCGTCGGGCCCCACGTTGGACGGCGATTGACGACGAAAGGCCGCGTCTCTGTTGCAACAATAGAAGCATGGCGTAGCACTGCACGGAATAGAGAACGTGACGGCAGCATCAGACGAGAATCGTCATACAGACGGGCGTCTCAGACACGACCGGCCATTCCACCCATTTCGCCATTTCTCGTCGTCATTCTGTCCGCTAAGACTGTCCCCTTTCCTCTTTCCCTTTGCCACATACACAATGCATGCGAGATCTCTCGGTAGCAAAACGGCTCTAGGCGGTGCGTCTCTTTTTTGAGATCTCTCTGTGTTTTGTCCCTTCGTGAAAGAACCCTTGTATCGATGCCTGTTTGTCATTGGACAGGGACTATGCCTTCTGCACTGCGTCGTGCCCCTCCACCTCGTCTCGCTTTTCAGCCCGTCGTGGCCAAGACATCGTTGGAGTTTATCCGCGGGATCGAAGAGAAATCCGTTCCAGATGTTCGTCTGACACGTTCGGTGGACGGGACGAATGGAACGGCGATTTTTCGATTTACAACGCCGTCCATTTTGTCCGAGTCTGACGAACTGGGTGACATTACAGGTATGGCTGGATTAGACATGGGATTCGCTGAAATGTGCGATCAGGTCTTTACATGATCGATGACGAAGGCGTACTGCAGACCGTTGAGCATCGGAGAAATCCACATAGATCGTGTGGTGATCGATGGTCATCTTCAGATAAGCTGTTTGTATGACCCAGGTGTCTAGAAATGCGGACTGTCGACTTGAACAGCCATTTAAGGAGTGATACAGGTACTGTTCTAACGCAATGATTTCACTCGTTCGTCTAGATACCAATCAATCCACCCACATCGAAAAAAGGAGATTATGTACGTTCTAATGGTTGGAAAGTAAGAAGGAAAGATGCCAACAACGAAATCCAGAACCTAGTTTCACATCACTCGCAAAAAAATCGACCTCTTTTACTGTACAGAAGATCCTGAAACGGGATCATTGTCTGCCGTGCACGGTGTGGTCCAGTCGGGGACTCATTGGCAGGCATCTTGTCACCATTGCCGCCTAGTTGTCCTCTCACAAGTCTGATGATTAGCCAGATGACATGCACGGACACTTTGGATTGGATCGAACACTGCATGCCAAGGCGCATGATGCCTACTGTGAACCACTGTAACATGAAACTAACCGACAAAATGAAATTACCGTCGTCGGATGCGGCGCCGGATATCGATGGATTCCCCATAATTTCTCTCTTACCCACGTACCGCAACGTGATTTGTTACACTCGTTTTGTTTTGAATCATCTTTGTTCTGCAATCAGGTATCATTGACAGAAACGGGCGAGGATGTGTTAAAAACATTTTGATTTCTACCTTTCTAGAAAATCGGCAGCGTCTGGTGAGCTCCACAGAGGACGATATTGTGCTTCCAGATGGGCATCAAAGGGTTGGTGATGAGTTTAGGTAGACATAGGATGAAAGCAGAAAGCAACATTCCTTGTAAAAACAGAAGCAAAACGACTGTGTGCGGAAAAACAATCGAAATGTTAATGAACAGCTTCTCAAGATTCTTAGCACATGTATGGCGAACATCGTCGACGCGTCGGAAGCGGAGTGCACACAATACAATACTTGGCGAGATGCTTATTGCTTTGGAAAGTGCACCACCTGGCAACAGCCAATTCTCGAGTAAAGATTCTTCAGAGTCCCATGGAATCACACATCGACAACGACCAGGTGATGAAACTAGCAATTCCTGAAAGGCCTCTTGGATGGGGATATATCGAACGCCGTCGAAAGGAGTTTCTCGAAATCCACTTTGCTCAGATCTGTCAGCCAAGGATTGATCTAGGTACCATCCTGACGCCTGACGTCGGAGGAAATCATCTTCGCCGGATTCCTCGTTATCGAATCGAACTGAAGCTGCACCGGCCAACCTCTGTGAGACAATTGTCAGACAGGCCATCCGCGCGAACTCTTCTAGTGACATGCCAATAATCAGACACGTTGGACACACAGCCACTTCTGGCATGCAAACTGTCAGCTGCCCTCTGTCTGGCGACGGCCATCCACATTCTCTCAGCCAGTGCCCAAGTAAGGCTGCTGAGAATTCTGTTGGCCATTTGAGCATCCGAGATTTCCAGTCGTCACACCAGCCATGCAGAGGGTGCCGGATCTTAGAGAACAAACTGGTCGATCTCGGTGTCATAGAGATCAGACTTTCCTCGGGGACAGTTTCATCAATGCTTAGACGTCTGGATACCGAGTCCGATTCAAGGTTCGAGACTGGACAGTCTTGCTGGACAGAAACCACATCTGGATTGGGCTTGACCTGTCTCCTGTCCGTGCCGCAGGGAGGCATTCCGTGTGCTCTCGACTTGACTCCATGTCAAAGGCCGTTGCCTCCGGCGCCTGTGAAGCCAATCTCCGGTCCACCGAGCCTTGGAGCGCTGCCTTAGCGCCGAGTCGACGACTCGTGGCGCGCGCTTTACAGTGTAACCCATGTGCATCTTGGCCCTTGTCGTGCAGGATCGGGGGCGAATTTGCCAACGGTCTCTGGAATTCACGGTTGCGTATACTGAATCTGTACGCGTTCCCCGCCTTCAACGACGTCTGCTGAAGGTGCGAACCGACGCACTTGCTCATTCAGCAGGGTGGATTCTCGTCTTCAAGACCAGCACAAACCATTCCGTCGTCCCATCTCTCAGTTTCTCAGTGCATGAGCTTCTCCAGGCGGCCCTGGCAGAACTGGTTGGCCGTCTTTGGGTTACGATGGGAACTGTTCGACGACTGTTCTTGGTGCAGCTTCCCCTTTTCTTCGGTGCATCCACAAACGCACAGGTACCTGTGGCTCGTGAAACTGTCTTGCCTGCTTAGGGATGGCGATGTCCTCATCCCCATGGAGAGGAATTGCATTGCCTCAGGTACACCACATCCAGCAGGGAATACAGCGATCCCGTCAACGTAGTGTCTGTTTCGCCCAAGACGGCGACACAACTCACTGCCGAATGGCCGTCTGGAGCTGTATAGCAGCCTGGTTGGTCTCCTGAGATGCACCGCAATGCTTGCGTTGCTCACTTTGAGGAGACTGGCACATCGAGACGATCCTTCTTCATGTAAACATTGCTGTTGGTTTCATTGCTGAGAGCTGTCTGTTTTTTCCAACTGGAAAAGTATCGAGACTACAGAATGGCGTCCTGCACGCACATGTACTGTAAACACTCACACGTGTAACACATCATCATGTTGTCCTCCAACACTCGCTCCACTCTGCTCTCTGATTTTTCTGGGCGTCCAATAGAAATTGCTACGATGTAACACCGATTCCCTCAACGCGTATCAACAGGTACAACGATCTCACGCGTGCACGCCGACGCTGCTATCATTTCTATCAGAGCTCCTTCCTCTGCATCTTAAAACTTGTTCAGAACATTTGAGGTCGGCCAGAACAAAACACCCCATAAAGGTGAAGATTCAGCTGTCTCGGTCGCTGCAACGATACTAGCATGTCCTCTGCCATACAGCCACCACTCCAGAGCTCCACCTCAGAAAGCACGAGACGATGAATGTGGCATCGAACACTCGCGTGCACATATCACTCTACGATGTGTCCTACCTGGACTGATTCAGAGCAGAACACGAGCAAGACAACTGCTCCAGAACACAACTGTGTCGCTAACCTGGAAACACGAAAGACTCAGATCTTTCGTAATCTCACTCAAAACAGCGATTCCCTGAGCTCTCTCTCTTTTTACGCGCTAGCGGACTGCGCTCGGCCAGAAGACTGGATCTGCTGCCATCCGCATTTGTCAGAGTTGCACCTGCCTGCCCGCAGCTCGCCCGTCACTCTCTGTGCCCGTCACCCTGCGCAATGCTGCTGGACGAGCGAACGCCGTTGACCGACTGCGCTCTTTCTTTCTCTGAGGGGTCGTGCATGCATCACCGGCCACTCCGAGTGTCCGAGCACAACGAAGGATGCCTGCAGATCGATGGCAAACGACACTTCGGGGCTTCTGCGAGCGTCCAGCTCCACGGAGAACGACGTCGACTGAAAGGAATCCGTGCCACGACGCTCCTGTGATCGACTTCTGCGACGAGTCGGCCCCCAACATCCACCCCCGGAGACCAGAGACCTCTCATGTCCGTGTCCTCTGACCGTTAGGCTGTAACCAAGGCGTCAAAAGGACTTCCCCAGGCTGTAACTGACCTTTTGTCTGTTTTTTGCGCGCGCGTTCTCTGCCGAAGATGGACTGCGAGACCACGACGCCATGTGCCAACGACCCCAAATATACGTTCCCCGGCAAAGAGTAAGTGTTCTCCGTCCTCCTCCTCCGTCGCCGCCATGCGTTACGGCTTCTGAGCCATGCTCTGGCTTTCTCGCGCTATCCCCTTCCGCGAGAGCTTTTCCGACTGTCGGGACGCCGAAAGCCGGAGAAGAGCTAGTGGCCATCCGGCCGCGCAGCATGCGGCTCTTCGCGCGTTTCTCCGTCATGCGTGCTGACGCGGCCTACAGACACGTCGCTCTGCATGACGGAGACTAACCTTTTCTGTGCTCTGTAGGTTCTCAGAGATAACCCTGCGGGAGGTTAGGGGGAAGTACCCCCCTAGGGGGTTCGAGGGGCTGGATGATGCCGCAAGGCAGGAGTTATTCTGGGCGCTCAAAGCCCAGTCGACGGCGCAGATGGCGCCTAACAATGAGCCCCCTGTCCGGTTTGGACCACCCGGTGGCCAAACCGGACAGGACACGACAATGACGAGGCGCCCCCGTCGAGTTTCCGCCACGGAACGACAACGGCGCCTCGCTTCCGGCCAAGGCATCCCGGAGGTAAGTCCACATCCACACACATGACTCGACTCCTTACGCTTGTTCTGGCTGGCAGGGCAATCATCCACCGCCATCTGCGCCGCAGGATCCAAGACCAGCACCGCAGCAATCCGAGCAACAGGCTCCGCCGCACCAATGTCCTCCGCCGCCGGCATCCGCGCACCAGGCGCAGCCGCTTTTTCCTCCGCGGCAATGCATGTACTCCTCGCCGTCGCCCTACCCTGTCTGGCCAGACGAGCTCTTGCCGACGGCGCCGGTATACGCGCACCAGGCGCAGCCGCTTTTTCCTCCGCGGCAATGCATGTACTCCTCGCCGTCGCCCTACCCTGTTTGGCCGGATGAGCTCTTGCCGGCGGCGCCGGTATACGCGCAACAGGCGCAGCCGCTTTTTCCTCCGCGGCAATGCATGTACTCCTCGCCGTCGCCCTACCCTGTTTGGCCGGATGAGCTCTTGCCGGCGGCGCCGGTATACGCGCAACAGGCGCAGCCGCTTTTTCCTTCGCGGCCACACATGTACTCCTCGCCTTCGCCCTACCCAGTCTGGCCGGATGAGCTCTTGCCGGCGGGGCAGGTATACGCGCAACAGGCGCAGCCGCTTTTTCCTTCGCGGCCACACATGTACTCCTCGCCTTCGCCCTACCCAGTCTGGCCGGATGAGCTCTTGCCGGCGGGTCAGGTATACGCGCAACAGGCGCAGCCGCTTTTTCCTCAGCGGCCATACATGTACTCGTCGCCATCGCCTTACCCAGTCTGGCCGGATGAGCTCCTACCGGCGGCGACGGCATCCGCGCAACAGGCGCAGCCGCTTTTTCCTCAGCGGCCATACATGTACTCGTCGCCATCGCCTTACCCAGTCTGGCCGGATGAGCCCTCTTTCTGTTGAGTTTTTTTTATTCGTGGGGATGGCAAAAGTTAAAAAGGAAAAAATTTTTTTTTGCTTTTTTCGGTGGAGTTAGAGCTCCGCTTGCTGCCAGCTGTTTTCTTTTGGGGGACTGGAAAAAGAAAAAAGAAAAAAAAATTCTCAGTTTTTTCTGTGGAGTTAGAGCTCCGCTCGCTGCCAGCTGTTTTCTGTTTTTTACCTCTCAGAGCGTCCCTCGACAGTCATTTTTGGTATCGTGCACGGGACTGCATTGGCTATTCCTCATGTGTGCACTTTACTGGGATCTGGATCGTTTGAGGGGCCAGACTTAGACACAGACGTTCTGTTTTCCTTTTGTTTCTTAGCTGCTGCACGGCTGTTTTTTTTTGTGCTAGTGGCACTCATGGCTGGGAGATCGCCTTTGATTCTGTTCATATTAGTGATAAATGTGGCCCGACATGTTTTTGAGCTGCTGTGGTTCATTAAACAGTGGTACATGGCTTTACTGTCCGGCGCTGGGGTACATTTGTGTAGCCATTTCTGTTTTCTGCGGTGGATGGTTTTCATGTGTTCAGTTCTGGAGAGAAGGCGGCCTGTCGGATGGACTGGATCTTAGTTCTGGAGCACTGGACTTCGAGGTGGAGGTGGTGGATGGCGTGCTGGACTATATTCTTTCTGTTGTCTGGGATAAGCAGATAGATGATCTGTTTATGCCTGGGGTGGACTGGTCTTTTGTGTAGAGGATGTCGAGGTGTCCGGTTCGCTGGAGGTGGATGTCGAGGTGTCCGGTTCGCTGGAGGTGGATGTCGAGGTGTCCGGTTCGCTGGAGGTGGATGTCGAGGTGTCCGGTTCGCTGGAGGTGGATGTCGAGGTGTCCGGTTCGCTGGAGGTGGATGTCGAGGTGTCCGGTTCGCTGGAGGTGGATGTCGAGGTGTCCGGTTCGCTGGAGGTGGATGTCGAGGTGTCCGGTTCGCTGGAGGTGGATGTCGAGGTGTCCGGTTCGCTGGAGGTGGATGTCGAGGTGTCCGGTTCTCTGGGAGGGGACTTGGGAAGAGTGATGGATATGGTTCTCCAACAATGGCCAGAGAGCATCACAGTATTCAGTTGTATGGCATGGTAGATGACATGCTGAATCTCTATGTGGATCAGAAACTAATGAGGTGCCTTCTCTGCAGGGTGGTGGGTGCAACAACGATTTGGTTTCCTGGAATACCAACATGAAACTGAATTAGCTCTACAAGGCATGCTGAAAACGAAGAAGTTTGCAGAACCAGATGGATATGATGATAATCGGCCAGACAGCTGTCATGTGGAACATCAAGGTACAGTGTCCCCCTTATGATCATTGGATGCTTAGATTTGTTATCAGACATGAAGGGATTGGATCATCATGTTCAGGCATCCTGAAGGAAAGATTTCCAGAAAGATATCATCAGCAATCGAACGTCGCCATCCGACATCATAAAGAGAATTCATGAGACAGAGCCGGAGATACTGAGAGCAATAACCATTCCAGAAATGCGACAAGACTGAAGACATCTCTATCGAAGGACACAATTTGGTTTTCGCGACGACAGATCCGTCTTCATAATCCATTCTGCAAAGCTTGTGGACATCTTACATGATGTTCCCAGTACACCAGGGAATCTAAGGTTCCCAAAAGGTCCTTTCACTTTACATTTCGTGCTGAGTGGTGCTCTGTTCTGTAGAAAAGTTCATTGTCCGAAAAAAGATAACATGTCGAGAAGAGCATGCAAGAAGACCACAGTTTCCATCATGCGTGAGCTCAGTTGAATCTACTGCGAAGTCTACATGAGCTGGGTCGAATCAGCTGGAAAGTCTACATGAGCTCGGTTGAATCAGTTTCGGAAGATTGAATTCGTCTGACCAAGGAGCCCTTTGATGCGTACGTCAGCTTATCGCATCCTGCACTCGCCAACACATTCCTCAAGGTAATCTGCAGATGCCTCATGCTCCTTCCTGTACACTTGATTTGACAGGCATTTGAAGAGACAGTGTCGAAGGAAGTGGCAGCAGTGGCCTGGATGCAATGACAGAGGCGATTTGGTCAAGAGAAGACAGTTTGGATCGAGCCTTTTCTACGAGGCTTTGATCTATCGTCTCGTGAGAAGTGATGGATTCGGCAACAGATTCATCAATCATGACGACGGAAGACATGATTGCTGGATGACAGTGAAATCCTGGATCTCGCGGTGCTATGGCATTGAGTGTTCTCTGGCGTCTGGACTGGAGTAAAGAAGAAGACTCAGATCACAGACAACGACTGCCAAAGCCACCCTGGATTGAAGAGAGATGTATCTTGTCTCGCCTGGATTCATGCACTCGGACAACGATGATGGTACAACCAAAGGCCGTTGATCGCATCCCAGGAGACTGGATACGCCAGGAAGAAAGCTGGAGTGCATTCTTTGCCAAGAGTTGATAAGATGCCCTGGATCAGATTTTCGAGGCATTGGAACTCTGAACTCTAGAGTTTCGAAGAAATGCACAGGCCACCCGAGCTGTAAGATCATCAGAATAAAGGAGCCTTGTTGATGGCCAAGTCAGCTAACTGTTTTTCGAATTGGTCACTCTGGCAGTGGCCTGAAAGCTGCACGAAACCAAAAGATCAGCCCCTGGTCTCGACGAAGATTCCTTTTGTTCATTCCAGGTATGTCTCTCTCTCTGTCTCCTATGCACCAGATGAGCCTGCATCTCACAGAATCAATGTGGAGTTGAAGAGGAGGACGCATGGGGCATGGACACTCGATGAGATCAATCAAGATCTCAAACAATCACTGCCACACCTTTAGTGCTTGCTTCTTCGAGAAGAGGCAATTTTTCCCTCCGAAAAACGAAGAACTCGACAAGAAATGAGATGCATCCAATCTGGCAAAGGAAGACGTGGTTCAGACGAACATTTGAGGTAATTCCTTCAGCCAGTTTGCCCAGTCAAAGACCACCTGTTGCAGACGAAGCGTGGATATTGGCTATCACAGTTGCGGAGAAGCATGAGTGGCTGTGCTGCATCAGATTCCTTCGGAGCACTGCTATTGGATCTGTCAGAGACGTGTGCCCGGGAATGCTGACAAGCTGGATGTCCGAGTTAGCCCGAATGCGGCTCCTCTTTCCGAAGACTCGACAGAAGCTGCCGCTGCATCCTCCGATGACAGAACAAGACTCCAGGAGGATCAAAAGAGTGACAACCGCCCTTCCACAGGGCAGAAGAGGACGAATTGGTGGTCTTCCTCGACCATGACTTGGAGAGGCGCCACTCGACAACACGAGCACTGCACTGACATGTCTCATCAGGTAGAGAATGTCACATCTGCTCTTGTGCTCAAGGATGCAGTGTCATCAGGATGAGATGAAGAAGACGTGTCAGAAGGAGAGATAGACTCCTGGTAGATGTCTTCCAGAAGAGGCACTCACTTCCTCTTCATCTCACTGACAGAATCGTGAACGGACCAGCTGACAGAGTTTGAAGAGAACAACACGGCAAAGGCGGCAACTGGACACCTGCAGAGAGAAGAGCCACCAGCTGCGGGAGGCGGAAAGCAGAATGGCTTCTGGTGAGGCAGTCAGTGCCGACGTTCGAGAAGCCCACGAGCAGTCTTGGATCACTTACCTTGCACTGATCCACCCCACCCCAGGCAGCGGCAGCCGCATCAGGGAGGATGGTTGGGCGACAGGGAGAGCAGAGACCATGACATTGGGCAGCCACGTGATTCGGTCGATGCCCACAGGTAAGCGTCCTTTGGATCGGCATCCAGGGCCGTCTCTTCTGTCCCTTTTCTCTCTCTTTCTCCCTTGGATGCCCGTCTTCTTCGATCTGGGCAACGGAATCGGCCTTTGTATTTCTTCCTGTGTGCCTGTGTATTGTCTTTTTGTGTGCCTGGCAGTTGTCATTGCTTTCCTTGTCTGTTTTTCTGCTCTGTGATTGTGTTTACCTTTCTTGTGCCTGTCGCCGATTCCGTTGTCCCCTATTGCATGTCTTTTTATCTTTTCTTTCTTTGTTGTTTTCTCTTGAACTGTGTTCTTTAAGTGCCATTGCGATGTTCATCCTGTCCTGTTCTTTCTGTTTTCTGTTTTCTGTTTTCTGTTTACGTTTCCTTGCTTTCCTTGCTTTCTTGATTCGCTGTGTGTGCTGGGTCCCTTTTTGGACCTCTTGTTTGCATGTCCTCGCAGCGCGCCGGGTCCATAGGACGATTCCAGGGATATTCGCCAATCACACTGGGAATTCTCACCCTTCCCAGGGCTGCTTTTCGGGAGAGGTCACTGGTACCTCTGCCAGGTTGCATCGAGCGGCGCCGCTAGCCAAAGGTGTGTTCTCATGTCACTAAATGTCACATCTAACTCTGTCTTTACAGATGGGGTTTAACAGTACTTTCCAAGGTGAGAGTTACAGACAATGTTCCCCTTTACAACATTGACTATAGAGGTAATCCAATTTACTGATCTCTGTTTGCATTTGGCTGAGTAGATTTTCTTAGGGGGATGCATGGCATGCAAGAACCAGAAAAGGATCAGCCTAAACATCCGCGAGGGAGTGTCGCTAATTCAGAGCGTGGCTTGATCTCCCTCCGGTGATGGCTTTCAGATCGGCGGCACCCAGGCCGTCTTTCTATTTCCTTTTTCGTTTCGCTCTCTCTCCCTGGATGCCAGTTTTCCTCTTCTTGGCCAACGGAACCTCTGTTTCCTTTCTGACGTGTGACCATCTCCTTGTTTGCTGTATTGCTTTCTGTGTTTCTTCCTTACTTTACAGCATTCCTGCTTTGTCTGTACACTTGTCTGTTTTAATTTTTGAGTTTGTATGAAGACCTTTTATTTCTTTCTGTGTCTGTCCGCGGCCTTCATTTTTGCTCCTGTGAGTTTTCATTTTGTGTCTGTTTTTTATTTTTGGTCCCTTTTTGGACACTTAACTGCATGTCCGCGCAGCGCGCCGGATCTGAAAGCCCCTGGAGATGGTCGGCCCACTCGCACCCTCAAAACTCTCCCACACTGCCCGAGCGGATAGATCCTATCATGCATGCCAATGGCACAATCCTCCGTTGCAGTTCGTCGACCATGTCTCATCAAGTAACCCGCTCTCTTCTCTCTCAATCTCTGTTGCTAATCTCATGCCACAGGAGCGATGACTCATGCCTCCAACAAAGATGTCTGAAGGACCTTGATTCGAAGTCTGCACACGAGTGACTGTTTGAACTCTTTCCTGGCTTTCAGATTCTTTTACCTCTTTTGATTTTCTTAGCAAAAAGAGAAAGGCATTCTCTACTGGTGAACAGCCAGTTGCCACTGCTGTGTTTTCCCTAGTCTGTCAGCGAGCGATCTCAGGAGTTTTGGTCTCCTGCCAGAGAGTGAGCGATCTCAGGAGTTTTGGTCTCCTGCCAGAGAGTGATCTTGTTTTTTTGAGAACACATGGTTCAATGTTCAATGTTCAATGTTCACTGTTCAATGTTTGGCATTTTCCATTTCTGAGCTTTTTACATTCTCAGTCTTCTTTTCTCGCGTTCTCTGACTACGCACGTTATTGGCCCAATTCGGCTGTTGACTTTGTTACATGACTAAAGACTGTTTTAACAGGCTCCCTAGTTATCCGGGTCCACTAAGAACGCGATGAATGATCACCCAAATGTGCCGACAGATACCTACTTCGCCCTCGAATTGCTCACCGAAGAATGTGCGATTCTCGAATATGCCTCGGTGATGCTGAAGACGCAGATCTATACATTGGTGCCGAACAGAACGACTGTGGAAGCGGAGCTCGATGCTCTGAGACAGTCCGGCAAGATTCGCCTGTTTCAGCTGCCGACCAACCGAAATGACGTCGCCATTCTCCTCAGCACCGAACACGACGCAGACATCACCTCCATTGCTCACAGCCGTTCACCTCGCGAATCCCAAATCCTCCTAAAGTCAGCAAGATCGCACCCCCTGTCGACGTGATCGGATCTCTCCTGGGCTTAGATTCAAAGAAGCCATTCTCGACAAGACCCGCGATCCTCTTCTCTCGCAAGAGCAGCTGTTTGAGGCAATGGAAGTGACGGGCGATTCGGAGAGGGAGTTGGAAGCCGTTCGTGTGTTGCATTCTCTGGGATTCATCACAGATGACGTGCGACCTGGCGGCGGCCGTTCGAACAGCATGCATATCTGGTCACCACGCCTCGGCTTCTTCGTGACGAGTCTGATCGAGGGACGCAAAGAAATGCTGAGAATGTTCCAGCGAAAGAAATATCGCGAGATCAAAGAGTCGCGACTCTTCGAATGCGAACTGCGAAAATCGAGACTCGGTATCAAATACCATCTGCGTGACCTCATGGGACTCGGACTCCTGGACGAGAAATCCACACAGGCCGGAAAATTTTACACACTTGTCACTAAGCACGATTAGCTTCGTTTGCTTTCGATGATGTCGAGTAGCTCTTTGCGAAAATGTATGATGCTCAAGGGGGTCACACATTTCAGAATCTTCAATCGGGACGCACTCCACTGAGTGAGATCTGTGGCGAGGATCTGTGCGAATTTGAGTAGATAGAGGGCACAGTCGGAGCCGTTTGTCTGTTGCGGGACGAGGGGAGCAACAAACTTCATGGATCCCTCCGTGGACAACACGACATGCAGCTTCTTTGCCGTATCTCTTGCCGGCTCGTTGTTTACGCCGCCATACGAATCCAGGTGCACAAACATACATTCCTGTCGCACCCAGATGAGCAAACTCCAGTGCGTTCCGCCTTCGGCCTGGGTCACATTTGGATTATCATTCACCGCCATAAAAATGACATCACACTGCTTGAGCTTTAACGGTCGGACGAAGCAGACGTCCACGTCTTCCACAGTCCCATTCCTCAGCAGAAAGGCGGCGGCGCCCGGGAGAAACCGAAGAGATGCATTCGGCACGACTTCATGTGTGAGGTATTCAAAGTAGAAGGCCACGAGTTGATCATTGAGCCAATATGGCCCCTTTAACAGATCCACATCTGTTTGACGAAGCAGAACGTCGTGGAAGGAAATCATCGAATGCACAATGCGTCATTTTATCGATCGTCTTAGGGTCTGCCAAAGTGGTGCTGATACGTGGTGTTCGTGTCATGCTTTGTGGTCCGTTACAGAGAGCTGTTTCGGCAGCTTCTCGACGAAGCGAGCCGCGACGGGTGTGGCTCCCCGTTGTCTGTTCTCAACAAGAGGCGAAAGGAGGCGGAAAACGACGCCCGAGACCTCCGGGAGGATCACACAGACACTTCAGTCGGTGGGCCTTCGGCGGCGCTGTCGGCATTAGCTCCGTCGGTTGGGCCTTTATACAAGTGCGTTTCTCAACGAGGTCTGCCATCGGATTTCAGTCCTGTGGCCCTCGGTTATCGAGCAATGGCTCTCTGCCAGGATTTCGAGAATTCTCGTCGTCCTTGACGGGTTTCGATCAAGTCAAGACCGATAAGTCATCGAAGGTCGATGGCGCACTCGGCAACAGCTAGAGACATGCAGCATCTCTTTCCGCCCGTCAACCAGTTTGACAACAAAATCGAGACGTTCCAATGTCTGAGCCACCACATGCAAATCCAAAACGCCGCCGACTTCGCATGAACCTCGTGCTAATGCATATGCTTGAATGACCTAGATGCACCCATTGTGTTTGAGATCTCACTCTTTGAAAAAGAGAGAGTGACGGTTACTTGGTTTTCGAACTCCATAAGAAGATTGTGGTGTTCCTTAACTTCATGGATAGCTGCAATTAAATCGGATCTCTGCCCATCATCCTTGCAGGCGGCTATCGTCGATAACGGCGAACTTTTCCGAGTCACGGACAATTCCATATCGAAGATTAAGTTATCGCTCGTGGAGCCTTCATCTTGTTCCTGCAATGAACGTCCGAATCGGCGGCGGAATGTAAAGACGTGTTAAGCCGGCTCTCGGTCGCATATGCCGTCCCCGTTCCTTTACAATTTTCGGCATTTCTGTGCTTTGTCAAGATACGGTGTATGGCGCCTGTGCTTTTTTTGTACTCATGCATAGCGAGCAATCTTGTCCCTCTGATAACCATGTGCCTGATCACTGATATCCTTGATTCGCTCAACGACAACAGATTAAAAGGATTTGGTGAAAGAGCAAGAGTTGATTGATCATTAAAGCCTCGGACACGTCCAACGAGTTGCCCCGAAGGCAAGGCTGAATTTTCACAGCCCTGCTTTTAGCCGACCACCAAATCTTGCAGCTTCGCACGAGTCGCTCGATAGACACGCTCTCCGTTTGCAGCCTTGCAGCCAAAATCTCCAAAGATATCCACAGATGCGCTCTTTCGGCGTCTAGGCGTTTGCGATGCCGATCGCGTGGTTGGTATGTGGTCAGGCAGCCAGTCGATGTTTCGAGGAGCCCATCGATCTGTCATACGATGCATTCTGTGGCTGATAAGCGGGGGCGCCCTGTTACGAGAGATCATCATCCACAGCTGTCACGTCAAACATCGCGTCGAAGGTTTCGCTGGAATCACAGATGTTGATTGGGTCAGGGAAATAAGATTTCACGAAGGTTAAGACACAGAAGCGATATCCTATTCCACCCAACACGTGTCTGCGGCATGAGAATGGACGAGACATTGCGATCTCTCATACGTCATATCATCGACACTTTACACAGTGAGTTCTGCTAAGGTTGTTGATGATTGTTATGGTATGTCCCTCCATCTTGTGAAACTAATACGACGGACCGAGACTACTTCCTCTCTTCCACATTTGCGGGCTTGGATTTGGCTGGAGCCGCCGGTGTTGCTGTCGTGGTCGTCGCAGATTTCACAGAGAGTGACATCGTGGAACGGCTGTTTCCGTTCTGGGTGGGAGAAGGTTTCTGGTCAAAAGCAGTAGGGTGTAACTTGAATCCAAACACCCGAGGGGTGTACTCCACTGTTGGCCTGGGTGGTCGAAGCAACGGATAAGTCATGAGAAGCAAATGTGGAAATGTGGTCCCAAAATAGGCACCATCGATATTCTCCTGGTACTTTGACCGAGGACAGTAGACATCTTGACATCTCGGACAGAAAATCTTGACAGTCGACTGACGCAGAATATCCGACATTCCCACTGGGAGACACGGCTGTCCATTGCAATGCACTCGAGGGCATTTGCCAAAGTCACAGTTCTTGTATTTTTCTAACATCTGACTGAGTCCCCGGGCCGTCAGTATATATCGAGCATGGATGAGTCCATAGAGCAATTCAGCGGCAGCCTCGATGAGTTCATGCTGTTCTTCAGTAAACTGTTCGCTGCTGGGACTTTCGGAATCGAGTATCAAATCAAGGGCGTAGTCGTAGTAAGGTACTTGACTAGAGAGTCCACTGAGGTTAAACTCGTCTTGGATATATTCTTCGTCGACGTCGCAGAAGAACTCGTTTCCGCGAAGACCGGAGTACCAAGAAATCCACGAGGCATCCTCTTCCTCTTCCTCTTCGCCGGAGCCGGTCACTTCAGAATCTTCAGTTTCGGTTTCAGTGTTCATTTTTGAAAGACCAACCAGCAACAACGCAAATTGACGCAACAACTTGACTGACGCAGCAAGGTGCGCATTTAATGACCTTGCGCTTCGCAGACTTTGCATTTCGCATTTTGAGCCACCGTCGCTTTTAGCAAGGAGCGAGGTTTGTGCTCTTTCCACCCTCGGTGGTGCGTGTCTCGACAAGGGAATGGACGCAGTGAGGGAATTCGTGTGTGCATTTTAGAGAAAGCGACATTTTCGATTGCGACAAAAGGGCGGGCACGCAACGATGTTGCATGCCGGCGGCGTCGACGAAACACTCTTTATACAAATACTCCATGCGTACAGTGCGCGGAATCCAGTGGAGCTCATCTCCGACGACGCGTATGACGTGTGCTTGGCGAGAATGGGGGGCGATACTGCTGCGTCCCCTGAAGAGGGTCAGCTCGCGCAGAACAGTACCGAACTGCAGCATCGTTTCGGAGCAAAACTATTCGTGAGGGAGCGCACAGGAGGCCAACGCATTCTCGTGGCCGGAACAAAGAAACGCAACTTGGAACTCGTACCCCTACGTCGAGTATTTGCGACGCTGCAGGAACTCGCGGACGCGAATCACCATAACGCGACACAGCTGAAACAGGCGGTCCGCGCCTTCCATCCATTCCACAGGGCAACGCGACAGGCGTTTTTGGTCGTAGGTCAAAACGAAGGTATTGGGAATACCAGAGGAAATTGTGCAAGAGTACTGTGACATGGCCATTTCCTCTTTGGCAGGAGACGAATCTCATACACATCGGGAACAGGAGGAATTCAAAAAGTGAAACCCTGACCACAACAGCACTCCATGCATCATCACCACAGATGCCATGCCAGGTGTTCAACCTGTGGTGTCATGAAATCCTACAAGAGCTTCACGAAACACAAGGATAAACCCTTGGGACTACGATCGAGATGCAAAGCATGTGAATCGAAGGCACGTCAAGACAAGAAAGAGAAATTGGGCGATGTGCTCGAACTTAAGGTGGAGGAGAAGCCACCTGCGATGCAGAAGAAGGCGAAGAAGAAGGAGTCACACATTGGACTGTCAGGGACGGCGATCTGTGCAGCATGTGGGGAACGGAAGCCGGTCTATGAGTTTGACAAGGCACGACAGAAGCCCTTTACCCTGAAATGCCATTCTTGTACAGAGGCGAATGCTCCTCTGATGAGCAAGCACTGCTGCAGCTGTGAACTGGAGCTGCCTTTGGATCATTTCTACCGGGACTCCTACACGAAGGCAGGGTTTCGCCCACGATGCATGGAATGCATGAAAGCCCGAAAGGGCACGGGTGTCGATCTGCCAGTCATCGAAGAAGAGGCAGAGATTGGTCAAGTGAACGAGGGGCTCGACGACAATGGCGATTTCTATTTTCCAACCGTCAAGCCAACGCGGAGCAAGAGAAATCGGCGCAAGAGTCAGAAGACACGCGAGCCCGATTTCATGACATTGGACGATGAGATTGGAGAGGCTCCGGAGGGTCGGAGACGGGTCTTTCGAGAGAAGAAATCGTCCAAGCGCAGTCGCCGCGTAACCGACGACCGATGCGATCCCTCGGGGGAGGCCGACGGCCAAGGCAAACTCGCGGCACTGAGTGTACTATCCGTACGACCGACCGAAGAGCGTTGCAAGGGCGAAGGGTCGGAACGCGGAGGAGGAAATAGCAAGGTGTCGAAGCAGAAGGGGTTGACCGGATGCTCTACGGTTAAGGATAAACAAGGGAACGTGACGAAGTACTGCACCGGATGCTGGCATTTCAAGAAAGCCAGTGAATTCGGACGCGATGTTTCGAAGCCGAGTGGCCTGCGATCCCGATGTCGCCAGTGCCAGAAACGTGGACGCGACGGGACGCCGAACGGAGGCGTCGAAGAAAAGACGTCAAATGCAGACGTCGTGCGGAAAAAGATTCCACGAAAGCCGCTTCGAAAGAAGACAGCCATCGTCGAAAAGGTATGTTCCAGATGTGACCATCAGAAACCGGTCGGAGAGTTCTATCGCGACAAATCCAAAGAAGATAGCTATGCATCCATCTGCAAAAAATGCGCAAAAGAAGCCAAGAATAAGACAGAGAAATCAGTGGAGAAACGCACGACGACGAATTCGATCAACAAATCTGCCCGACAGGGACACGTGCAAGATGTCGACGATGCAGACATGGAGATCGTATTGAACTACGTGGATGCATTGCTGCCAGAGAGCTCAGCCGGTTCTGCCGATCCGGGATACGAAGACGAGGATGCGATGATGGCGGATGTGACGTCTGCACAGCATCGTGTCTGTGTTGGCTGCCACGTGGACAAGAACTGGATCGAATTCGATGCCAATCCTCTGTTGCCAGACGGCCTTTGTCCCTTGTGCAAGGAATGTCGCCGAGGCAATGGAATGGCCGGAAGACGCCTATCCAATCGAAAGCTCAGAAGATGCTGTGTGCGCTGCGGACGATCGAAATCCGCGATACATTTCGCCAAGTCGATCTTCTATCCCAATAGAACGACGCGCGTTTGCCAGAGATGCAGAGACGAGGAAGAGGATCTTCGGCTCGTCGGAACGCCTCGCACCCACAAGAGGCGTCGTCTGACGCATGGATATCAAGAAGTACTGGATCTTATTGACTTTGAATGCGATGCCTTAAGAGTGCGGGATCCGGGCGGAGGTGAGCATCTGTGGAATGCCTCCTGTGCCGATTCCGATACCGAGAAGGATTCCGATGAACCGTCTCGGCCAGCATCGCATCGCCGTTTCACATCAGAGAGTGTTCTAAATACACAGCTGAAGTCAGATGGACCAAAAAGTGTGACGATCACACATCATGTTCCGTCTAGATGTGAGATGGTCCCATCTTCGCTTGAGAAGTTCGATGGGAACAACTTTGTATGGAATGGATATCATTTGAAGAGCACGAAGATGACACAGTTAATGGAGAAGCAGTGCAAACGATGTGGAGAAATGAAGAGCAGGGAATGCTATTATCTGGATGACAGTCAGCCTTCAAATCTCAGTTCCCAGTGTATCGAATGCTGTGCCAAAACTGCCACAAAGGGCATCTATTAGATGGTTTTATCGATTTTGATACAGATCTTTAAGTGAACAACGCATCCGTTAGTCAGTCAATGTCCTCCAACTTCGCTCGATGTGTAAGGGCATAGACATTGGTGGCCTTTTGACGTTCGTGGCCTGTCATCTCACTCTTTACATGGCACACTCGATCGAATGACTTACTCTTTCCGGGAATACACACGACGTAGGATGCCTCTAAGAGATACTCCAAAGATTCGCGCATGGTAGCGACGTTATCAAAGATGTCACTGTCCTGAAAGAATGCAGTTATGAGAGGCTACACTCAAATCCAAGGAAGAAGGAATATGACATATAACTCATTCCAGAGCTGAAAGGTCGTAAGTGGTTTCCTGCTTTGATGGAGGACCTTGACAATGTGCGCCGTTTCCGCCGGCACTCCCTCAAGACGATAGTGCTCTTCGATCGAGACGATCGCTCGACGGCACAAGACTGCACGAACATACATTTCAATTGTGTCGCCGCGTCGAGAGATACGCACGCACGTCTCAGAGCATGCCTCCAGCTAGGAAGTGCAGTTTTCGAGAGCATCTGATAATGAAGAGTGGTTGACGTCGTGATGTGACGCGACGCGTCGCCGTCAACGCGTCCATCTTCAGATCCGCTTTTCAGGATGTTGCGCACGACCACCGCCCTCCGCTCGGTAGATCTGCCGCACGCACTGCGTGCACCTTCGCGTTCGTCGCGTTTTCATGGCACCAAGCGCTTTGGTGTCCAAATGTCGGCCGCGACGAATCAGGAATTGCTAAAGAAGCAGGCGGCGGAGAAAGCTGTCGAATACGTCAAGAGCGGGATGGTGGTCGGACTCGGCACAGGATCGACAGCATCCTATGCCGTTGAGCGCATCGGCGAATTGCTGAAGGCCGGTGAACTGAAAGACATCGTTGGTGTGCCAACGTCCACCCGAACATACGAACTCGCCAAGAGTAATGACAGTCCTCTCGTCTTTGTGGATAGACGCGTGATGGGACTGGACATCTGTTCTTCAGGTCTGAACATTCCATTGGCCACGTTGGATGAACAGCCTCGATTGGATGTGGCGATCGACGGTGCGGATGAAGTGGATCCTGCTTTGGATGTGATTAAGGGACGCGGAGGCGCACTGTTGCGCGAAAGAGTGATAGCTGTGATGTGTGAGATCGTTTTTGAGTGAGATGGATGTGGATGTAGATGGTGGAGGCAGCTTCAGAGAAATTTGTGTGCATTGTGGATGAAACAAAACTCGTTTCACAGTTGGGCGTCGATTCCATTCCGATCGAAGTGGTACAGTTTTGCTACAAGTACAGTCAAAAGCGCATTCTCGAGGCATTTGGCGGCGAGAGGTCGTGCAAAGCCGTTTTGAGAATGAATGGAGATAAGCCTTACATAACAGACAACTCAAATTACATCATCGATCTCTACGTAAATGTAAGACCTGACTGACCCATGGGTCCATGGCTACTCGTGTGTTGACTGGATGTGTGTAGTCTCCACTCTCCAATGCTGCTCAAGCTGCTGCCCTAGTGGAGAAGATGGAAGGGATTGTTGACCATGGACTATTTCTTGGCATGGTGGATACGTGCATCGTCGCAAAATCAAATGGCATCGAGATCAAAGAGAAGATTTAGAAGCACGAGGATGCACTTCATTGCCTTTCTTTGTTATCTATCGCCTTTGGGCTTTGACTTCAGAATTTCTGCTCTTGATTTGATGTTTAAATAAAACCAATTCCAATGTCTGAAGAGAGTGAGATCAATATTCGTTAACAGATCAGCTGTTCGCAAGTTTTGGCTCTTTAACAATAAAACAGAGTTCGTTCTTCGTAAATCGCCGTCTCATGTAGCAGACAAGAGGCTTCAGCTTTGTTCAATGATGCTGATACGGATAGTGTGGTCCAGGAGGATATTGAGAGTAGCCTGATGGAGGTGGCGGCTGCTGTCCTTGTTGTTGGGGATAGGGATGCTGCATCTGCTGATCTTGTGGCGGATAGGGATGCTGCATCGGTTGATCTTGTGGTGGATAGGGGTACGAAGCCGGCTGGTTTGACTGGTAGCTGTGTTGATAGTTTTGCTGATAATTGGGCTGATGATACTGGGGTGCTGGCTGGCCACTTCCTGGATGAGCATACTGGGGTGCTGGCTGGCCACTTCCTGGATGAGCATACGACATTGGTGTCTGTGCTGTCTGCCCTTGATTACTGTATCCCGGATTTGGAGGTATGGAATGGGTGGTATTGGGAGAATAGGCAGCTTGCGAAGGCGGATAATGCCCTTGAGGGACATACGGATTATAGAAGGATGAATGCTGCGCGGAAGGTGGGGGCGGAGAAGGAGGATGATGCGATTGAGGCGGCGGTGGGTAATAGGGGTTAGGACTCTCCACCATGGCATCATGTTGCACAGGCGGAGCAGTAGGAGGCGCTTGAGGCACATAGGTACTTCCAGGAGGATCAGGCGGCGGTGGCGGCGCTGCTGGAGCCATCGGCTTCTGTGTTCCACTGTCCTGTCTTGTCTCCATGGGTACTCCAGCATAAGACGGTGTTGTATAGGAAGCAGTGGACACTTGGGTTGGCTGTGGTGGCGATGTCGCATAGGTTGATGGTTCAGAAGGGACAGAAGGCGGAGGCACAAACGCTGGTGGTTCTGCAGGAGGCTGAGGAGGTGCAACCATGACCGCAGGCTTTTCTTTGGCCTTCAGCATCTACAAAACCAGCAGAGATGTATATGTCCTTCATCTTTGCCGAGCATTTTGTGTTCACCTCCAAACGGTCTTCTCTATCCAGCGTTCGAGACAGAATGAAGTCCGTTGTCTGCTGCTTGAGTTTGTCAACATGTGCCTTGAGGTCCATATAGAAACGCATTCCTTCTCCGAGATTGGTTCGGATGTCATGAAAGGCGGCGATCTGCAGATGGAGATGCATTGGAAAGGAGGTCACACAATCGCTGTCGTCTTATGCTTACGTTTGCTTTGATCTCCTTGCAGTACTGATCCGTTTTCTGTTTCCATGCCGTAATGTCGAATGTTTGTTCAAAGGTGCCGAGTGCTTTGCGAACATACTCAAGCAACTCTGCCTGGTTCTTCAGATTCTCATCGACGTCCTTGATCAGTTCATCATACTTCAGCAGCTCCATTTTGAACAATTCTTCGTGAGAACCCACGCCGGTTGCCACGAGTTTTGGCAACAGATTGTCTTTGTTCTTCATTTCTTTCAGAGATTCTTCCAGTCCCGCCCTCTCTTCCGACATGGCGCCCAACTGATCGACGGCATCTACAAAACACATCATCTCCGCCACTCATGTGCAGCATCGCACTTTTGAGATTTGCAAGGATCGTCTGTGGCTCCAGATCTGTCGTGTTGACCATGCCAGCTTCCAATTTTGGCAAATGTTCTGCGCAAGAGGTAAGCGAGAGTAATCCAAGCTTCTCCGTATTCTGTGTCAGCTTCTCTTGGATCACCCGATCACTGTTGTCGGCATTGGTGATGTTCTCCCTACAGCGGCGTGAAGTTTCAGGAGTGATGCACTCGAAGAATCCCTGTCCCTTACCGATAGGATGAGACGATTTTGCGGAAACCCACTGTCTGTCCAGCCGATGTCTTGGCCGTCCATTGTTGACCGTATTGCTCTCTGCATTCCGAGTCTTTCGTTGCTTCGTCGTCGAGATCCTGCTCCACCTTATCCAGATCGGCCACGGCAGAATTCTTCAGTCCAGTCACCTGTGCGACCATCTGAACGTACACACCGCATCAGACCGCAGTTCGCGATCGAATCTTGGGGTGTCTACCTCGACCAGGTATCCTATTCCTCCACACTGCTCGATCTCTTCCAAGTCTTTTTTCAATCCCTCCGGTATCATAGCTGGATTGGTACTCGTGACAGAATCCAATCGCTCTGGCAGCTCATACTGCTTCAAACGCAGTCGTGCTTCGTCTGTGGCTCCATCAAGCTTCGCCATCTGTTTGCGAATGATCTCATCCACCAGATCCGAATACCTTGACAGGGCTTTGGTGCTGTCCACATTGCATCCAGTTACAAACACGTGGCCAGGAGAGGAGGTACATGGGCTCGGGAATGAGGTCCGAAAAGATGTGCTCGGATGACGCATCCAGGTACGCACATGGACTGGGCTTCACAAGGGAGACACCTGTGATCAGGGGCAGCTCATTGAAAGGATGCACTCTCTTTAAGTAGACAGATGCATTGTCCTGAACACAGAACTGTCGTTTAAGCACAGACATGGGTAACATACATACTCCTTCAGCTTTCTGCAGTCGCTTGGTGACAGTGGCTGTAAGTTCCTTCAACAATATCGGCAGAGACTGGGTCATAAATTTTCCATTCTTTAGCAACTTCTGCAGCAACATGGTTGTCTGATTCAGTCGCGAAATCTCTGTCGAGATATCTTCCTTCGATCGAGCATCCTCCGCAGCATGATACTGACAGAGTGCTTCGAACAGCCAGCTCTTGCTCTGGACCAAATCCTGAGACCGAGTGCCTCTCGATCGCCTTTATGTATCAATCCGTCACGCACCTGCCATGACTTGTCGAGATCTTCACGGACAAATGGATTGGCGAGGAATCCCAATGCCTCAGCGTAGATGCCCGAAGCCTGCTTCGCTACACGGGCAAGAATCAGGGGGCTCTTCTGATCTTTAGATGCAATCCAGTAGACACATTCATGTCCTTGGGCCAACATGAGCTTCTCGGCCATCATCAAGAAATCTGCTGTCAGATCTGAGGGCTTTGGATTTTCGACCTTCAGTGCCACGTCCCGTACTTGGGCAAATACAGTGGCTGCTTCCTGCACTTTCATAAATCACTCTTTCTCACACATTCTCACAGGTCACCTGAAAGTTCTTCATGGCTTCTTTGTATGCCGATGACGACTCTCTGTTCTGTTGGGCTGCCGATTGAGAAAGGTGTGCCGCAATGTTAAACAGAACAGACGCTTTTTCGAAATGGATGTTCAGTTGTTTGCATCGCTTCCTGGGATTCATGGCATTCGTCCAACAGAAAACCACCTGTGCATGATTCGAATCCCGACTAATGGGAAAACGAGTTTCCATAACAGACAGGGCTCGGTAGTAGCTACACACCATGATGCTGCATAAGCAGGGAGTCCAGGTAGTGGACTGCGTCATACCTGGCACAAATTTCTTTAGCACCTTCACTCGCTCCTCCGCCGCTGGCGGCGACAACTTCCCTTCGCCTTCGCGTCACCTCTTCGATGTCTTGTAGAATGTCTGCTGCCTGTTCCTTGCCATAGATTTTGCCAACGTATTTCGAAATGGGTTTTGTGATATCGAGATGGTCGCTGCGCTTACAGCCAAAGGCCAAAAAATCTGTTGTCGTTGCCATGGGGCTGAGATGTGTCCGACGACAAGACGGCCCTGTTTAAATGTAACGCCAAATTCCTGCATTCCTGATATCCATCTGTCTAATGAGCCTAACTCACGCGAAGCTGTCACACACGATACATGCAGCCTTGGGACGCACGAATATCGGCATATCGCATCTCTGCCGTTGTCGTAACAGCGATGTCCTGTCCGCTGCTTTAACAAATCGAACGGTCGAGATCTATTCGCTGCGAGAAACGCGCGGCGTTCATCTCTGTCATCTGGGAAACATCCAGGGAGCTGTTACGGATCAGCTTTTTCGATTCGAATCGAATCGTTACTGGCTCATGACCTGCACCGACGAAGGATATCTACAACAGTGGGACATTCGAAGTGGGGAGTCGATTGATAGGTCCGCCGCCACCGTCACTTTGAAATCAACAGAACTAAATGGCGTTGTAGGTTTCATCATAGAACAAGTCTCGCCAGTATGGCTGTTCGCGAACACATGCTGGCAGTGGGGACAGAGGAGGGCACGATTGGTTTCTTAGATATGCGCATGAACCAATTGATCACGGAGTTTACAGAATCGCATGATTCGGAAATCACACAGGTAATTCGACATCGCTGACCCAATTCTCACACATTCTGCATGTTAAGGTTGCCTTTCATCCACAAAAGAGAGACATGTTCTTCAGTGCCTCAGACGATGGAATGCTGTCGGTTTTTGATTTGTCTCATGGAATGGATGAAGATGCCAGCTTCATGGTAGCTGCCTCTCTGAAAAGAGTAGGTTCGATGGGGGGTCTGTATTCCAGGCGGGTCAGAATTGGGATCCGATTTCACGGTTTGGGTTTTTTGGTGATCATCAGCAGCAACTCTGGTGTCTCTCGGGGCAACATGGTCTGGCCCTGTGGGAATGGGAAGAAGGTCTGAAAGAGGAATCCAAGAAAGGCGCCGTGCCCTACTACCAACAACCAGACATACGTCCAATGCTGAACTCTGATCACATCCAAGATGTCACATCAATCCCATCACAGCTCACTCTCACATCTCCGTCATTCTAGGTGCAATACTGCTTGGCCTGTTTCGCTGACTGCAACGAGCTAAAAGTTATTGGAGGAGATGACTACGGAGCCTTGGCCACTTTTAGCGTTCTCTCTACCGGACGCATCAAAGATCCTGATCAGGATTTTACTTTCGATGTGGCGCTGAAAGGTGGCCATCGAGAAAGCGTTGGATGTTTTCTTCAGTGGAGGGATTCCATGTGGGTCACTGCTGGTGAAGATGGCAGAATCTGTTTCTGGATCAACGTACCGCCAGAGGAATCGTCGATCTCTTCAGAAGAGGAGGGCACTTCTCGTGTCGCCGCCAGGGACAAACGGCCGCTACGTATGAAACCGTACTGAGGATGCGTTTACAGTCCTGTCAACCAAACGGGGCGATGCACAAAGAATTCCAGATGTATACCACGCTGCTTTAATTTATTGACGAGTCTCTGATTGCAAGTGACGGTTAAGGCCCTCTGTGAGTCTCCCAGACCGAAGACAGCTTCCTGCAAGTCTGTCAAATCCTCTACAGAAGCAACACGTTCCGACCACCATTTATCTTTTTCGGCCTATGCAAGGGACATGGGCATGCGATCGGTTGTCTCACAAAGACAACCAACCGTCTTGTAAATGATGAGCCTCGAACGGAGCGATTTCCAGCGGTCCTGTTCGCGTGGTCCGCTCAAAGTAGACAGTAGATTCTCAAACTGGACAACGGCGTCCTCTGCCACAATGAGAGGTCGGTCTGCCAGCAAGGGCTCCACAAGAGGCAGAATAGGATCCTTTATCTCTTCCTAACAGTCATGTCACATCAGCAAAGATGCTGCGTGACAGTGAGGCGATCACTTCGACACAGACTCGGAGATGTTTGTTGCCTTGAGACCATCGAAGAACGTCCGGATTCTGAGGCCCGCCATAAGAAACCTCAGAGATCAGTGCACAGATCGCTGTCACATCAAGATTGATAACGTCTGGCGGCGGAGGAGGAGCAGGAATTCGCTTGAGAACATCCACATCTGCACGACGCGTCGATGAGAACCATTCACCCCTCATTCTAACGTCACATCACCCACCTCCATTCAACGCATGTGCGCCCATGGATGTGATCTCTTCGATGACATCCTCTCCAAACATCTCAGAGCAATAGACAATGACATCTGGAGGCCTCCATCGAATACAATGCTCTGAAGAGTGCGAGACGGCCAAGAGATCTTTCAATTTCTGCTCCAAACCCTATTCGTGTTCTCCTCAAATCGACTCATCACGAAACAATGTGCGAGATGCATCACACTTTGTGATGTCCTGGCAGTCCGATCCAATGCAGGCTGTCGGTATCCGCGATCTTGACCGTTCGGATTTGGATCCAGGCGCTTCCACAGTTCGCAACGATATCGACTTCGATCTTCACTGGCTTGGGTCCTCGCTCGTCGGGCGGTTTTGCTTTCTCTTCAATTCCTGGTGCCAATGGATACTGAAACACTTTACCCAGGGCAACAACGCCTTTCAGGTTTTGAGCCACTCTGAGTTTAGCATCGTAATTTGCAAAGTTGTTCTTGAACCCTTGCAACTGATCAACCCCATGGCACATGACAGCGCTCCGCAATCTCATCTCTTACCTGTTGTTTTCGCTGCTCTTGCCAAATGGGATCCACTTGCTCGCCTTCCTCCACAAAACGCTTCAAGGCTGCCAAATCTCGAGCGACCCTCCTAAACAACGACCGGCCTCTTGTCGGTGGGTCACTGAGCTATCTGTCCCGTTTTAGTTCCACCTGTACAGTTTTGCGGTGTTCTCGACATCGGGATGCTGTTCGGCATAGTTTTTGAATCCTTGAAGCAGTTCTTCGTAACCCTGTTGCAGTGCATTGCTTTCGCGATCCGTCATCGTACAGATGATGCATTCGGTACATCTCCACCACCCGTGCGTGCATTCTCAGAAGATCAGCACGCGACAGTCCGAACGCATCGATCGATCGATCGACATGTCGTCCACGACGTTTTTCGCCTCGCAATTGCGTTGCGTCTCGAGATATGGATCGGTCGCGCGTTCACGCGCCTCGTCTTCACGTCGCTGCGTGTTCTCTGTGCCACGACATCAACGCCGCCTCTCGCGTCGTTCGTTGCGCCCCAGTCCCATCGTTGCCAAAGCTGTGGACTTTGACACAAAGATCTTCCAGAAAGAAAAGGTCGACATGCCAGGAGAGAGCGAGGGCATCGTGCGTGGCGGTCGAGATAAGTTCGCCCTTGTGCCCGAAGCGTTTGCTGGGATTAAGCAAATTGGCGTCATCGGTTGGGGATCTCAAGCACCGGCACAGGCGCAGAATTTGCGAGATACTTTTGCGGAAGTGGGCGTAAAGGCCAAAGTTGTGATCGGCTTACGTCCCGAATCTTCATCCAACAAAGAAGCGGAGGCCTGTGGATTTACAAAAAAGGACGGTACACTTGGAGAGATTTTTGATGTGGTCTCCAAGAGTGATTTTGTGATACTCCTGATTTCAGACGCCGCTCAAGTGAGGCTGGCTGGCACACATAGTTCCACTAAGACCACGTGTCTATAGGCAAAACTCTATCCACGCATCTTGGCTGCGATGAAGCCTGGATCGACCCTGGGTCTGTCTCATGGGTTCCTGCTGGGGGTCATGAAGAATGACGGTGTGGATTTTCGACAAGACATCGACGTGATTTTGGTGGCACCTAAAGGAATGGGTCCTTCTGTGCGACGTCTTTACGAACAAGGCAAGAGCGTAAACGGTGCTGGAATCAATTGCTCTTTCGCCATCCATCAAGTGCCTATCCCAATACAGCACTCCTCTAACTCAATGCTTACCTTTCTGCCAGGACTACACAGGTAACGCAACGAATCTGGCCATTGGCTGGGCCGTTGCCATCGGCGCTCCTTTTGCTTTCGGTAATTGCATGTCCTGTCTGATCCTGCCGTGCACGATCGTGCTCTGTAGCCACAACGTTGGAGAGTGAATACAAGAGTGATATCTACGGCGAACGTTGCATACTACTGGGTGCCGTGCATGGAGTGGTTGAGGCTTTGTTCCAGAGATTTGTCAACAAAGGGTTGTCCCCTGAAGATGCTTTCAAGAACTCAGTCGAGAGTATCACCGGTCCCATCTCACGCACAATCTCAACACAAGGAATGCTCGCCCTTTACAATTCTATGAATGACAAAGACAAACAGACATTTCAGAAAGCTTACTCGGCATCGTACAAGCCTCTCATTGATATCTGTATCGAGATCTATGAAGATGTATCCAGCGGATACGAGATACAGTCTGTGATAAACAAAGCATCGAGGCTGGACAAGTTTCCAATGGGC
Source organism: Putridiphycobacter sp. (assembly GCA_965230195.1). Taxonomy (GTDB): domain Bacteria; phylum Bacteroidota; class Bacteroidia; order Flavobacteriales_D; family Crocinitomicaceae; genus Putridiphycobacter. Next base: position 989,098 of record OZ245997.1, read on the forward strand.
AAAATCGACAGGACATATATGTGGCAGGTGAATGGGATCCGGGTGGAAGAAACATGAGGGATTACGTTGTGCTACATAGGTTGGGAAGGACGTCCGTGCAAAGAGGGTGGAATCTGAGATTCCAGTCGATCCCTTTACAGCAGGGGTCTATGTCGCCATGATGGTTGCCACCTGTGAAGTTTTGCGTGATCGTGGACATCCCTACTCCGAAATCTGCAACGAATCCATCATCGAAGCGGTGGATTCGCTCAACCCTTACATGCACGCCAGGTCACGACTGCCGTTTCTCACACTTCATACTGAGTGTGACGACGCAGGGGTGTGGCCTTCATGGTCGACAATTGCTCTTACACAGCACGTCTGGGATCGCGAAAGTGGTATCCACGTTTTATGGCGGCGTTGAATGAGCAGGTCTTTGTGGATGTGGATGAAGATATCCCGATCAATAATGAAGTGATCGATGAATTCTTGAATCATCCCGTTCACAAAGCGCTGGCCATTTGTTCGGAGATGCGACCGTCTGTTGACATTTCCGTCGGAGGCGATGACTCAGACGAAGGCGTCGGTGTGGGTGGGGCCAGAGTTGAGTACAAGAGCACCGTCGCCGCGTAGAACAGCCAAAAGAGTCCTATACAAAATGACGTTGTCGTACAATCCCCGCTGCCGATCGTGCGTCGGATCTGAATCAAAAAAAAACGAATGAAACACGAAACGACGATTGAATTCTGGACATCGGTGGCCACTCCATCTGTCTGTTAGTCTCATGAATTGTACGACGAAGGTACCGTACCGTCGATTTTTCTGCACGTTCGTCGGTGATATTCGTCGTCGATCGGATCGGAAGAGATGAATCGAGCGACAGGCGGTCTGCTCTCGGATGTCTATACGATTTTTATCAAATTCACGCGGCACAACACGCATATGACTTTGGCGAAGAACTGGTCACAGGTGTGTTTTTCGATATCGACGGGCGATCTGGGATTCGCCGGTGCTAAGAAACGCACGAATTACGCAGCAGAGATGACAGCAGAGCGATGCGCAACGAAAGCGCAAGGACTCGGTGTGACCAACGTCGATGTCTATCTCAAAGGAGAGGGGTTCAACAAAATGGCTGTCCTGCGCCATCTGACGAAATGTGGCCTCGTCGTGATGCGCATCGTCGAGAGGACGCCAATTCCGTTCAATGGCTGCCGAAAGAGAAAATCGCTGAGAAAATGAGATGCACTCAGACGACATCCGTTCGATCAGATGTCTCACAAAAACAAACGGTTGTACCAAACAATGATGCTCACTCAAAATCTCGGTTTCAAAACATCTCAAAAAGAAAAGACATCTGCACACGAGATCTCATGGCTTGGACGGAGTTCGGAGGGGTTGTTTCTTGGCCTCTTTCTTTGTACTGGACCTCTTGTCGATGGATGCGTTCTTGAGCTTTGCTCTGGATACAGAAGTGTGAGAAAAGAAGTGAGATGTCGTCGCGGACTTGAGTTCTGACACAGTGTTTTCTGCCGATGCGCGTGCAGCGGTCTCCGTTCGAAGTTGCTCTCTAGCCGCTTTCACCTCTTCCTGTGCCACAGTCGCTGCATCCCTCAACTTTTGCAGTTCTTCCAGAGCTGCTGTCTTTTCAACCTCGCGCTTGTCAAGTGTCGATCTCGCCTGACAGCACTCTCAGAATACCGGCGCCGTCCATGGAAGGTGCGCACTTTCTCTGTGTCTTTTCTGGCCTCTTCCAATTCCTTGCTCAAATCGGACGCGCGTTGTTCCGCTTGGTCTCTCGCACGTGTCAGCCCAGTGATCTGTTCACGTGCTGATCGCCAAGAAATTCGCAAAGGTGACAGTCACTTGATCCGAGAGCTTTGCGGTGAGTCGTTGTGCTTCCATCAGACGGCCTTGCTCCTCCTCTACCTTGTCGCTAACGAGGTAGTACTGTCTCTTCACGGACTCCATCTCATCTTTCAGTCGGTCGATCTCTTTTTGTCCTTCATTCAGATTACCGACTGTGGACTCCAACTGCGCCCAGGTATCGCGCACTTCCGTGTCCATACGTTTCACTTCTTCCTCTGCTTTGACCCGTTTTTTCTTCTCCGCCTCGAGATCTGCGACAGAATCATCATACTGCGACTTCACCAGTGCCATCTACGTATCCCACGATCCGTGTCCGCGTCGAGATCGGAGACGACGAGACCTGGGAATGCAAGTGGCGCACTTCCTCTGTGACAGCTTCCAGTTCCTTCTCTAACTGAGAAATGGCTTTGTCCTTGTCGGCAATGTACCCGTTCTTTCTCGCAAGTTCCGCTTGGATCTGCTTTGACTACACAGACAGCGATGCCACGCCTGTCAGAATAAACATCCAATTCGGCAAGAGATCTCACGCTCTGCTGCTCTTCTTCGAGTCGAGTCGTCAAAACGCTCAACTCCCGTTCTGCCTCTTCCCTCAATCGAGAAGCATCGTCTATCTTCTTCAAGTAACTCTCGGCCATTTGCGCACTTTGTGTTTCCAACTGTTGGATAGTTTTCTCTAACGAAGCTGACATCTCCTCGCTCTGCAAACAGACTGCTGCATGAAATGCTGAGGTATATTAGAGATCACACTTTTTTCAGTTTTTGCCTCTGTTCATCATAGTTCCGTTGAAGATCTGTAAGATCTTGTTCTGTCTGCGACTGCGTTTCTGTTAGTCCTTCCAGCTGTTCGTCCTTTTCTTTGAGGTAAGTCTCCAGCAGAAGATTCCTTTCCATAAACTTGGCGTTTGTGTTTTTGGCCGAGGATAGTTCGGATTCCATTTCTGTCACCTTCATTCCGATATCGCGTGTGAGAAGACGTCCATCGGAGAGTTCGATATTGGTCGACTCCAATTCCTTCTTCAGTTCCTCGATCTCCGTTTCTGCCTGCGTTTTCGCCTCCTTTTCCATCTCCAGCGCCTCTGTGACGGCCGAGGCCTCTTTCCTGAAAGGAAATCGTCAAATCTGGCGAAAGTGTGATTGTTCGCATTGCTTTGTGGCCTCGACGACTCTGCGCTCTGCTTCCAATGCTCGCCGTGTCGATGCCATTTCTTGTGTCACTGCTTCTTTCTCTTCTTTGAGGACATCGATCTAGAGACGTATGTGTGACACAAGAAGTGGCAACTGGACGCACACCTTCTCACGGTTGCTTATGGATTCTGCACTCTTTTCTTCTCTGAGCTGTGTGACGAGCTGCTGCTCTTCTTCCACAGCAGTCTCAGCTGCATCGACGTCATCTCTATACTCAGATCACACAGTTTATGGCGTCGACGATCAAATGCACCACATACTGCAGCTTCAGGATATCGGCTGCCTTTTCGTCGAGCTCTTTGCGTAGACTGGCTTCCGTTTCCTACATACGTTTTGCAAAACGCTCAAAAAAGTGAGAAACGCATTCTCCACCTCAGCTGTCTTTCCTCTTAGATATAAGAATCCACCCAAACCTCCAACAAGAAGAATGCCCAGAACATTCGCCAGACCACCAACAGTATTCTCCGATTTCTCAGATTCAACTGTCTTTTCGGACAGCCGAGGCAACAGAACATCATCCTTCTTCGTATCGACAGATAGCAACCCAGGCGGCGGGGCAGCAGGTGTAGATGGTGAGAAGTAGGGCGTCGGAGTTGTCTACCACGTCATCCTCAATACGAACATTCAGAAAGGAACACACCTACTCTTCTCGCTTTCTTCAGCTCGTTCTCCAGTTGCTCGATCTTTGCCTTATCCACTTCCAATTGCACTGAAGGATCCAACGTCATCCGCGCTGTCTTCTCCTACAAAGCACATTCGGTTCGTAAAGGCCATCATCCCTTTGCTGCTCGCCGAGGACAACCTCTGTATTGGGAATCGTTGTCAGTCCTGGCAATGCAGGTTTCCCCGTCCGTTGGACGATGAGATCAGAGTATTCATCGAACAAGTCGGCATGCGCCACAGATAGCTGCCCAGCCAACAACCATGCCTGAAGGATCATGACATTTCCTGATCGTCAGACAGAGGCACCAATGCTCAGAAGACCCACGAGGCCAGTCGCTGCGAAAACGTGCAGAAGAGAACGGGTCGGCAACGGCACCAAGGCCACGTTCGACGCGTCTCCCCTCTGCACACGGTGATGGCCGTCCTCACACGCAGCGGCGTTCTGCGTCAACCGCCGAGCACTTCGTTCACTGAGCAGTCGCGATTCGCGTATCCTGGATCCTCTCTGTCGCAACGAGGGACCCGATGCCGTTTTCATGGGCATCCATCGCGGAGGACAGATGGCACAGCCTCTTCGGCCGATCCGCATCGACATCAAAACTTTTAATGCACTCGATCGCATCTGGCTTTTGCTTTATGATCGATCCGGATCGATTCCAGGAGACAAATCCAATAAAAAGATCGATTGTTTATGCCACAGCTTGTCCGCAATAACGTTTATCTGTTTGTAGATGTCATCGCATCGACTGGGTTCATTCTCGATCGTGCAAACTCGAGCAAGAGTGATGGCCTTTCCCTTATTCTTGACCTTCACAGGAGTCTCTGTTGTCTTGCGTTGTGGACTTGAGACGCTTTGAAGGCGGATCTAGATCCACTTTCACCTCTTCGGAAAGATTTACGACCTCTAACGGCTCCTCATTTCCGGCGGAAACGAAGCCCCTCTTATGAGCATCTCGGGATGTAGGGGCCAACTGCAGGACGCCCAACTTCGGCGGTTTTGTCTTGAGAAACTTCTCGACGACAGAAAGACCAATCTGAGCCAAATCTTCGCTTCCACCTTGGTTGCCATTTCTCATCAGACCTAAGATCATCGCATGTGCTCGTTCACGCAGAGCTTTCCTGCACAGTCACCGTCATGGCTCGCATCTGTCGATGCTGTTTGCTGCACCACCCATTGCTCAGACATTGCCTCTCGTACGACAGTGGTCGACATTATTGCTGTATCCGAGCCTGCTTTGTTCTTTTCGTCCATCTCTGTCTGTCTCTCATCAAGGTTCATATCTTCAACGGTGTCCGGTGTATCTGTCGGCGCCGTTTTGCGTTTGTGTGTCCAGATGGTCTCTTCGTTCTCTTCTGTCAACTGTTTGTGCAATGCAGATGGCTGCGTCATGCAGACCGTCTGCTGTTTCGGCGAAGACAGTTGATCTGCTGTGTGACTGTCCTCTTCCACATCCATCGAGCCACTGAGATCAAGGCCCATGGCTTTCATTTCGGCCTGAATAAATTGTGGAATGGACCCGTTAAGGTTTCCTTCCACCTTAGACTTGGCAATAAAGAGCAGAGCTTGACGATGTCCTTTCACTTGCGTTGTACACATTCTTTTGAGTTCTCTTGCCGGATCAAGGACCTTGCTCATCGTCGTACCAAAGATCCTGCCAAGAACCAGCTGCGCATCTTCTTTGATTTCGTAGGAATTGCAAAACTCTTGAACTGAATGCTGCAGCTGCGAGATCTGAGCAGCACAAAGAGAATAACATCATCTCCAACATCAACACCGTATACTTGTTGCTGCATTTCAAGCAAATACTTTGAAGGCGTTTTTTGAGGGACCTTGATTTTTGCCTCTTCTGTTTGGATGAGCGAAATCCTTGTTGGTACTCTTTCTGTCGATGTCCTAACGAGAGAAGGGTTTGCAGTTTTTGACGGCGTCGTTTCCGGAGTCTTTTCCAGTCCTGCGGGTGTCATCTCCTCTGTTTCTTTTCTATTGGACGTGAGAGGAAGATTCAACGAATTTCGTACGTCTCCTGCCAGTTTATCAGCTTTGCTGGCCTGCGGATCCTCTGGAGTCGTCGATTCTGGCTTGATCGACGGCAGATGATCCTGGTAGCCGACCAGGTGCGACTTCGTCCTCCAGTAATGCGGGACTTGTCGCTTCAGGTATTTCTCAAGCTTCTGCAACGGAGGCGTATTTTCAAAATCCTGTTCAGAACAGAAAGGCAGCCAATACTCAGCGAGCTGCACAAATCAGAAGATGCGAGAGACTTGTTTGTCGTGAGCAGGTTCGACAAAATCCACTTGGAGAAAACCAATGACACCCCTTCCCACACTCGATGCACTGGTATAGACTTTCCAAAAGGGCTTGATCAACCGATTGCGATGATAGACACAGAAGCCAGATACACTGGTATCTGGAGCTTCTACAGCAAATCCAACATAGACAGGAACAACGACAGGACCTTGAAACAGCATCACCCTGTCTATAGTTGCCGGTTCATGCTTGACCCTAATCGCACACCTTTGTTCTGCGATGCTGCTGTCTCATCTTTCGGGAGGGATCGCGGTCTGTAGTCATAGACGGCCACATGCTTCATTCCAGCCGTCACTGGTACGGGAATCACTTCTTTTCCGCGCACGATTATTTGAAATCTCTAAACCATGGGGCAGTTGTGGGTCACGGCAACACAAGGTAATGGATCTGCTGAACCTCTGGCCATGTTAGGTAGAGCATGGATACGTAAGAACGCAAGGAATGTCGATAAGAGTGGCAGCGTTTCATACCTTCATCCGATTTCTTCTTTCTGCCCGAAGCCTCGGGAACGTCATCTTCATGACCGCGCAGGAGAACATCGTGGACATCTGTGATGAAATCCAGTTCTGGCAGATTGTCAGATGTCTGCCATAAATTCCAGATGTAAACACGCGTTCCCTATCCACACGCGCATTCAGCATCTCATGTCGCACAACGACAGCTGCATGCACTTGAGATGGCATACTGTCCAATTGCTTCCAGATATCGGCTTCGGAAGCAAAGGGTCCCCATTCGCAGATCATATTCAGTTTACTCCTCCACTCACTCTCGTCACCTCTCGCCATTCTGTCATACACTGTTCATCAAATTCCATCGACAAAGCCAAGGGGATCGTCTCTACTTTGTCCTTTCCTGAAGACTGTAATCCACAATGGGCACGACAACGTCTTGTGAATTCGTCTCGGTCAAGAATGTGTAGGAGAGCAATCCAACACTGCAGGTATGTGCCGATGCACTCTTTGTTAAAACCAGTGCATCGGCACCCAGTCTCATGGTCGACGTCTTAAAGCCATTACCATACTGTCCAATCATCTTCTTACCTGCATGGAATCGCTTATCTTCCTTGCATTTACTCAGGGAATGGCGAACCATGCTTTAATGAAAAGCCAAAAGACATGCAATTACGTATGGTTGAGGGATCCATACCCCCACCGTTATCTTCGACGAGCAACATGGGATTCTGAGGCCCATCGACGGGGTGATTCACTTTGTCCACGTTGATATAGGTACATCCTGTCATATGCTCCTGCTTCAGGTGTATGTTTGTTCGGAAAAGGCGCCCGACCTGCCGTCACTTCGTCCATACTGTTGTCGAGAAGCTCGACCAGAGCTCCGAGAGCCCACTTGTGACTGGTGGCGTTCGAGTGAAGGAAACGAGGATGAAGCCGTGCGTGGTCGAGTCCTGGCTGGGCGCTTCTCTGTGCCATTGCTTCGTCCGCCTCTGGAAGAAACTCCCCTGCCTGCCAGAACTGACGGGAAATGCGCGGCGTTCTGCCAGAAGAGACGCGTCAGGCGTCCATCAAGTGACCGAGTGGCCCTACTTGGCCGCACTCGACGCCGCTTCACCGTCATCGTTTCCTGCTGGCTCCATTGCACGAGCTTTGTTTATCTTGCGAAATGACGTGTAGACATGACAGCGATGACAGCCCGTGAAGATGCAGATAAGATCATCTTGGCCATTCGGTGAGAAATGAAAGGATGACTGGATAGTCAGATGAACATAGATGGCATCACAGAACGAAGGCTATTTATCAATGATGTGACTGCTGGCAACAAGGCATGCACGCCGGAGAGTAATGGTGGACGTGGATCTGAGGAAATGCGCCAGTTGATGTCCGATCATGTGCACGAATGGAAAACGATGGGAGTGAATGGTTGGCTTCTCCACTGGTCTGCCTCATGCGTTGTGGAATTGATATCGGTCTCGATGGGACGTAGTTGTTGGGATCCAATGATAATCACTGTCTGGATTTCGACGCCAGATCGATTGCCACAGACATCCACTCGCCTCTGATGCTTGAATGATGATCCCTGAAGAATGATTCGTGGCTTGAGTGCTGATGATCACTTTTGGTGCATCATTAAGGCGAATGCGTCTATCCAAACGCTCAAGAGTGTAGTAGAGTGTCTTGTTTTGTTGAATGGTTACTGTGACAAGATGGTTGGCCTTTGCTGGAAAGTTCGTCTACCATTCTACCTTGTGTGATGCGCCTTTCTAAGAATTGTGACGAATACTTAATTGTCTGGTTTGAAGCTGAGATTCTGGTGGATTGTCTGTTGCAACATGATGATGCAGGTGTTCTTCTACTGGATGGGCATCTGAAGTAATGCAACCAACTTCGCTGCTTGTGAATTCTTTCCTGTCCGAGCAAAGTCACCTTTGTTGGACGATCTTCAGGTGTTTTGCGAATGTGGGCAACATCGACTGCAGGAATCTCAAGCACAGCATCGACATCTTGCAGTGGACACCTGTCATAATGAAATGCACATCGAAAAAGCCTTGTCCGCACTCTCTGTGTTTTTTCTTCTGGTGCGTTCGACACAAATCATCGTACAGTGCTCAACGCTGGACGAAGGAGTTCAGGAACCATTGCTCAAGGAGGTGATTTCCATTCAGTTACGGGCGCTTTGTATTTCGTCGATTCGTGACGCTCGGCTAGGCGAGATACGCGACGCCGTGTTCAATGCGATGTCGTCTGAGAGATGGATGACGTTACGTCCTTCCGAGAGCGACTGTTCTCTATCGTCCAAGATAACCTATGTCTCTCGCTCTTGCACTCTCACCGTGTACGAATTCTCAACGGATCCCTCGACATACCGTTCTTTCCACAAGTCTGTCCGGTATTTTTCATCCCGTCATCTGCACAGCCTTTCTGTTCAGTGCGGCCAGCAATGCATCTGTGTGCTCCGGTTTGCCCACAGAGATTCTGACATAGCCTCTTAGCAGAGGCGTATCGAAATAGCGAATCAAGATGCCCTGTTGATAGAGATCATCTTTTAGATCTCTGGCATTCACGCCATTTATCACCTAATCATCGTTATCTCAACAGTAAACGATGGACGGTTTGTATGGGCTAACCTTGCACAAGATGAAGTTAGATTCTGAGGGAAAGGGTTGCAAGAAGGGGACAGCATTCAGTTTGTCATATAGGCGTTGTCGCTCATCCACAATGAGCTGTCTCGTTTTCTGCACGCCCTTTCGGACATCGAGGAGCCAAAGGGTGGTAGAAATCTCACTGTCATGTACTCTGCGTTAGAGAGCGCTGCACAAGCGGCGACCTCTGCCGCAACCGACACATTGTACGGCTGCTTTGCCCTCCACAGATAAGAGACGAGATCAAGGGGAAAAGCACCATAGCCCACACGCATTCCCGCAAGAGCTGCATGGCAATTGCCAATACGTACAGAAGGAAAGCGGCGAAGCAGAGGACAATGACCTGCACATTTGCTGAAGGTCCGAAGAACAACGAGGTTTGGATGGTTGGGGACCCAAGTGATGTGCGACGGTGTGTCCGTGAATTCCTGATAGGCTTCATCCAATACCACCAACACTGGAAGATCGAGAACGGCACGGAGGTCCTCTTCGCAAATGCAGCTTCCATCTGGGTTGTTTGGACTCGTGAGGAATACTGCCTTCGGTTGCTCTCGCAATACAGCTTCCCTGTGATTCCACATCAGCAGCTGTCAGTCGTCGACATCTAAATCGAGAGACAACGACTGGATAGCGGGAACATTGATACGAAAGTCAGCGTGGCGTTCAATCTCGATGATGCGGCCATTGTTGAGTTTAACATCGAACGCATACATGATGAACGTCGGCGGGCAGTCCACAATACAGTCACCGTCATCCAGTAGACATCGTAACAGCAGATCGATCAGTTCGTCAGCACCGCAGCCGACCTGCGCGATGAGGCACAGCTCAATCGACTGGCCGATCAACGGCCGCTCACCAGGAGATACTCCATGGGGACGTTCACCCATTCGGCAAGCGCTTTTCTGAGTTTACGTGTTTCGGGGTCGGGATAGATGTGACCGAATGGCATGGTCTCGAGTGCCGTGAACACTTCCGGTGGCGGTCCGTAGAGATTCTCATTGGCATCCAGCTTGACGACATCTTTGATCGGTGTGCCAATGCGCTCGGCAACGATTTCAAAGGGCTCGATAGGAGTGTAGGGTTTTAGCTGTACGATGTGTCGTCGCAGGGATTTTTCGATGGCGAACGGACGCACGCTCTGCGACATGGCACAGATCTTGCGTCGTTTTGCCGGAAGCCGTTGACGTAACGTCGCCACTCGCGTTTTCAGCATCTCTCCTGCTTTCTTACGACAAGCGTAGCTTTTCCCTTTGCCGCATTCAAAAACCAACGGAAAGCGGCGCGTCGCGCAACCTATCGAACACTGGGATCTTCCAGCAGATCCGGCAAAGGACAGACCGAAGAGCCCTGGCGCGGTTTGGACAATTAGCGCCTTCATGAAAAGAGACAGACGAAATTCGTGAACTTAGAACGCGTGCGTTGACAACACTCGCCGCCGAGTTTCTGCGCCTCGTATGGGGAACACGGTGAAGTTGTGCTCCTAGACAAAGGACATGCGTTTTCGCTATGCTTCTAAATCCAGTGCTAAAGTACTAGAGTCGGTCCACTCACTAGTAGACGAGTACAACCGTCGTCCAGTCTCACACTTATGAACCTCGGATGATGATATACTAATTAAAAACATTCATTGCTCGAGCACCGATCAATACAGAGGACGCAGTCTGGCTTCTCAAATCTACGAATCTAGAAAAATGCACACACACGCACACGCACATGAGAGAAGGTGTATCCCGTTATTTTTAACGGAGACCACAGTTTTCTTCTCTTTCTATAGATCACTGGAGAGCGATACTGCCACAACAGCCATTTTTGAAACATATCTTGCACTCAAGTCGCATACACGCTCATAGAATTTCCAAAGTAAGTGCACTTGTTTGATGATATGGTATTTAGATTGCACTAATCAAGTTGATAAAATAGCCAACAAGACTGCTCAGAATCTTGAACGTCCGGTCAGTCCTCTGTGGCGGATTCAGCTTTTAATAATGATCAAAGTGATTTCTCACGATCTCTGTGTTTACTTCTTTGAGGTTGGATATGGATGCGAGTGCTTTTATTCCTGCTTCTGTGACGCAGGTCAGCCCAATATCCAACCTCTCTAAATTTGATAACGGTCTCAGCATTTCCAGATCCGAATCTCCAATGTGCGTTCCGTTCAGATTCAGCGATTTCAGTGAATGGAGCTCCGATATGTGATCCAGAGAACAGACGTCTGAGAGTCCAGCTCCGTGCGATATATCCAGCGAAAGGAGATCTGACATACCAGAAAGATGCTCAACCGTCGCATCTCCGATGCAGGCATCTTTGAGACTCAGATGACGGAGATTGGTTAAACGCGAAAAATCCTGGACACTGTCATCAGTGACATCGGTCGCACCCAGATCCAGGAACGTCAAATTGGACAGCAAATCGATCTGTTTTGTATCGTAAATGGCAAAGTGCGTCCACGGTAGACTGAGATGTCGCAGACGTGTCAAACGCTTCAGAAAATAGAGATCAGGTATGTAGAGAGTGATGCTCGAGAGACAGAGCGTCTCGAGACCGGTCAATACGGATAGATTCTCAAGTACATCCGTGGACATATCAAATCTCAGTTCCAGATGCTTGAGGCTGTGAATCTTGGATACGCTTTCCACACAACAATCCCCACCGAATTCTACTTTCTCTACGTCTATGTATCTCATGCACAGCTTCGTCAATTGTGTCAACTGCGTCAACGCACTCAGCGCCTCGGAACAGTTTTTTGTCAGAGTGATATCTGCAACGGACAGTTCTGTCAGTGAGTGACAGCGACCAATCGAAATCAAGGAGTCATTGCTGAGCTTCATCCCTTGGATGCTCAGAAATCGTAGAGCCGTAACGAGATTCAACTGTCGCATATCACAGTAGTGTGTCTCGTCCATGTGCTCCACCGTCAGATGCTCAAGGTGAAGGAACTTGGAGAATAATCGAGTGGGAATGGAAGACATCGATGTCAAACACAACGTCCTTATCGAGGAATCAATAGATGTCCGCCAATGACGATTGAGGCTTCTCAAGGGGCTCAATTCATGTAGCGTCATGAAAGAGACAATGCGTCCGATGGTCTCCTGCGGTAGTGTGGCCCAAAGCTCATGCTGTACAGCAAACAGTGTCCGAAAGTGAAAAGACGTGTGCGGGTGTACTGGCCGGACAAGGATGGGAGGGGGGAGGTCGGGTGCGACAACGGGAGTCGATCTAACGAACACAGACGTTTACATGCGACGCCGATGTTGAGCCGTGCCAAACGACGCGGAACACACCGCACCGAGTCGTACCTCTCCACAGAGGGTCGATGTTTTGCCGCGTCCGATATGTCTCGACATGTGAAACGCGAAAAGGACTCGGCCGAGAAGTACGTCGTATGCATGTGTGGTTGTTTTGCAAATCAGCAGAATAGCGAGAATGTGTCACGGATGACTGGATGTGCCACGAAAGCGATGAAACAGACAGATGCGCGTCAGATCCGAACGAAACGGTTAACAGACGTGCATCGACCGAAATCCATTTGTTAAATGGCCATTGGTGTTACAACCCGGTTTCAGTTCACCCACCTTATGTACTGGATCACATCATCCCTTTTATCATGTGCTCCATCTGTCCAAAATATCACCCAGGGAAATGATGGTAAGACGATGAAGAATATACAGGCAAAACGACTTCCACCCACCCTTTTGACTTGTTTAATAGCAATGCGAGCGACAATTGAATCAAAAGAAAGGCTTTGGAGATCTAAGGCTTGCTATGATGACCTCTTCGTTTGGATCTCTGGTCGGGATGTGGAGGTGGAGGTGGCAGTGGGTAATGAATAGGCAGAGGTGCCAGAAGAGGAGGACGGAAACAGCTCGGCGGACATCCTGCTGTGTGAGGCGGAAGGAGAACGGTTGGTGGATGGACAAACGGCGGCGGAGGTGCCGCCATCTCGCATAAGAGATGCGGCGGATGGTAGACAGCCAATGGCATCTCCCACACTCGTGGAAGCATCACGCTTTCCATCTCTAGTGGATGCATAGGGTGGACGTGTGGCATCAGCAGTGTGCCAGTGGAACCCTCATGCACACCATCGAGGAAAGCGGAACGGGCCATCATTCTTGATGTCGCCTCAGTGAGAAACCTCCAGGCGGTTTTGCCATCTATATTGCATTCCTGTCTCGGAAGATGGGAAATGTTCGAACAAACATCGCGCAAAACTCCTGCAAACATATTCATCAACCTCAGACAGAGCATGGTAAACTCCATAAGCACAGGGAAGTGTGGACAAGGGCCGGATAAAATCCTACATGCATACACGTCTGAGACGAGATCGAGAGGAAAGGGGGTGGCGAACATGGCAGTTCGGTTAAGGTGCTGGAGGTGACCAAGCATCGCCGTTGGCAGATATGCCTGCTTGGATTCTAATGCACAGATGATGTCCTTCATACACCACACAGGTCGGCCGCTGAGATGTCGAAACCAATCAGAAAATCGCGCTTGAAGCCAAAATTGAACAGCTGGGCCAAAATGTATCTCCATGGCTCTCACAGTCTCCCTAAAGAATCCCCGAACCCATTGTTCCATTCGATGCACCGGTGGCTCGGAGGCAATGACTCCAGTGTGTCTCTGGCCTTCGTTTCGGTGCACATCTGAATGGAGTCGGCCGGAAGTCAGGGTCTGTTCGCTGTGAATGCTCGTCGGTGTCTGTTCGTCACAATCGACACTCAAAATGAGTCCCTCAAACTCTGAAGTGATCGCTGGGGGCTTTTGCTGGGGCATGCCTGCGAGGATCGTGTTCTCTTTGGGGTCGACGACGTCCAAGATTCTTTTCTTGAATCCGGTGGATCGGGAAAAACTCCCTTCAGAGTTTGTCATGATACTCTTGAGTCCCAGAACAGCTTTTGCTCTTTTGAGCAGCTTTATGGATCGCTCGACAGCGGAGAGCATCGAATCGGCTTTGTCCGGAATGCAATCGCCAGGACAAGATGCGATTCCATGCATCGCTGCGTCTGCCATCAGTTCCCAGTCATCACTCAACAGCAGGACAATACGTCCATGACTATTCTCTGGAAACAAGGTTTGTCGAATCACTGCCAAGCAGCTCAATAAAATTACACTACTGATGGAACGCATCCTCAGTGTTGTCTGTAGTTGCAGACTCGCCTCAAATTCCTGACGACGTTCCATCGAAAAAACGTCTGCGGCTAGTTCTCGTTCCTCAAGTATCTTCGACTGCGCAATACGTGCCAGCGTTGAAATGGGATGGAAATGGCCATTGGCATGTTCTGTGAACTGCGTTTCTGCCAACATCTGAATCTCTTTGATCACGACCCATGGAATATAATAGGAACAATCAAATGGCAAATTGCCGATCCCTTGCTTCATCTTCTTGTATCGTTGATAGAAGAGACTGATTCTGTTGAGCAAAATACTGGTATCCACCACAAAAATCACTCTTGCTTTCGCGTTGGCGGCCATTCCACCCATCTCCAACTGAGGAAGGCGAATCGACGAATCCTGCATCAGATGTCGTTCAAGCTATCAGAAGAGCAGATTTAATAACCGTTCGGTGAAACATATGAGATCTGGTCACACTTGGTCGGTATTTTTCTCTCTGTGCTGTGCTAAGATATTGGCGAGATCTTCGTTGGATGACTTCTCGGCAAGAAGCATTGCACTTGGCGGATCCATCCACAGACCGGAGCTCTGGACTGTGGCACACATCACGGCAAACTCCGCAATGCGTTGCCGCAGTTGAAGGCAGGAATGAGGACATGGCACAATTCTGCCAGCAAATTCCTGTCGAATATACTTCCACACTTCATCTGTATTCCTCAGATCTGTCGCCCATACATACATAACATCTCTGCATCCTCACGTCATTTCAGTGAAGACAAGTGCATACCCTGGACGCCAGTTTCCGCGAGGAGTTGCTTGAGATTGCGTGTAAGAGCTTGACGGCTGCCATAGAAGTCGATTAAATACACACGCTTCCCAAAATGCATGGTTATGGAACGAAACTACAGCATGTCTGTTAGACGCGCTCAAACAGATCATCGAATTTTACGATCGCGCGAGCCGTAAGACAGGGCGTTGCGACTTCGTGTGGCAGCCTGGCTCTAGAATGCACCATCTTACCGAGAGTCGTTTTGCTTGCCTAACACGACAAAAGACATCATCAGCCACGCTGACGCTTCGACGCCAGAAGCTTCGCTGACGGTTGACGCAAGAGTGCTATAAACGCATATTGGCCATTGATCGAGTCGGACGATATCTCTCAATAAATGTTCGTGTGTGCAACGATCGTTCAGCCGCGTCAGTACACAGAATCGACGAGTAATGTATGTGCCGGCTAGGGCCAAGAGGACAGAGATTGAGCATACCTGCTCGACAGAAAGAATCAAACGCGTTCGCGCTTCGCTCATCCATCGACGCCGCAGATTCAGATCCATCTTTGCAGTTCCTAAGCGGCGATGAGAAATACGGAAGAGAAAAATGTGTAGAGCACTGATGTCCCAATCCGGTAAAATCGACAGAAAATGGGTCCATCAAGATACATGGCCGACAGAAAAGAAGGCGCGTCTTAGGGTTCTCGCCAAGACGGAAACAGGCAGCAGCCTTGCAGAAACGCGAATGACGTGTGTGTTCACACTATATCTGAAGGGTCCAGTCATACGCATGCCATTGTTTGCTAAAGGCATGGACACATGCTCTCTGCTGTTCCATGCTCCTCTGATCCATGCGTTGGTACATCTCCTCAGCAGGTCGATTGAGCAATCCAATGAGAACGCGCCGACCAAGATGGGCATCGAAATTCGCTTCGTCATCGATGACATGAACGAACCCACGGGAGAGATTGAATTCGACGTGAAAGTATGGGAAGTGGGCCGGAATGCTGCCGCGAAGTCCTTTCGGCCCCGTCTCGATGCATCGCTTGGAGTGATGCTGACTCCAGTCCGACGTCGCATCGTCAATCGCTTTCTTATAGTACATGGGAGCTCTTTCTATCACCTTTTCCTCGACAGGGATGCACTCCACGAAGGCGTGTCTTCTTTGATCCTGAAGATGCATTGCTGTCTCCAAGAAGATGACACTTCTCCCCTGCACCACATGACACTGTCACCACGCACACGAGAGGCCGAGAGACTTTGGATTGGCTCATTTGGATCAGTGATTTCTTGAAGTTGCGAATCTCTGTCCAAACATCGTCATCGACTTCTCTTGTTGTAGGTATGTGCTCCAAAGGAACGATGCAGCAGTGTAGGGGATCCAAAGCGCCTTCTTGAGGTAAGCGCAAGTAAGCGGTCGTTGCAATGGACACGACCAGATGTTTGGGGAAAAGTGGACTGTCAAAACAGTAACTGCAGCTGTCTTGAATCGTCTGGTGTCGGCTTTCTGCTTTGGCAAGACGTCGTTTCTCTCGGCGTTGCATATCGGCAAACGTCTCGCGACGATTCTTCTTGCCTTTTTTCTCGAATAAGTCTGTCCCCACGCCAAAGTCGTACTCCATATCTGCATCCATATCCTCCTTGTCATTGAACCGGTGCTGTCTTGAGATGTTTTTGGCCAAGACACGATCCATGTCCATTGCGTCGTCTCCGTATCGAGATCTCTTGTACAGGGTCATGATATCTGCAGATTCTTCCACATCTCTCCGTTTCTTGGAGCTGTCCTCTTGTCCAGATGCACGTGCAATATTTGCTCTTTCTGAAGGGCGTCGCCGTTGCTCGGCTGTCTGGGTTCGATGACTTGACGGGGTATCATGATCTCCTGCAGATACTTGACTCCCCAGCTGTGCTCGCAGCCGTTGAGCGACAGAGGAGTTTCCTCGAGGGGCAACTTCCCGCTGCGCCTCTTC
Organism: Putridiphycobacter sp.; assembly: GCA_965230195.1. Classification (GTDB taxonomy): domain Bacteria; phylum Bacteroidota; class Bacteroidia; order Flavobacteriales_D; family Crocinitomicaceae; genus Putridiphycobacter. The sequence goes on from OZ245997.1 coordinate 1,006,042, forward strand.
TCTCCTTTTCCGATCAAACTGTCCTTCTGTTCCGCAGAGAACGGTCAGCCAACGAATGGGACTGGCTTAGACAGACCTCTTTCCGAAGATGGTTGCGCAAACATCTGTAAAAAGGAACCGTCGCTTGGGAACTTGTTGAGCGCCGATGGTGCTGTCTCTGTGGTCGATTGGAGAGACTGTCCCCTATCTTCTTCCTCTCTGGTTTTCTCTCTTCTCTTAGTGAAGACCGATCTGTCAACACTCGGTTTCTTCATTTCTCTTCGGTGTCCGTGGATATCATCCAGATAAGCTCGATTCGAAAAACGGTGAGGTGTGGCTCTGTTTCTTCGATAAGATGTGTTTCTCGCATCGTGCTTAAGACGGTCCAGATTCACTCCACGCTCTTCGGCAATCTGCTCCAGAGATTTGTCTTCCATCTGACTGCGTTCCTGCATACGTTTCAAAGCTTTTCGTCGCCAACTGGCTCCTCCATCTCCCACAACGCTCCGTGATTCTCCTTGTTGCGTTTTTGACCCTTCGGGAATATAGAGACCCGGTTTCTGCGCATCCATACCCCTTTCTGTGCATGCGATCAAACCGAGGAAAAACAAACGCGAGGCGGTGGTTCTTGTTTTGCTGCTCTTGTATCATCCTCCTTCTCTTTGCCACGTTTTCTAGATGGATCCGCAAGCCATCCCTCTTTTGGCCTCGTCATCCAATCTTCTCGAATAACAGGCGCAGAGGCCTCTGTCTCCGCAGCCGATTTCACGGGCATCTCTGTTGCCTCCACCGTATCTGAACCTGTTTCTTCTCGCTCATCAGGCAACTCTGCTCAGCATAAATGGATCCGTCACGTCCATGTGCCCGCGGTCCAGTAATACTTTTGCGTTTGGCGTGATGCTTTTTCTTCTTCTCTTTGTGTTTGGATTTCTTTCCCATCGATAGACACGCCGAAATTGCCAAAAAATTCACCAAGGTCTAGAGGAATCGTACTTCTCAGGAACCAGTCGTGAAGTGTATGTTCGTGCGTTTTACGATTCTTACTGACGCAGTAGCGCGAGTCGTGTCGTTTTGGACCTATGGGACCGACTTTCACATTGGGAGCCGGTCTTATCGGACTCGCCTGGTGGTTGCTTCGGCGCACCTTCAAGCGCGCGTCTAAACCCAAGCTTCTATCTCTTGACAAACCCTTGAGTGTACGTGAACCCGATGAATTGAGTGTCCTTTCCTACAACGTACTTGCGGACAACATTGTCCGCGCCAATCCGAGCTACAACTACGCCCATGAACTCTTTTGCAGCTGGGAATATCGCTATGACAAACTGAAAGAGCAGATCACGACGCTCAATGCCGATGTCGTCTGCTTGCAAGAAGTCGAGATCGCCAAGTGGTCGGAATGGAGACACTTCATGGACGACTTGGGTTACACCGGAGTGCTGTTGACGAGACAGAGACCCGAAAAGAAAAAAGGAAGAGATCGATTGATTACAAATGCCACTTTCTACCGATCGAGACGGTTCCGTCTGTGCTGGGAGCAACATTGTCGCCGCGTCTTAGGAATTGCTCTAAACTGGGTGTCTGCCAGCGGCCAAGAGCACGTAAACCCATGCCTTACCCTCGTCTCGATGATCGTTGCTGTCATGGTCTGTTAGAAATTCTATGTGATCAATGTGCATTTGGAAGGGAATCCTTACCGACCGGCAGAAAGGGTACAACAGGTGGACACAATTCTCAATGCAATCGAAAGAGAACAGGTCAGTAGTGTCCAGAGACGAAACGGTGGATGCTTTGTGTCAAACGGAAGCCTTGCTGTGTAGGCAGGTATAACAGAGGAGTATGACATGGTATTCTGTGGGGATTTCAATAGTAGTCGATGGAATGCTCCCTGGAATTACCTATACCGGGGAAGGTTGGAAGCTGGGTATACGGAACACTACTATCCAGATATTGAAGTGGTGAAGGAGACAAAAGCACATCCCTTTGCACTGAACGACGTCTACAAAGTGGCGGAAGCCGTTCCCGATTTCACTGCTCGTGCCCCACGTCGTCGTTCGGAGGCGGATTTTATTTTTTCGAGCCGTCATTTAAGAGTGGCAGCGGTGCTGAGAGCCATCGACCCTAGAGTGATACCCAATGTTGATCGCACACTGCTCCCGAACAGGCAGTATCCTTCCGATCACATACCGATTGGCGTTGTTCTGCTGCAACCCAAGAGCTCCGAGCCGAGCTTGAGGTCGTACCATTCGGCCAGATCACATTACAGCGTCGATGCCGATCCCACTTTCTGTGAGGGCACATCTGGAAGTGTGTTCTCCGACAGTGTGAACAATGTCGATCTGCGAGCCAGTGTGGAGACCCTGGATGGCCAAGGAGGCGTCACGCTTTTCCCTGCCGCTCAATCATCCCACTTTGTGGCCAATACATCTTATTAGCAGTAAAGAATGTCATTTCGATGTCTCTTCAACCTATTCTTTGACATACGTACAGTATCTTAATACCGATTATGTCCTTATTCCTGTTGTTTGTTTATTAATCACGAGGTGGTTTTTTCTATGTATTGTCCCCAAAACGGGTTGATTGTTTTGGCGTGCTGTGTTGACTCGGTTGTCGTTCGAGTTCTATTGGTTCATTACTGCTCTTGGAGCATCGAGAGTTTTGAACGGATCCGTTGAACGAGGAACAGATTCTTGCGGTTTGCTTTTTGGGAATCCCTCAAGTAGCCCCGCCCTGATGGTTTGTGGATGTTTTGTCGACATGATGAACTTCCCTTGTCTTTTGAATTTCGTCACAAGTTTATATAAATCGAATCCGCCTGGCCTTTGCCTTCAAGGGACTGTTTGTTATCTGTTCGAGAAAATCTTCCAAACGCTGATCTTTGCGCAGCGCCAATTATGAATGTGGATACGAATGCAGTCGGTGGTCGAATGTATTGGTCAGGTATCAGTCGGATGACCAGGACACATTTGTCGGCAAGTGAAATTCGTCACTCCCACGACAGTGCCTTAATGTAGAATTCAATGACGAACTGCTCGATTCGAACGTCGTATGCGTTTGTTGCAAAGCACCTTGTAACGCAGCACATGATGAACAGCAAGCATCACACACTTCATGATCAACCGAAGGATGAGGCGTTTCGACCCTCGTTGCCAAAAATCCTGATGTAGGCGATATGAATGCCGTTAACTAAAGCAGATCGTGTCCTGTATAGGAAGCCGCCGTTCACGTCTGACGGAGTACGAAAAACAGCAGCAGCCTCTGACTCAGCAGTTTGCCGAACCGTTCAAGACTGAACCGCTCGTCGTCTTACCGAAACCTGTCTTTTCAACTTTGAAAAATTCGATGCTCTGCCATGGTAGGATGTATCGACACAAGACACCGATGCCAAGCCTGCCACCCTTAGGCAATCTGCAAACTAGATGTTTCGCGCATCAGACTCTCAACGAGAGGATAGATGTGCACGTCTCTTATGCTGACCTGTCAGCAGGAGCTCTCTTAAAGATTTGAGGTTGTCATCTCAAAGTCTGTCCTGCAATGAATTCTGAGCAGGGAGATCGCTTTTGTCGTCGATGTTGGGGGTACCAATGCACCATCTTGACTCGGGGAGATTCCCACTACGGGTGCTTGTGTGTGTCTGACAGAGATCGAATGCAGAGTAGGAGCGACGCATGGGACATCCCGTCTGTATCTTAGGTGTACAAGTATTGCATTTGTGTTTCGACAGTTAGTGCTTGTCACATCAGTAGATAGCAGTCATCCCCCGAGCTTTGTAAGGATAGAGTCCGCAAAGTCGTGCATCTCGGGAATTAAATGTAAAGGAGTTCGCCCGTAGAACGTAAAGTGACATGAATTAGAGATTTCCTTCAAAACACACATCTTGACAGCCAAGAATGCACTAACTGCGCATTCCGTAGCACTTGAGATTTATGTGCGGAAACATACTATCATCCATTTCGAAGTTCCACCTCTTGGGCACCACAACAATGAAACAATCACACAGAATTCTCAAAGAATATTGGCAAGAGAGGCCATGGTATCTGCCCATATATCAAAACCCATAAGCACCATCGAGGGGCAAGCAAAAATTGGTTGAGTAACAAAAGCATTGAGTTATAAACATAAGGGCAGGTCTCAAAGAGTTTATTGGTGGGAAACACAGTTCGGCTGCTTCATCGACCGCTTGAGTCCAAAATATGCCCATCTAAAGTTGAGATGTGGCTGGCGTCTATGTGGCATCTCCACGGAATGAAAGCGTGTAGAGTGTGGCCAATTGAAGTACCATCCTCGCTCGTCTCATATCAAGCTCTTGCAGTCGTAGCATCTCACTTGGTAATAGATTATCGAAATGGGATGCCTCCACCTTTTTTATAGAGAGAATAACATTCCTAAGTCAACCGAGTGCCGTAACAATCAACTACGAAAGAAGAGAATTTCAGCGTTCCATAGTTTCCTGTTTTGGCAAAAAAGAATAATTCCAACATCATCCACCATACCATATTGCAAACCGTGTATGCACTTTGCATCCTAAATCATCAAGGTAAGACAGATTATGGAAGGAAGGCATCCCAATAAGATAACAACGACGTCTTTGGAGAAGAGCACGATTTATCAGATAGATCACACGGGAGAAGGAAATGCGACCGCTTCGCTCCAAAGAGTCACGAGATGCTCAAACACTCAAAGATCGTTGATCTATCCTCAGATACTCTATATGCAGGCAGGTTCACTCTACTCTCTAAGAGCCAAGTAGATCGCTTGAAAAGCTAAAGGATCATCAAAACTTGAATATATATAGAAGCCTCACAATCCATAGGCTTGAGTCAGAATATACACATCCTAGAAAACAGTGATGGCAGGCCAAGGGCAGCGCAGAGAAGGCGCACTTGAGTCCTGTTCAGCAGCACAGTACGCTCTTGTCAACATGTTGCTTGAACAGACGCTTCATGAATCTGAGGTATCGTTTTCTGTGACGTTTTTGCTGTACGCCAGCGTCCCTCTGTATGAAAGTCGGCATTCTGTCAAACCCGTCGCAAACATTCAAAGCCACGACTGGCTGCAGGTACTGCGCCGTCTGCGCCATTCCTCGTTCGTTGCAATAGTTGTAGAGGTGGCCGGCAGAATGCACACAGAACAGAAATTCTGCCAAACTAGCCTGCTTGAAGCCCAATCTGCCCCCAAAAGAACGCCAAGATCGCTGAGTAAACGTTCTTAGGTCAGCAGCAGCGACGCCATAACGCTGACATACAGCAAGCAGCCACGATCGGACCTCTACAGCTAGGCCAAACTCCACGAGAAATGCGCTCGATTGACGACCTAAACAAACAGTCTATGTTTCTCTCTGCACACCGACAAATGCGCAGCCGCACCATATTGGCCATAAAACTCTTCAATTTCAGCAACGACAGAGCTATCATCGACGCACAGGATCGGCTGAAGACGACAACATTCTGATACAGAGACAAAGGAAAGGGGCGGTGACATTACCAGTGTCTGGTCGATCATTCCATTCGTTGACATCTCGATTCGTAAAGTGCCACATGGAAGTTTCTCATAAAGTGAAAAAGACCAGGATCCTGACTCCACATCTTGAGGCCCGTTGACATCCACCTTAACAAACTTCCCTGCACGGCGACAAGCACAGGCGGATGTGACGTGTATAGGAGAAGATAGAGTGTTTGCCTTGAATCCTGCAATGAATTGAAGTGCTTTGAATAGAGCTAATGTTGTCTCCTCTGATTGTAAAACGGCGATTGGAGGCCGAAGCTAACACACAGACCGGCCGAACGGATTGGACATTGGGGTACAATTCCGCATTCGCTTCCAAACTGTATCTTCTCTGCTGTTTTCCCGGTTCAATCCGTATTGACTCGCAGTGTGTCTGAACCTGTGGAATGTGCGTGAGATTGAGATGATGTGTGCAAAGCGAGGGAAGGAATGCCTACCATTATCTTCTTCCTCCTCCAAAAATCGCAATCAGAAGAGAGTAATGCGTCAACGATATCGTCAATAGTCGAAGATTTTTTCCAGCCAGGCTGAAACACGTCCACCGTCAAATTCACACATCCAGGTCGCATATATCCTTCGGGAACTAATCCTTCTTGGACCTAAAAAGGCGAATGATACATAGAGACATGTATGGGTGCATCATCATCATCGTACTGCTCGTAGCAGCTCGTGCCGGAGGTTAAGAGGTAGATTCCCAGGTATACAGTCGAAGACCTTGATCGAGAATGAAGTCAATTTCAACAGACTCTTGTAATTCGTGGCACGCATCTCTTCTTCCCAGAGATCGTTTCTGAACACACTGTCCATTTTCCCAGCGTCTGCATGAGGGTAGGTGAGCATCGGTCCAAGTTCCGTCTGATTTGGACATGCGTTCCACGGAAGAATGCAAGAGGAAGAATTGCTAAACTGGTCAGGGGTCCCGTAGGGCAAACTTTTCGGAATCGTCCTTGGGGGTATAAATGCCACGGGATCCATCAATGTATTGTCCGAAACAGTTTTATTTAAAACAGGCATCATCACGGGGGCGTCTTGACTGTATCCAGCCTGTCGTCTGCTTTCGGATGCCACACCAGGGTTAGTGGAAAACACGCTCGGGTTTGCTTGCAAAGGATCAATAGCAGTTTCATCTAAGCCGACCAAACCAGTATAGGCATCGGCGAGATGACGAGGCATCATTTGGGACGGATCAAACTTAGGCTCTACATCACCACAGCATTCTCCATGAGACCACTGAATCCTCTGGTCATCAAGATGCGTACTCATGTCGGTGCATGAGGAATACAAAGCGTCATTTAGAAACGAGGTCTCTTTTCTGTACGCTGCTTGTGAGTAGCCTACACACAATGAAGAGCAGGCACACTCGGAGTCAAGCAGATGTTCGGAATGCGAGTGTGGCCTTGCTTGGATAGAAGAGAGAGGGCTGTTCATGGGAGACAAAAAAAGAGGACGCTATGGCAGTTGGATCTGCTTCATTCTCTGTAGAAGGTTCGAGCTCCACAGCCACGTTGGTTTCTGTCGGGGAATTGGAGTTGGACAGTGTCGAGCTTCGAGCAGAATCGAATCCCGTCAACGTTCCTCCAGACTTCTTTCGTCGTCTCTGATTATGCTTTGTGAGTCGAACACGACAGGATCGCTTGTTTCCGTCGAATTCGCTGAGCAAATGAAATCGTCCGCATTGCTGACAGAATCTGTGGGGAGCGCCGTCTTTTGGGATGCATTTCGCTTTCATGTGTTGTGGGCAGATCTTGTAGCGTTGATGGTACTCTTTTTGACCAGAGAGATCGCTTTGGCATCCGTCAACTTGACACAACACGGGACCACGCATGCGAGACCGGCCGCGTCGTTTGGGCTTGGAAGAACGTCGGATGATCCTTGTAGCTTTGAACTGGTAGGGATCCCAATGGTAGTCGCTAGCATTCCATTCTCCAGATCGCGAGCCAGTCTCGCGAGGAACATCAAGAAATGAGGAGGAGTCCATGTTTCCGACGTCACCTAAAATCAAAATCATGCATGTTCAGCATCCGCAACTCTGATGACAGGAGTCCTTTAAAGTGCAAGAAAGACGGCGTGGGTGTGTAACAGCCCGTCGAAAAAGCAGAACGCGTTTTTGGCGGAAAACAGTCGATTGTGCCGAATAACATCTCCTGTCGCTCGGCCATAAAATGAGAACGCCGACACGGAACATCTCGTTCGGCATCATTCGGAACGGACATCCGTCTTCGCTGAGCCATCGTCGATTCCTCTTTCTTTCTCGGCAGTACCCTCGTGTGTACGCGAATTCTGGTATGACGCTACTCGACACGACGCGAGTACTGTTGCAGCACGTACACGTCGAGCTGCAGCTTGTCATCATCTAAGCAGTTAACCGAAGCGGCTGGTGTAGAAACGGCGCGAGGAAATAAACGGCGTTCTATCGAGAAACGCGACCACTGAACGAAGAAAGACGGCAGTGCCTAAGATGCGATGTCGGTTTGCGAGGGAAACATCTTTCGTTGTCGTTATCGGCAGAGCGACGCCATACCTGATTTTTATCTTCGGACTTGGCAGAAAAGGCTTTGAAGCACAAAACGTCGTCTCTGCTTCGCCAGATCCTTCGAAACTACAAAACGCGTCTATCCACAGGAACGAAACAACAACAAACCGTCAGGTCGAAGCACCGTAATGAATACCATTCATACATCCTTGCGCAAAGCCTTCGATGCACATCGTTCATCCCTGGCAAGGCACCGTTCGACGGTGTGGTGATGAAACCCATCGTATATCCTGAACGAGCGGCAGATACGTACTGCTGCTATCTGTAGTGCCGCATAGCTGAAAAGACACCACAGCTGACGCCATTACACAGCTGTCTGTCCTTCATGACAGGTAGCTACGCAACCAGCCAACGATCGATCTATACTCTTTGGATCGGACTTATCAAGACTGCCCTGGTTTCCACACTGACGAATGGGAGTTACAACAAGAACATGGACGTGGCGGCGGCAACGGCAGTGGATAAACACAGAACTTCTATGCGATGCCGCTCACCCTCAACGTCTATTCCTCTTCTATCTGGTAATGATCAAACATATTGGGCAACGCAGGGCTCCAGTCTGTCATGAACTCTGGAATTCTTTGGTAAACTGCTCAAGCACCTCCACTATTGCTCCCTTGGCCTCCATCCAGATGCTCTTGTATTTATCCTGCAAAAACAGGAGGATCGATCAGAAGTGCATCGACCACTGCTTGATGACCTTTACATCGGACTCCGTTCCGTCTACCACGACTTCATACTCAAATTCGTCCGGTTCATTGACGCATGCAAAGTCACGAATCTTGATCTCGCCCGTGGCCGGCTACAGAGAAACGCCGTGTCCTTACACGAGGCGTCCAAAACGAAGGACATACTTCATCTTCTTCGCTAGAGGAGGACCATTTCAGTACCAGCTTTAAATCAAAGTTTGCAACACGTTTTCCTCCTTTCCGCGTCATGACACACGCCTGGCAAGAACAGAACCGTGGCCATCACGGAGTTCGGTGGGCATGGGCTGAGAACCTCTCCTGAGACTTCTTTTAATGATGTGATGGTTGCATCTTCGATTCTGAAGCCTACTAACAAGTCTGCTAATCGTTTCTTTGCCCATGGCAGTTTATTGATTTCTTCCCAGTGCCACTGATTCACGTTTTTTCCGTCGCTTCGCTCTTGAACTAACCACCGTGGATCGCCTTCTCCCCACTTGGCCATTAGGAACTATCCAGACGGTGCTAAATAATTGCATAGTAGGTATTAAGCAACCCGCGAAGCAGGTCTCTTACGTAATTGAACGAAAAGCGAAGCTCTTCGGCACAGATTTGCCAACACGGGTGCAGCAACGAACTTAAAGAAACGCACACAGTTGCACGGCTGTCGGTCCCAGTCTACTCGAAACGATAATCGTCGATTGGAACATTAACACGATGAACAGCACGACAGAAGGACGACGTCTATCGCCGCGACGTCCATCAGCAGCCCTTCTTCAAAGATGTCCCCGTTTCCGTCAACTATGGGATCGACTTGCCGAAGCGATCCCAGACCCGGGTACCCATCCAGGCCTCTTCATTGCGAAGAGCCACTGAACGATGATGATCAGATGTTGGACTCCCGACGGAAGTGATGCAGGAATGTGAAAAAGCGAAGGAAGAGATGAAAGCCATTCGACGGAGGTGATGGTCGCTGCTGCTGAGGCTGGGACGAGGGACACGGTGGTGTAGATATCTCGTAAAGCTCTTTTTGCTGCAACAGCTGGAGGAGTTCAATACACATGCGCGAAATGAACCGGAAGAGAAGGACTCCCCATTAACTGCTCTGCATGACTCCCTGCATCATTCTCTCGCAGTCGATTCTGCACCAAGCCGTGAGGAGTTATGCTGATGGTTTGGTTTTGGATGAGGTTGCTAAAGCGATGCAGACACTTAGAATGGAGAAAAGGGGTGATGAGGAGATGCCTCAGAATGGTGAATATCACAATCGCTGTGTCGTTTTTGAGCATTTCTATGCAGATGAGCATGCGGCAGCGCTTGTGGGACATGCCGGCTTCATTCTGGGCGTAACTGCAAAGGAGCTAACCCATCGTTCAATGAACATCGCCGATTCTATCGTGAGCCCATCTTGCGAAGAGATACCGCATCAAAGTCTGCATAAAATGGTCTAACAGATGACAAACCAGAAACTGATTCCGCAGTTTGAAGCACATATTTCTGATACGGTCCATCGTCTCTGTCTTCTCTTTCAAGTGGATCCAAACGAGATGCCAAGTTCAGTTCAATACCTGTGGAAGGGTCACTGTCAAATGAAGTTTCCATTGCAGATCGCGAGAACGCAATTCTTGCAGCCATTGATGAAAAAATAGAAGGCGCTGCGGAGATGCCCGATCGCAACGAAATCGACTTGGCGACCGCTGTTATCTGCGAAGTGCATCAAGAAGTCCAATCTATCTGGGCGATGATGTCCAATCTCTTGGAAAGCCATGTCCTGGGCCAACAAGTTCAATCAGAAAAGGTCCTCTTCGGAACGGTGAGTGCATCTCTAGAATTTGGCATTCATTGTACCAGGAAAGACTGATCTATCAAGAGACGATGATCCGACTGCATGCAGCGTAAGGACCCCTTTGGACACAAGTTATAACATGGTTTTCCTGGCAGACACACTGAGTGCTTGCTATACAACATCATGAATGCTTGCTATGCGCCTGGAGCAGTCAAAGGACTTGCAGCGTTGAGGGAGATACTCAATCAAGAAACGGAGTCTGCCATAAGGGAACAGCAAGAAGTGAGGACAAGTTGTTTCGGAGAATGGAATGCGAGATGCTGTTTCAGTTAACAGACCAGTTGGATCATTGCAAGAGACTCGGGCCGGAATATCTTTCACTCGCACAGGAGTACACAACAGCAAAGGTCTGTCAAAGAATAGCAGTTTCATGGAAATGAAGGGTTTGGGATAGGAGAGCTTAAAACATGCACAAGCCACACTGAAAGACATGGAAGCAATGGAGAGAGATTTGGACACCATGAAACCGTAGATTTCGCCCAGACACAACCGTGCTGGTGACAAGACCAGCGATGGACATGTTCACTGGCGTGTCGCTGAGAAAAGGTCTTTGTATGGATGATCGTGTTATCTGGTTAGCCATCCAGTTTGGAGTGCTGCTCCGTTTGGAGGACTTTGTTTCGGTACTCTGGATCGAGTTCGATTTTGTCTTTGACATTTTGCATACGTTCTCCTAACTGTCTGACATCTTGAAGCATCGCATCGAGTTGCGCTGTCGTTCCGATACGCTCATCCACCTCGCTGTCTTCTATGAAGGACACTATTCTCTTTTGGCCGCTGATTTGGACAGAGATCTGCTTCTCCTTAACCAATTCCACTAGCAAACGCTCTGCAGCATCTTCGTTTGGCAACCCAACTGCCGATGCGATATCCGACAGCGAACGTGTCATGTAACTTTGTGTCAGTCTACAGGACAGACATCTTAAGAGAGATGAATGCGGTATGGGGACGAACTACGCTTTGACGTCTCTGCGGGGAAGACAGGCGACGACTTGTTTGACGATGCCAAAACAGTTGTCCTCTTCAAAAATCTCTCTCCCCTCCAGCACTGCCTTCTCGACAGCATCCCTGCTCGAATCTACAGAGCGCGGCGTTTCTATCCACGTGCATGGCGAGAATCATAAAACGTGCCTCTGTAAGCTTCGGTTATACGAAGGTAGGGGATCATCGAAGGGGCTCTCGATAATCTCAGAACAGAGCTGGAGCTGTATCTGGGCAACTCTGGCACATGGCCCAATTCCAAGAGAGATACGAGGGTATAGAACTTGTAGACCATCAAAGTTATGGCATTGGATGCAAGGGTGGGTGCCACCAATGCTAAATGAAAGAGCTCCAGCGCCCGGGGATACTCCTTCAGTCCAACACACAATCGTCCTCCATAATAGCAATAGAGCAAGAAATCCGTCGGAGTGAGATGCGTCCGAGCAGGGTCCATCTCATAGATATCCGAAAACAGAATCTCTCTGGCTGCCCCGTAATGACGCGATAAAAGACAGAGCTGAAAGAAATCTGCATGTAATGGAGTGAGCGTATCCACAGATGGTGCAAATTTCTGCACGGCATGACGCAAGGGCAGGACCGCTAACCGGGGCTGCTCCATTTGCATCGCGTCCTTCTTGACAGCCCGAGCCACGGACAAGAATTTTCCTCCCAGTGTATCGAGAGTGGCTGGGTTGCATTCTTTGAGAAAACGCACGGCGTGTCTGAACCATTCCGCGTCACCGCGTCGATTAGCAGTTCCAAGGCTCGACTTCCAGTTCCACAGAACATAGAGAGAGGCAAAAGAGTGCTCGGCGAAATTCAACTCCGACAAGAGATCGGCAGGTTTCGCCGCAATCAGTGTGCTGTTGTCGGAGAGCAATCGCAATAACTCGGAACGCTCTTCGGGGCTGTTCGACAAACCAATGATCGCTGTCGTCAGGGTTTCGAGGTCGGCGTTGTTCGAGAACATGGTGCAGAAGGATGCGGATAGACGCGTGATGTTTCGTACGGTGTGATGATAGGAAAGCTCCGAGCCAAACTCGAAGATCCAAACACGCCGCTTTCGCGGAAGTATCGTGTTCTCTTTGCGCTCAAGAACCTGAAGGATTCAGCAGAAGCGCACGATGCCCTGCTTGTTGGACTCAAAGACTCTTCGACGTTGTTCCGTCACGAAGTGGCTTACTGTCTCGGTTTGTTATTTGCTCTACCCTCGTTTGGAGCGGATCCTGTTCGCTGTTTAGGCCAAACGCAAAATCCGGCAGGTATTCCGGAGCTGGTAAAGATTCTGAGCGACCCAGAGGAGCACCCCATGGTTCGACATGAAGCTGGAGAAGCGCTGGGAGCCATCGGTACTTTGGAATGCCTCGCTCCGTTGGAGGCGCATAAAAACGATGACGCACCTGAAGTCCGAGAAACATGTTTGCTTGCCCTCCAGCGCATCGACGAAGCAGCCAGAGGCCATGTGCAAACATCCAGAAGCGATTACGTTTCAGTTGACCCCACTCCAGCAGCAGCCATGACTGCCTCGTTGGCACAGCTCAAGACCTGTCTGCTTGACGAAGAGGCCACGATGTTTGATCGGTACAGATCTCTGTTTGCCTTGAGGAATATCGGAGGCCCGGCTGCTGTCGATGCCATTGTGCAGGCTTTCCACTCCTCCAGTGCTCTCCTGAAGCACGAAGTGGCGTTTGTTCTCGGACAGATGCAGGACAAAACAGCCGCGCCCGGTTTGCAACGCGTTCTTCAAGATGTGGACGAGAATCCAATGGTGCGTCATGAGGCGGCAGAAGCGCTGGGATCGATTGCGATGGACGATTGCGTCGCGTTACTGAAGCAGTATGCAAAAGATCCCGACCCCATCGTCGCCGATAGCTGTCTGGTCGCTCTGGACATGTTAGAACACGAACAATCGGGCGCGTTCGAATATGTGGACTCGGGAATAGACGAAACACAATAGACGAAAGAAGAATCACGACAGCAGCCAGTCACAGAGTCGCCGTTTTAGAAGCAGATGACGTATGGACGGAATTCGACGATATATGTATGCTCCGTGTTTATCCAGATGCGGCCTCATCTCTATTTTTTGTCGTCGTCGCTGGAATCTGAAGAGGATGAGTGACTGTGACGAGCCTAAAGAGTATGTTTGTGACGGCGTCCTTCTGTAAGTGACGGTGCTTACGCGTATTTCTCTGGCTTCCTGGCAAAATGCGCATGCGGCGCACCAGCAATGCACGCAACAGTCGGAACAGGGCTGCTCCGGTAGATTGTACTTATTGCGCAGCACTCTTCGGGTGGCCGACGTATAGCCTGTGATGTGACTTGTGTAACAATCTCGTCAACGAACCGATCGTCGGCTTACAAGCAACGGCCGGCGGGAATACCATAGAAAGCAGCGTATGGATGCAACAGTATCCGCAGCAGCCTCCACCGATGAGCTTCGATGCGTTTCCAGCATAGAGGCAGACCGAGCAACACCATCCATATATACCTGCATGCCAAATCCGACAAGCAGATGAGGATGGGAAACGCGCACAGATATCGCATTCTGAAAAGCAGTCGCAGAGGCCTGTCGACCAGGTTTTCGTATTGCCCATGTTGCGTTTTCGCCGGTCGATTCTTTAGAAAGTCAAACGGAGACTGGTAGTTGAATGATGCAGAATGATATCGTCGTACGTATAGGAGTTCACGTGAATGTAACGTGCCGATGACTGTTGCAGTCACCGTTCCTGCCGGGCAACGAGAGCGCGAATTGAGGAACGACTTTACTGTTCGGAGCAACATCCTTCGAGGTCCATACTCACTGTTAAATACCCACATGGTGACGCGACTGACTAGGCAGTTGCGTCATCCTGCACACAGAGCCAGAGAAAAGGTGCCCCTTCAATGCCCATGAGAACACCCATATCGAGGCACTGACGAGGCGCGTTGTTGACCACCAGGAAAGCTCGACAGTTGACGTGCGGCTTCAAAGATCTGAAAATGTCGTGAGGAACACATCACATGAAACGGCGGCACAGTCACACAGTCGGGGAGCTAACGGCAATGAGATCATTTCTTCAACCGCATAAACAGAAATGTTCGATGATACCTCTTGCATGGTTGTCACGGCGCTGCTGATACAAGGGCGGTCGTTCGTCATGACCGAGATGTGCTTGCTGCTGAACCACTACGCATTCCATTCGTGCTTCCTTGCTATTAAGCATTTTCAGGATCAAGGAGAAACGCATGCGTGCTGCACAGTAACTTGCAGAGTGTGTTTCGCGGGTCAGGTAATACGCGAATATTGCCGGAAAGTGTGGAAATGATTTACAACTTCTCGTTTGCTTAATGTGGAGTTACCACTACTAGATCTCAAGTCCTATTGTGTACAGATAATCTCAAGAACGGCATCAGCGAAAAAATACCGGCAGAAAATAAGGAGACCGAAAGAGGCAACAATATTGCTGATTCGAACAACCAAAAATGACTGGCACCGACATATGTGCGGTTTAGGTCTTCGGAGTTGATAGCGTGTTCTCGTCCACGGCATCCAGATACGTGCACGAAACCACGTGAACTACTTGACGACCTTCTACAATAGGCAACAATTTGAAGGGCGTAACATTCGAAAGATAGACGACCGCGTTTTCCTACACAACAGATTGGTTGAGAGTGGTTTTGCGCGAAAACTTGCCTCTTCTGCGACTCTTAATCTCTCGGCTGTGTTTTGAATAAGGCGTTCCACATACAGATCGATTTCTTTCTTTGCAGGCTTTCTATTTCGGAGGTAACCCAAAAGCATCGCCGTCTGCTTCAATCTCGAGATCTCGACGCCAAACTCGCCTTTCTGGCGCGCATACATGGCCGAATAACGTTGACAGACCGCTTCCATCAGCCAGCTCTTTCGCTGCACCAGAGGCTAGAAGGCAGAGCTTATGCGAAGAAGGCGTACAGTTCACGACAAACCTGCCACGAACGGTGAGCCGATTTCTTGACGGAGGATTTGCCGAGCTGTTGCAGCACGTTTGAATAGAGCAGGGATCCACTTCTGGCGACTCGAAACACTGTCGACGCCAGATTCTTCTCTCTTATCGCTTTCCATACAGCACACTCTTGAGCTTGAGCCAAAAATAATGTCTCGGCGAAGTTGATAAAATCAGGCGACAAGACAGGAGGCGTCCGGCTCGTGTTCTGTAAAAAGAAAAGTTAAACGTATATCTCTTCCCTAGTCCAAACTTACATTCTCCGCCACTTCTCGAACCACGGAAAAGACGGATGCAGATTCCTGTGACCAAAAAATGCCGCTCATATATTGCGGCAGCGGAGCGGAACGCACTTGGAATAGTCTGCCAATGGCCTGCCTGTCCGGTTCATCCGCATGGCACAGCGCGACTGCCTGTTGCGAAAGAGAAACAGCGAGGTTGAAAAGCGCCGTCGCTTTTTCCAGACGAATATCCACTTCTTTGCTTTTCTTTCGCCCAGACTTGGGACTCCGCCACGTTAAGCATAAAGAAGTGTTGACCCCGTTTAACCAAGTCGAAAACAGTCTGCCTGTTTTACAGAGAGAACGGTAAAAACTACAAAGAAAGTTTTGCACACGTAACACCGGGGAGCTCGTTGACAGTACTTGACGAATGCGTCTTTGGTCTCTCCATCTGGATTTTTTGTCTTAGAAGCAGCAAGGGCTTCCGCACGTATTCGGTTGAGTTCTTCTATCTGGTCAGAAACGCGACGAGTCCCATCACTTCCTCTTGAAGTGCATAGTGAAGTGGGTGCACGGTATTCGCGTTTCTTTATTTCTTTGAAGGAGAAACAGATGTAATCCGTTGGGTTAGCCATAGAGAAGACAAGACCGTCCGCGGCGGGGCAAAAGTTTAGCGCAAATGCTCTCAGCCTTCGGTTTTTATAATGTTCAATGAGCGAGTGACTCATTGTGTTATCTGTGACCGTGACCGCACAATACCGCTATCCCACGCGAAATCAATGATATCATTGCGCTCTGGAAGGGTCCAGACACAGTACCACACCAAAAATGTGAAAAGAGTGCGAGACGGGACGGATGCAGAAGCTGGATATAATGTTACCTAAGCGCTGCGACAGCGCTGACGTCTTTCTGTACCGTGCAACGAACGCTAGCTTTTGAGTTTGCGATGGCTGCAACAATTTCCTTTCTGTGAGTGGTTTTCGGCAGGGTGTGTTTGAAAAGAAGCCTCTTCGTTTCTGAGTTTCCTTCAGCCAAGTGTACTAAAGAGACATTTTTGCCTCTGAAGAACGAGATAGGTACCACATCGTCGAATCGTCCCAGAATTGGGCGCCAAGCGAACAAGGTTGTTCGAAGTAAGCGCAGAATGTTGACTAAGCGAACACGGCGAGACGCTGTCGAAAATAGCGCGCTTGGCTCTGTTGTCGTGCATGTTACGGTTTACTTCGTTGTCTCATTTCAACAGTATTGTGACTGGCGTGACCTGGTATGTCATATGTTTTCTTTCCCATAACGACGAACGACCGAAGCAACCAAACCTTCGAGCTCTCTTTTTTGCCTAACAGTGTGAGTTGACACAATGAGATGTCCTAAAGCCCATACGAATAAAATGATCCTTCAGCAAATGTCTCCAACCTGCGTGTTAATGTCTGGGAACACATCAAGGGAAAAGGACGTTTTCCTTTGCGTCCCGAAGGCAGATGCTTCACTGTTGGTGACCTAATAACCAAATGATGCAGTGCAATTGCACGTACATGGTGTCATGCCTGTCACGTTATTGACCTTCAGATTTCAACTGCACCCAAGGATGTGTAAGCAATGGAAAGAGGCTCTGACAACGATAGCTAAACGTATCTTCTAGACATTCGCATGATTCGAAGCGTGCAGAACAACTTGTAAAAACAGCGATTGCCATCTGAAGTCGATGGTCTTGACCTGTAAACCGGACGCCCTGCTTCTAGTGCATCGAACGCCGTTCAGACCACTCATGCACTTGTCGAAAGTGTTACAGTCAATACACCCAGCGCACGTGCGTTGTAGAGGAATCTCGATTGTGACACTTGTCGGGCAGCAGAGCTGTTTGTTATTCGTCCTCAAAGTACTTTGCCAGCTTCAAGGCCAAGCTTGCCGCACGATCTCGCCGCTCTCCATCCGGCATCCTTCTTAACTGTTCCCTTGCATCTACACATCCGACCTTTAGTACAGTGCCGAGCGCGTCAGACACACTTGTCATCTCCGACAGCAGCTTCTCGAAAGCATCTTCGTCTTGAGATGGTTCGAAGGAGGGTTCACTTTCGCCAACCACTGCCGTGCTCTGCTCTTTTTGCCCATTCATTTCCTTTCTGCTCTTCATCGTGCATCCGGGCCACACATGTGCTGCCAATGCTTCCATCACACGTGGCATTCCTTGTCCTTCCTCACGATCCAATCGCCCATCCCACGCATCGTCCGTGGTCGACACTCGAACAAGTTCAAAGCCATTTGAGAGGCACCAGTGAAGCTCTTTTTCAGAGGATTCGTCAATGTTTGAGTCTGTGGGATTTTCTTCCAAAACGAGAAGGGAGATGCTTGCATCCCTCATCCTGTTCTTACGTTTTGTATCGTACCATCCCTTGATGGCCGCCAACTCCTCCTTCTGCGCTCTCTGTCCGACGAGAACCAGTGCCTCGCACTCTGTTTCCGCCAAATCATCATCTGTGGCCTCTCGCAGGAGACAGTTGTTCACCGTGACAGCTGTTTCGTAATACTTCGTCGAGATTGTCCAAGAACACGAGTCGTTGCAGCGCTGACCCGTGAGCTTTTCGGCAAAACCCGTTGGCCGAGCAGCGATGATAAGTACAATGTTCTTCATGGCAGAAGGCTCGCGGTGACCTGGCAACTCTGCGATGGTTTGCATTATAGTCGAATGGGTTTGTGCGCTCCGAGAAGGATGTCGACGAGACGAACGAAGCATCAGCGAAACGCGACACCGTCCGTATCTGATCTGCGCCGCGTCATTCTATACCTGTGCCGACCGTTGCTACCACCAAACCTCGCCATAGTCTTCTGCCGACCGATCTGGCCACTCTGCACGTTAATAGATGACTCTTAAATCTTCCTAGCATCGACGTTCCTTTTGGACCGTATAGATATGTCTTGTTTGATGCATGCGTTTTGTGATGTGCGTCTCTGACTGTTGCACTCGGTGCGGTGTCATCGAGTCCATGGTGCATGGAGCGTGATAAGTGCTCCGACTGTTCGCTAACCGTCGATCGTGCCCCCTAATGCTGCATTATCTGCCATGTATCAAGGCAGGGTTAACCGAGCAGGCAAAAATTAAACCGTCAACATCGACGCGGACTATTTTTACATCCACAGGCTTCGCTCTATCTCTGTATGCGTGAAGACAAAGTCGACGTAAAAAATTGGGTGTCATCGACTTTTTTTGCTCAGTCCCTGAGAAAGCCTCTCCGTTCAATTCTTTTTGGAACCGTACTGTCTGGCTCCGCTGTTTTCTATGTCGAGTCAAACAATGCCCTCCTCTTCTTCCTCGTCTCGCGCGGACAAATACTTGATAGCTGAGCAGATTGGTAAAGGCTCTTTTGGTGCAGCTAATGTCGTCATCAACAAGGAAACCAAGAAGAAGTGAACACACAGCCATCAAACGGTTCTCAAAACATCGTGTGACACAGATATGTACTGAAGCGAATAAGACTGGCGCGATTGTCTGAATGGCAAAGAAGATCTTCGTTTCAAGAATTGCAGCTCGTGCGTTCATTCTAGCATCACGAGGGGTCCTACCGTCGTTATTGTTGAGATAGGTTTCTTCACTGGATCATCCATTTGTCGTGCCCTTTGTTGAGGGATGGGTGGATAGAGGGCATACGATAAATATCGTATATGGCTATTGTCGCAATGGTGATTTGGGAAGCTTGCTGCATTCGCACAAAGTACAGTGCCAAAAACCCTAGTCTTTGAAACGATGCCCGTGCGTGGACGCTAGGGCCACTTCTCTGAAGATCGTTTGAAGATGTGGTTAGCTCAGGCTTTGCTCGGGATGGAGTATATTCACCATGCGGGAGTACTTCACCGAGACATCAAGAGCAGCAATCTATTCTTGACCCGGGACTACGACATTCAGATCGGCGATTTTGGTCTGGCGACCATCCGTGATGGCAAATCAGCAGATCCTGACTACTCTGTTGTGGGGACACCCCATTACATGTCGCCCGAACTGCTCTCGAAACAACGATATGGATTTGGCACAGACATTTGGAGCTTGGGTTGCGTCATGTATGAATTGACAGCCTTAAAACCTGCTTTCAATGCGTTCAACATGCATGGTTTAATTCACAAGATCCGAAAAGCTAGTCTGGCACCATTGCCGTCGCAATACTCGGCAGAATGGCGAACAATAATTAAAAGGTAAAGCTGATCGGTCAAGGACCCGCATGTCGAGTATGTGCCTTGCAGTATGTTGAGAAAGTCTGCCAGCAAACGGCCCACTGTCTCGGATTTAATCAATGCTCCATGTATGCGGGATGCTGTGCTGAAGGCATGCAAAAGAGCCAAACAGATCAACAAACATTTCGTACCACCACCACCACAAACCATACCTCATCATCAACGATGCCTTCTGTGTGTGTATGTACAGTGCTATACAGATTTGATGGATGAGATACCTGAGTACTGGAAACCGCAATTTGGTTTAAGTCATTCAGAGCGGAGTTTCCGAGATTCGGATACACATAAGGAATCAGATAACCAGAACGAAGAAGAGCATCGTGTGCAGGAGCCTCTGAAAAGCGATGAAATGAGTGGTCAGGAGAGCGATGAACACGATGAAGATGAAGAACCTCCACGACACGAATCCGAGAGCCCATCTTCTCAGAAAACAGTCACCGAAGAAAGCGTGTCCGATCAACCAAACATCCTTACCTCAAAGCCCAGCGCAAAAGAAGACGATGACGACGACGATGAAGAGGGAATCGTTCTTCCACTTACGACTCCAGATGACGAAATGGAGAAGGATAGTGAAGAGAAGTTTGATGACGAGGGAGTAGTGGTCTCACCAGTTGTAGGTTCGGTGGACAAGATCAAAGTCCAAGACAAATTGGTAGGCGATAGGACGACACACACACCTGTCTATGCGAAAGAGGAAGTGATTGATCCCGAGGGATCTTCTATTGCTGCAGACGACCGCAGTGAATCAGATCCAGAACGATCGAGCAGTTCCATTGACGTGGCAAAGGATCCCGTGGATGTAGATGCCTGTTGTTCAGAGCGACCGCCATCACATCAGGATGCAGAAAAGAATGCTAGAATAAAGGAAGAAAGAGATCAGTGCCGCAGTTCAGAGGCGAACCCACACGAGGATGTGCCTTACAAAGTCGATCGCGTAGACGTTAAGCAACTGGATAAAGATGTCGAAGCTGCCGATTCGTATTTTCCATCAAACCATTGGTGCCATCCATCTCACATGTCCGCCTTTATCGATGGCAAGAGATGCGATGCACTGGAAGCTATTCCGGAAGGAAGCTGTGAAGAAGGTGAGTCGCTTTTGTGGCAGTCTTTGCCAGTTCCTACTGCAGATGTGTACTGCATTGCCTCTCCCCGACGCGAAAACACCCAAGAGTCTCCTCACAGTCTATCCAGTCATCCAGATCCGCAGGCGACACAATCGTTCTGGGGAGAGAGTCCGTCGCAGTTGGACCCAAGGCTCAGCTCTTACGTTTCTGGTTCGCTGGGCGTCGATGGACAGAAACGTCTTGATTCATTGGAACAGGTTTTGGCCCTGTGCTCAAAGCTCTATGTACGGGGTCGGTGGCACGAGCTTGGGCATGTCCTCAATCAGACTGCTAGGCAGTGTTTATCACAGGTGAGGCATGATGCATGCATCGTCTTGGACTCCATCTATCTGCTGCGTCGACTGTAGGGAAATGAAACACCGGATTCTTCACCGACACAGTTAAATCTGTGCACGGGAGATCGTGTGATTGTCGGGTCTTCAAATCCAAAACATGCCATCGTAAGGTATTATGGCCCAGTGGCGTTCGGTACGGGGGATTGGGTTGGTCTGGAGTTGGACGCGCCGTCGGGGTCATCTGACGGCACGGTCGGTGGGATTTCTTATTTCTCGTGCCCGAAGGATTGTGGGCTGTTCATGAAGGCATCTTCGTTCGAAAAGAACGAAAATTGAGGGGGCCATTGTAGACTAGTCACTCAACTGACTTCCTTCCTGACTAGACCGCAAACTGGCGCGCTGATCCCACGTGTCTGTCTCTGACAACTAGGAACTCTTGCTGTGTTGAGACGTATGATGGCTCCTGTCTGTCAGTTGGCAACGTAGCGTCAATAAAAGGACACCAAATTTCTCAACGGATCGAATTGGTGTTCGAACAGACTTATGGATTCAATGGACTCTCTATATATACTTGATGTGTTCTCCCTCGACGTTTACAGATCGGTTCACGTTGAAGATGATGACAGTGTGCGTTTTGAATCTAGTGGGTTCATTATCTTTCTGTGAATGAACGTCAGTTGGTGCACTGAGCTGTTCACGACACCGTGTCTGTTGTTCTTTTGATTCTTACTTGACTTGTGTTTTTGAAGATATGGTCGAGATTTACACAGATGTGGTAGCTATCGGGGCAGCTTGTTTTGTCTTTTCATAGTTGTTTCCAATCCCATCCCTTTGACAGCAAACACGTTTTGCCTGAATTGCCTCAGCTACCGTTGAAGATCACGCTCATGTCTCCTCAGTATTCTATATGTACAAACGTCTGTTCGGTGCGAAAGTGCAGTTAGTAGAACATCGTCCATGTACAGTGATGCGGAAGATTGATTTCCTGCTCTGCAGCAGTCTCCCACAACCACCAATCGAGCTGTACAGCCGAAGGCGTTAACGTATCTCCATAAACTTCGCGAAATGCTTCTCTTATTTGTTCGACTGCCATGACAGTGGCGGCGCGAATCTCAATTTCTTTAGCAGTCCCAGCTTCCACTTCTTGACCTTCTGTGATCTGCAACACATTGATGTCTTGTGATGCGTCGTCTGATTGCGCGACCTGTTGCTGTAATTCATTCGAGTAATGCAAAATATCGAGATGCTGTAGGTAACGAGGAACGGCGTAGTCTGGGAACATTGTCAACTGGTCAATGTCATGAAACTGACCGAGACCCTTTCCTCCAAAGCTCCCCCAAACATCGCCCACGAAGATCTGGGCACGTTTGTGCAGAAAAACCTGCTCCCCGTGATAGACCGCGTGATCTCGGAATCCGGGGAAATGACAAGTCACGAGCGACACAAGCTGCATCGCTGATCTGTTGGCGGCGCGGATGAGTTTTTCAGCACGTCCTTCAAAGGCGTCCAACCCCTGCCCCACCTGAAAAGAAATCCGTTGCCTGTCCATACATGCGTTGCACTGATCAGGGAGGGGACTTCGCGCAGGAGCCTGGCTCTTTCGTCTTCCAGGGGCAAAGCACGAGGCCAATTCAACCATCTTCGCACATCTAATCCTGAAACAGCAAAGCCTATAGTGTGTCCTCTGTTCGATAGAGATGACCTTTCACTCTCTTCAGTCTCTCTGCGTTGAAGGCACCGGAATCGGCCGAAAGGGTTTTCTAATGAGAGAGACCGTGTGCACAGAATGCATCCATATGGCGTTTTTACCTGTAATCCAGTTGACAGGTGATGGTATTCTAATCCCGAATCTGCAAAGAGAGATTCTTCTCGACAGACACCCTTCGATCGGACGGGCAGAGTGCGCACCGACCGGGCCAGAAGCAAAAATTGATGGCGTCGAGGACGAGAAGATACTGCGCCGTCGTTGACTCGTCTCCCATATAATGTATACCTAATCGCACAACACAACACGAGTAGAAACATTCGTTAGCGTTCGATATCCGCACTCGTGTCGATCTTCTTCCTCGCGCAGATGCTCTCGACCAGATCTCGATCGAAACGCCGAACGAAGGTGCGTACACCTACCGCGATCGACCGTCCTTCAAGAAGGCGTTGCTTTCGGGCAGGAGGACCTTCTAGCGAGATAGCTACGTGACGCGATCGCGTCTGAACTCGGGCACAAGTGATGCGAACGGCATTTGACATCTTGTCCAAGATTTCGTGCTCTGGTGAATCGAAGGTGTGTGGTACATGTACAGATAGAATCCGTCACATCAGCAGATACACACTGCCGTCCGTTCAAAGGCGATCATGCCTCAACGGACAATAGATTGTTGGTCCGTTGTGCACTGTCATCATCCCACGGCAACTGTTGCTTCGCAGAGGACGTTCTGAGCGAAACGCTGGAACTCCAAATCAAACTTGACTTTGTGTCGGTCGGTCACATCCACCTGATGCTGATAGATACGTCCTTGGCGATCCAGTTTGATCTCCGAAACGCCATCCATCTGCAAAGTCGTGCCGTAGATGCTGTGAAAGACGCGTGGGCGAAATTTCATGCTCCATCGAATGATGACGATCTCTCTGCTCGGCTGCCAAAACCGCATTACCTGCACCTGACAGCCGCCCAACACAGCACATCAGATAGGGACCAGTTCCAATCACAATGATGATGCGTCTTACTTTGGTCTCTCTGCAAAAGAGCGAGGCGTAGAGGCGCACAAACCACATGCGTCTGTTGTAGTTTCGTTTTCCGTATGCGTTGAATGGCTTCAGACCGAAGTGCGGTGAGATCGTTTCTTTGAGGACGACCTCGTCCGAAAGCAATTCCTGTGGCCATGGTGTGACCAACAAGTGGGGAAAATACTCGCGAAGTGCATCGACAGAGCGGCCCAACTGCAGACGTCGCTCAGTCATGCGCTGGTTTCGAAGCTTCGTCGAAATGGACAATTCAGACGATGGTGCCTTGGTCGCTGTCTGTTTCAGACGCAAAGGCGGCGCAGATGAGTTTTTCGGTACGTCCTTCAAAGGCGTCCAACCCTTGCCCCACCTGAAAAGAAATCCGTTGGCTGTCTGTACATGCGTGACACTGATCAGGAGACTTCGCGCAGGAGCCTGGCTCTTTCGTCCTCCAGAGGCAAAGCACGAGGCCAATTCAACCATCTTCGCACATCTAAACCTGAA
The DNA here is from genome assembly GCA_965230195.1 of Putridiphycobacter sp. Taxonomy (GTDB): domain Bacteria; phylum Bacteroidota; class Bacteroidia; order Flavobacteriales_D; family Crocinitomicaceae; genus Putridiphycobacter. The sequence goes on from OZ245997.1 coordinate 1,030,597, forward strand.
ACAGCAAAGCCTATAGTGTGTCCTCTGTTCGATAGAGATGACCTTTCACTCTCTTCAGTCTCTCTGCGTTGAAGCCATCGGAATCGGCCGAGAGCGTTTTCTGATGAGAGAGACCATGTGCACAGAATGCATCCCTATGGCGTTTTCACCTGTAATCCCGTTGACAGGTGGCAGTACTCCAATTCCGAATCTGTAAAGAGAGATGTTTCTCGACAGACACCCTTCGATCGGACGGGCCGAATGCGCACCGGGCCAGAAGCAAAAATTGATGGCGTCAAAGACGAGAAGATACTGCGCCGTCGTTGACTCGTCTCCTATATAATGTATACCTAATCGCGCAGCACAACAACACGAGACCGATAAGTCATCGAAGGTCGATATCCGCACTCGTGTCGATCTTCTTCCTCGCGCAGATGCTCTCGACCTGATCTCGATCGAAACGCCGAACGAAGGTGCACTGTAACATGAAACTAACCGACAAAATGAAATTACCGTCGTCGGATGCGGCGCCGGACATCGATGGATTCCCCAAATGTGCCGACAGATACCTACTTCGCCCTCGAATTGCTCACCGAAGAATGTGCGATTCTCGAATATGCCTCGGTGATGCTGAAGACGCAGATCTATACATTGGTGCCGAACAGAACGACTGTGGAAGCGGAGCTCGATGCTCTGAGACAGTCCGGCAAGATTCGCCTGTTTCAGCTGCCGACCAATAAAAATGACGTCGCCATTCTCCTCAGCACCGAACACGACGCAGACATCACCTCCATTGCTCACAGCCGTTCACCTCGCGAATCCCAAATCCTCCTAAAGTCAGCAAGATCGCACCCCCTGTCGACGTGATCGGATCTCTCCTGGGCATAGATTCAAAGAAGCCATTCTCGACAAGACCCGCGATCCTCTTCTCTCGCAAGAGCAGCTGTTTGAGGCAATGGAAGTGACGGGCGATTCGGAGAGGGAGTTGGAAGCCGTTCGTGTGTTGCATTCTCTGGGATTCATCACAGATGACGTGCGACCTGGCGGCGGCCGTTCGAACAGCATGCATATCTGGTCACCACGCCTCGGCTTCTTCGTGACGAGTCTGATCGAGGGACGCAAAGAAATGCTGAGAATGTTCCAGCGAAAGAAATATCGCGAGATCAAAGAGTCGCGACTCTTCGAATGCGAACTGCGAAAATCGAGACTCGGTATCAAATACCATCTGCGTGACCTCATGGGACTCGGACTCCTGGACGAGAAATCCACACAGGCCGGGAAATTTTACACACTTGTCACTAAGCACGATTAGCTTCGTTTGCTTTCGATGATGTCGAGTAGCTCTTTGCGAAAATGGATGATGCTCAAGGGGGTCACACATTTCAGAATCTTCAATCGGGACGCACTCCACTGAGTGAGATCTGTGGCGAGGATCTGTGCGAATTTGAGTAGATAGAGGGCACAGTCGGAGCCGTTTGTCTGCTGCGGGACGAGGGGAGCAACAAACTTCATGGATCCCTCCGTGGACAACACGGCATGCAGCTTCTTTGCTGTATCTCTTGCCGGCTCGTTGTTTACGCCGCCATACGAATCTAGGTGCACAAACGTACATTCCTGTCGCACCCAGATGAGCAAACTCCAGTGCGTTCCGCCTTCGGCTTGGGTCACATTTGGATTATCATTCACGGCCATAAAAATGACATCACACTGCTTGAGCTTTAACGGTCGGACGAAGCAGACGTCCACGTCTTCCACGGTCCCATTCTTCAGCAGAAAGGCGGCGGCGCCCGGGAGAAAACGAAGAGATGCATTCGGCACGACTTCATGTGTGAGGTATTCAAAGTAGAAGGCCACGAGTTGATCATTGAGCCAATATGGCCCCTTTAACAGATCCACATCTGTTTGACGAAGCAGAACGTCGTGGAAGGAAATCATCGAATGCACAATGCGTCATTTTATCGATCGTCTTAGGGTCTGCCAAAGTGGTGCTGATACGTGGTGTTCGTGTCATGCTTTGTGGTCCGTTACAGAGAGCTGTTTCGGCAGCTTCTCGACGAAGCGAGCCGCGACGGGTGTGGCTCCCCGTTGTCTGTTCTCAACAAGAGGCGAAAGGAGGCGGAAAACGACGCCCGAGACCTCCAGGAGGATCACACAGACACTTCAGTCGGTGGGCCTTCGGCGGCGCTGTCGGCATTGGCTCTGTCGGTTGGGCCTTTATACAAGTGCGTTTCTCAAGAGGTCTGCCATCGGATCTCAGTCCTGTGGCTCTCAGTTATCGAGCAATGGCTCTCTGCCAGGATTTCGAGCATTCTCGTCGTCCTCGACGGGTTTCGATCAAGCACAACAACACGAGTAGAAACATTCGTCAGCGTTCGATATCCGCACTCGTGTCGATCTTCTTCCTCGCGCAGATGCTCTCGACCAGATCTCGATCGAAACGCCGAACGAAGGTGCGTACACCTACCGCGATCGACCGTCCTTCAAGAAGGCGTTGCTTTCGGGCAGGAGGACCTTCTAGCGAGATAGCTACGTGACGCGATCGCGTCTGCACTCGGGCACAAGTGATGCGAACGGCATTTGACATCTTGTCCAAGATTTCGTGCTCTGGTGAATCGAAGGTGTGTGGTACATGTACAGATACAATCCGTCACATCAGCAGATACACACTGCCGTTCGTTCAAAGGCGATCATGCCTCAACGGACAATAGATTGTTGGTCCGTTGAGCACTGTCATCATCCCACGGCAACTGTTGCTTCGCAGAGGACGTTCTGAGCGAAACGCTGGAACTCCAAATCAAACTTGACTTTGTGTCGGTCGGTCACATCCACCTGATGCTGATAGATACGTCCTTGGCGATCCAGTTTGATCTCCGAAACGCCATCCATCTGCAAAGTCGTGCCGTAGATGCTGTGAAAGACGCGTGGGCGAAATTTCATGCTCCATCGAATGATGACGATCTCTCTGCTCGGCTGCCAAAACCGCATTACCTGCACCTGACAGCCGCCCAACACAGCACATCAGATAGGGACCAGTTCCAATCACAATGATGATGCGTTTTACTTTGGTCTCTCTGCAAAAGAGCGAGGCGTAGAGGCGCACAAACCACATGCGTCTGTTGTAGTTTCGTTTTCCGTATGCGTTGAATGGCTTCAGACCGAAGTGCGGTGAGATCGTTTCTTTGAGGACGACCTCGTCCGAAAGCAATTCCTGTGGCCATGGTGTGACCAACAAGTGGGGAAAATACTCGCGAAGTGCATCGACAGAGCGGCCCAACTGCAGACGTCGCTCAGTCATGCGCTGGTTTCGAAGCTGCGTCGAAATGGACAATTCAGACGATGGCGCCTTGGTCGCTGTCTGTTTCAGACGCAAAGGCGGCGCGAGGGATTTCGCACCCGATGCGCTTTGTTTGCTCTCTTGGGTAGAGAGACGCACAAAGAACGAACGCACATCTTTCATGCGCAGTCGTGCCTCTTTCGAATGCACTGTTCTGGGCTGGAGGCAGAATTCTGGACGGGAACCTTGGACGCTGCACTTCGCGAGAGACTCCATCCGTCCACGGCAAAAAGAATACCCGAAAGGAACACAAGCTGCTTACACAAAAACGGCCAATCGCGCCGAAAAAGGGCCTTCACGAATGTACGGCGAATAGGCATGAGCCTCTTCCGCGTAGATGTATCGCCAACCGACCATCCGACGTTACCGCAGCTTTATGATTTCATGGAACGCGCCTTGAGGCAGATGTACGACGCCGATCGATTTCATGCGCTTTTTGCCTTCTTTCTGCTTTTCGAGGAGCTTTTTCTTTCGGGTGATATCTCCGCCGTAGCATTTGGCCAAGACATTCTTTCTCAGGGCCGAAAGCGTCTCCCGGCAGATGATGCGGCCATTTGACGAGGCTTGAATCGCAATTTCGAATTGTTGCCTGTCCAATAGGCTCTTCAGTTTCTGACAGAGGCGTCTTCCAACTCTGGCCACTCGATCCCTGTCACATCAAAATAGCTTCTCGACAGATCAGCATCGCGAGGTACTTGTGGATGATTCGCGCAAAGGCCTCGACCGGTTTTCCATTCACCATGATGTCCAGTCGTTGCAGATCGGCATCTCTGTACTCGGCCTCCTGGTAGTCGAGACTGGCGTATCCTTTGGTCAGCGATTTTAGATCGCTGAAGAAATCTTCGGCCAGTTCAGCGAATCCCATGGTGTAACGAAAGAGGACACGGTTTCCGCTCAGATGTGTGTGATCATGCATTGTCCCTCTCCTCGACGTACAGAGTTCCATAACGTCGCCTGTGTATTCCTCGGGGGCCACGATGGTGACGCGGACGGTTGGCTCTTGCACGCGCTTCACTTTCTGATTTAATGGAAAATCGCAGGGATTCTGCAACGTCCGTTCTTCTCCATTCGGCAGTGTGATTCTATACGGAACGGTAGGAGTTGTGACGATCACATCGACGCCGTATTCCTGTGACAGTCGATCACAGAACACATCGAGATGCAGCATTCCCAGGAATCCACATCGAAAACCGTATCCCAATGCCACACTGCTTTCTTTTCGCATCGTCACACTTGCATCATTCAGCTTCAGACGGTCCACCGCCTGCACGCAAAGAGATCCTTTGCCGCAGAGACAAAGGAAAGACAAACAGATTGCAGCAGTTCAAAGTCGTCTGAGTCCGTTGGGTAGACACCGGAGAAGACGTTGCACTTCGTCGCAGCGAAGCCAGGAAGCGGATCTACCGGTGTGTCGTGGAGATGAAGCGTATCTCCGATTTGAGCAGACCGTGTCGATTTCATACCGGAAGCGATGACATATCCCACCTGTCCTGTTAACAGCTGTTCTCTGGGTATGGGCTCAGGAGACAACATACCAACCTATGCCCAAAAGCTCTCACCATCACCTACCTTCAACAGTTTCTACTTCTAAGACATCGTGCGATTCGCCCGATGCGATAGATGTCACACGCATGCCCTTCTGAAGGGTGCCGTCGATGACCTCGACTAAACAGATGACACCTCTGTACTCATCATGATAGGCATCGAACAGCAGAATGCGCAGCTTTCCATGAATGTCTCCACTCGGAGGAGCAATTCCCCTGTCAGCATGATCCCTAATGCTTCCTCGATGAGAGATGTCTCACTCAACGACCTTGTCCAGGACCCGTTGGACACCCTGACCCGTCTTGGCCGAAATCAGAAGCACTTCATCTCGCATAATGGCAAAAGCATCGTGCAGTTGATTGGCTACTTCTTTGGGGTTCGCTGCCTCCATATCGATCTTATTGATCACGGGAACGATATCCAGTCCTTGATCAAAGGCCAAATGAAAATTCGCGACCGTCTGGGCTTGAATGCCTTGAGTCGCATCCACGAGCAAAATGGCTCCTTGACAGGCCGCTATGGATCGACTGACTTCGTAGCTGAAGTCCACATGCCCAGGCGTATCGATCAAGTTCAGTAGATAGTCTGTGCCTTGGTATTGGTAGACCAAAGATACACTCTGAGCCTGAAAACCCATGGGCATCACTTGAGATGGATACCAAGGGATGCACAGACCTTGACGGTGATGCCCCTCTCCCGTTCGACCTGAAGTTTATCGAGGTACTGCTCCTTTTGTCTCAGTCGTATCGCACCCGTCATCTCCATCAGTCGATCCGCCAGTGTCGATTTTCCGTGGTCCACGTGAGCGATGATGGAGAAATTGCGAATGTGATCCGGGGCAAAACATGCGTCGCGGAGATGCTCTTTCGTTTCCCGCAGTTTTGTCGAAGCTTCCTTCGAAGCGTCACTCGCCAATGATCGCAGCGACGTCTGTGCGAAACGCAAAACAGACGACAGGAGCGCATACCTTCGATGCGTTGCGCAGATCGTCATTGCGAGGCAGAATGACGTCATTCTCTGGGGACGTCAACGCCATGGCCGACGACGAGGCACCGATAGAGATCACGACATCTGACGTCGATCCTCGCATCCAACAGCAAGAGACCGACAGATTTGCTGCTTATACTCGATCGCTGTCGCCTACAGATTGGAAAACACCGTCGGCGAACTGCGCCAAAAGCTCGATGACGATCTTCGCAGCCTAAAGACGCTGATCGTCGATAACCACGATGAAATCATGCGCCGCCTCGCGTCCAATGCGCCCATCGCGGAGGTGTCGATACCCTCCATTCGAATCTTCACTTGTGGACAGCGTCGACGGACAATAGGGAACGGAGGTTTTGGCCTTGCAGCGCAAAGCGGAATGCACTTCACTGTATACAAAACTGAAGCAGCGATATGGCGATATGGAAAAGACGCGGTATACTTTTAAGTCGGCAGAAAACGAAACGCGCAACAAAGACGCGGCGGCTTCGGATCTGATCAAACTCACCTGCTACGACTTTAAAGTGACGCAGCCGTTGGAGACGGAGGACACGCAGGTCGATGAGGAAAACGGATCGACGCAGTGGTGGAAGGCATTCTGTCTGTGTTCATTGTTGCCTGAGGAAGATCCGGCGATCGAGTCGTGGAAACACGAATCGGAACCACCTCGGGCAAAACATCATCGCAAGAATCGCACGACGACGACGACTCCGAGACCGATAGCCGAAGGAATCGAAGATCGCCTTGTACCGCCGCCCAGCATCATGGCCAAACCCATCCTCGACCGTATATCGCGCCGCCTCTCGACATCGTGACCTCTAAATCAACGCGCGTCGTTTCAGAGGAGAGCGATGACGAGTCGGGTCTGTCATCCGTCGTGGTGCAGTCCAGAATGGACATGCCATCGAGACGTTCGAGTGGATCGATAAAGGCTCGACAGTACGTCCAGCTGCAAAGACGTCGCGATCGACGAGACCTGTCTGTGTGCAGTGGGTCCACAGATTCGTCGTCCTGCAGCGAGACGGAATCGGAAAGATCGACGGAAGAATCTGTCTGGGCTCCTTTCTGTCGCCCATGCCGCGTGCGTCTTCCGTCGTCTCTGCTCAAACGCACTGAGAGGTTCTTTCGTTGTGAGCAGGTGATCCTGTGGGACATCATCTATCCATCGAGTACTTTTCGCACGCGCTGGGATCTCTATATGCTGCTGCTCTTTGCTTACATCTGCATCGTCTCTCCGTACATTATTTGCTTCGGTATCGAATTCTCAGCCACGTCGACGTTGGGGGTATTCGAGCTGCTCATCAATCTTTCCTTTGGTCTCGATATCTTACTCAATTTTCGCACGGCCTATGTGGGTAAGGACGGATAGAGCATGGTTTGCTCATGCTTGGATCGTGACGCTATGTCTGTTCGTAGACGATAACAATCGTCCCGTGATCGATCGACAGGAGATCGCTCGGAACTATGCCAAGTCATGGCTGATCATCGACGTGATCTCCATCATTCCCTTTGACGAGATCGTCACCAACAAGTCACTCGGATTCTTTAAACTCTTCAAGGCAATCAGACGCAGTGATGATGGAGATGAGGGATCGTGTATCTATGCATAGGCGACGCGAGTCGTCAAGATTGTGAAGATCGTGCGGCTGTTCAAGATCGTAAAGATGCTGCGAATTGTCAAAATCCCTACGCAGTTGAGACATCTGGAGACGATGTTCAACAAAGGCGTTCTAAGACTGGTGACCTTCATGTCGGCGGCGATCCTAGTGACGCATCTCTGCGCCTGTTTCTTCTACTACTCTTCCTATCTCGAAGGATTTGATCCAGTAAGTCACTCCCCGTCCTCACATCTTCATTTGCTGCTCTTGAACGACGTTGACCTGCAGGATACGTGGGTCGGTATCAGCGGCTTGCAACTGGCGCCGAATTTCGACAAGTACGTCACGGCGCTGTACTGGTCGATGTCGACGCTGACAACGGTGGGATACGGAGACGTTATTCCTGGCAATTCGAACGAGAAGATCATGTCCATGATCGGTCACACCCTCTCACACATGATCCCTTTCTTCGAAGCTTTCCTCGGTTCAGGAATGGTTATTGGTGTCACCGTCTTTGCCTATTTCATGGGCTCTATGTCATCCATGATGTCCTCACTCAACAATGCCAACACGCGTATCACCAAAAGAACTATGGTTGACAGAATCAAGGCGTTTTCTGTCAGGGATGCATTCCGTGCAGGCCATGGAAGATTTCTTAAAGAAGCGCAAAGTCCCGACGCATCTTGCCGATCGTGTTCGAATATTCTTTCATCATATTCTCTCTCGGCAGATCGTCGTCGACGAAACCTCCATCATCAATGGTTCGTTCCATACCGCCGCCGCCGATTCGAGGCTCCATTGCATACAGAGCTCTCGTTGCCTTTGCGAACGGAATTGATTCTTTATCTCTATCGAGATATCTTGGGCGGCGTGCCCTTCTTTAAAGGCAAAGATCCGCAGTTCATTGTGCGCATTGTGCCGTTGCTCAGATTGGAATACTATGGACCTGTACGCCTCGCTCCGTGTTGCTCGTCGAAGCATCGTTCTGTAGGGAGAGGTGGTCATTCGACAGGGTGATCCAGGAGATGTGATGTACTTTGTGGCACATGGCCATCTCGAAGTGCGGATCTACTACGAAAGCAGCACCGAGGCGGAACCCGCCGTCTACGCAGAAAAAAAGGTTCAGTCCATGAAAGCGAGCGAAATTGGCGGCGGAATGCATCCGACCAACACGGATCAGGGCCATCCGAACACAATGGATCTGGAAAACGCGTGGCGTTGTGTCAGTCTCTTTGGCACATCGGACAGCTACAAGAAGATCGGCAAGCTGAAGAAAGGCGAGTACTTTGGCGAGTACAGCTGTTTGCTGGGTAAGACGTCTTTCTCTCTCAGTATGTGATGATGATCTCTGTGCACCGTGGTTCAGGGGAGTACCGAACAGCGACAGTCGTTGCTGAAGATTACTGTGAACTCTATTCCCTTTCCCGCGCCGATCTCGATACCATTCTCGACGAAATGCCGGAACTGGGGAGAGAGTTTCTGAAGATGGTGGAGGGCTATGTCGCGGCAGGATACGGCGAGTCCTTGCTGAATCCAACACTCAAGCGTCTCGGCACATCGCCAAACATCTCGAACAAAGCGTCCGTTGCCCCTGAGTGCGCCTTTCGTTTCTCACAGCGCTTTTAAAAATGCCTTTACGCAATGGTCTAGGCAACATCGACGTGAGCCATCCAAGTCTTGCGGTCGAAGATCGATCTACAACAGAATCATGTCCGAATCGCAAAACGAGCCGCGGCATTCATCGATCGATCCCAAACAGAAAGGAAACGTTGGCATCTGATGTGTGACCGGCCAGCCATTAGTTAAGAGTGATCGATAGACGATGGCATTGATCGAGCACGGACACGTCGCATAACCGCAACGCCTCGACGGTCGCTATCGATTTCATCATGTCCGCCGTATCCTTCGTCGTTTCTCCGTCGATATGGACGCCACGGCGACGAATGGCTAAGGCGCGTCGGCGTCGAGTGAAAAGCGCACGTGCCTCCACGAGCACCTCGGCAGGACCAGCTTCTGTCTGCCTTCCTTCCTTCCGAGCGTCGATGTAGGAAGTCGACACAGTTGAACACGAAACGGCTAAACCCCAAACGGCGCGCGTGGCTGTTCTCGGGGCATCCGGATACACAGGTGCCGAAGTGACACGTCTGTTGGCACTGCATCCGAGGCTCAAAATCACGGCGATGACAGCAGATCGTCACGCAGGAAAAGTTGGATCGCTGTTTGGTTTCTCCCTGCTGTATCCGATTTCTCATCGCAGGCTTTTTCGGACGTCTTTCCGCATTTCGTCACGATGTCGGATCTTCCAGACCTGATCAAAATCGAAGATACATCCTTCGATGATATCGACGCCGTTTTCTGTTGTTTACCCCACGGCACGACTCAGAAGGTCGTGGCCGAGCTTCCTACTCATACCAAAGTGGTCGACCTCTCTGCAGATTTCCGTCTCCGCGATCCAGCGCTCTACAAAGAATGGTGAACCGTTGTACAGCTAAGTGCGCCTGTTCATGGCTGCGATGTTAGGTATGGAGGCGACCACGCAGCGCTGGAATTACAGCAGGAGGCAGTCTACGGTTTAACGGAGGTGAATCGAAATCAGATTAAGAACGCACGACTGATTGCCAATCCTGGATGCTATCCATCATCTTGTCTCCTACCTCTCATCCCTCTCCTCCGAGCCAATCTGATTGAAACCACTTCGATCGTGATCGATTCGAAATCAGGCAAACACATCTGCCAGCCATAGACATCGCCGGAGTGGCTGTCCTTAAGGTGTGAGCGGAGCTGGCCGTGCCCCCAACGAATCAAAGCTTTTCGGTGAAGTGACAGAAGGACTGCACGCATACGGCGTTTCAAATCATCGCCATGCTCCAGAGATCGAACAGGAGCTGAGTCTAGCAGCAGGTCCGTGTGCTGGCTGATGTGACAGCTCATGCATTCTGTGTGTGTGGGTTCGTGGCAGGTGTCGATGTGAAGGCGAGTTTTACACCGCACCTGATACCCATGTCGCGTGGAATGCTCTCAACGATCTATGTCCAGACAGCAGCGGGCGTCACACCTGATGCGTTGCGTTCAGCCATCGAGAACTTCTATGCGAACGAGACATTTGTGAAGACTCTGCCCAAGGGCGTTTCTCCACAGACAAGGCACGTTCGCGGATCCAACTTCAATTTGATTGGCGTCTTCGATGACCGTGTGCCCGGAAGAGCCATCATCCTTTCCGTTATTGACAATCTTGTCAAGGGTGCCTCAGGACAGGCCTTGCAGAATATGAATATCCTGATGGGCGAAGAGGAAACCTGTGGACTCATGCAGCAGCCGATGTTCCCTTGAACAATCATAGGTGTAAAACGAAGGACCCTTTGCCGGTATCAAAACCATCTTCCCTCTGTACCGAAGCTATCAGAAGCCACGATGCGATTTTCAGTTCAGTGTCAAGACGGTGGTATCTTCATGCGTTGTGCCTTCTATCTGACAAGGTGTCGCTGCTTCGATGGAGATGGCGAGAAGCTCTCCAATATGTTTCCACCATTTTTCCTGTTGATCCAGATCGACGTCCTTCGATGCCTGGGCCTCTCGCTCATGCCGTTCGACTTCGGCTTTCAACTCTTCGATGCTCCGTACCATTCTACTCCGTCCTTTTGCTTTTCAGAGAAGCCAAGAGACGTGCGTTACTTTGCGGCGTCGATGCCCTTGATGAGATCGCGATACATAGACTCTCGGTCTTCTAGTCTGCAAATCTCCTCCTGACGAGTAGCCGTGCTCTTCCGCAGAGCATCTGCTTTGCCTTCGAGCGTCAGAATGGTCGATGGTGAGATGGCTTCTGACTCTTTCTCGTGATCTTCTTGCAAGGAACGCAGCTCCTGTCGTTTGGCCTTGAGTTCTTGAACAAGCGGAGCCAACGCGTTCTTTCTTCTGTGCAGTTTTTCTTTTGCTGATCGGACGGCTGCCTCCACATCTGCGATGGAATCGAGTTGTTCGACGCAAGGCAGATCTTCATCTTCATCGCCCAACCCCTTCTTCAATTCCTCCGTCGTTTTCTTCAGGGTGACGCATTCGGATTCGATATTCGACATCTCGCTCTTGGCTGCATGATAAGCACTTACGACCGAATGCACGTCCAATCATCTAAGGATAGGCAGACAGGAGGGAAACCTGGAGATGCTAGACTGTCTCATGTCCAGTCTCCTATCTTCTTCATCTGGCGGAGCTTCGGCCGACGATGGAGTGCCTGTTGACGAAGGTAGGTCGGCAATTGCTGCATCCAGCAATCTCAGCAACATCTCTTTTGGATTCTGTTGATCGAGCAACCGACGGTCTTCCTAGAGTCATACATAGCACTGCAGCCGCAGACGAAGGCGATAGGCAATCATCAACATGCAAGTGTAAGTTATCGTTGTATGGCGCCGATCGTAGCGCCATTAACTTGGTCCATTCAGATGACTGGATCTGAACAAGAAGGGGTAAAATCCAGGAAGCACAAGATAAGGCATGAGCGCGCCTGTTCCTCGAGATGGGCGATAATGTCGAGTTCTGCTTCGATATCGCTTTTGTTGAGTGAAACGGACGCCGAGATGACATCCATCTCTCTTTGACACAGCTGAAACATTTCTTTCCAATACTGTAGCTCTTCTTTCGCTTTCTCTATCTGCAGAATCATCATCGTCCTGTACTCTGGGAGCAAGTATGTGCAGGTACATCGCACTCCAGGTCCGTGCCATTGATGAGAGCATCTTGTTGCTTCACTGCAATTGTCTCGAGCGCGGGAGCATGTGAGAATGCGGCAATCCTTTCCTGGATTCTCATTGCTGCCGCATTCAATCTCTGACGCGACCGCTCTTCGATCAGGATCCTTTGCTCAATCCCCTCCAACGATCTGTCGACCACTTCTTTTGCCTACCCAGCGTCACAATGTATACACCTTTTCTCTCTGTTGAGCCTTGCAAGGCGACCATCCAGTAGCCATTGTCGATTCTGCAGTTCCATGAAAATAGCGAACGGTGTTTTGTTCTCCCCGTCGAACTCTAAAAGAGGCGAACGGTGGGCATGTATGACTACGAAGATCTGCTGCCTGTCGCATCATGCTTAGCAATCTTTGGCAGCGAACACTCCCTAACAGCACGTCTTAAACGATCTTGATTTTCTTGCAGAAATCGGTCCACTCGGTATCCGAACAGTTTGGATGATTCCTCGTCCGACGCCATCCACACGAGCAAGTCATCGAACAGCGCTGACATGTCCCTGTAGAGTCGATGAATGCGGAATCGACTGCGATGGAGCAGAAGAGATGTACGCATGAACAGACGATACACGCATCAGAAAACCCACCACTCTGTCCATCTCGTCCGCCGCACTGTTCACTTCGGCAGGCATCTGTAGCACACCGCCATTAACGGTCGACTTCTTCTATACGTTTCCGAGGCTGACTTTATAGATATGACTCAGTCGATGGCATCTCTGATAAACCTGTCTCCAGGTTCTCTCGGCGGTCAAAGCATCTTCCTTCCGATTCTCGTCGCCGTCGGTCGTCATGTGGAATCCTTGACTTAAATCGAGTCCTTAATGGCACGGCTAGGTTTGGACATGTACATTTGTTTCGTGAGATGCTTCCCAGAAACATCGCCGAGCAGTTATCATCCGCACGCGAACAGGCACTGGTCGGTGACTATGCCTGTGCATTAGTCTACTATGACGGCGTATTGCAGCAAATAAAGAGGTGCCTAACCCTAGCGTCAGCTTTCCACTTCACACAAGTCTTGTCGCATACAGCCATGTGCGAACAGTAACGGACGTCAATCTCAGTACGCAATGGCACACATGTCGACGTGTGATACAAGATGAAGTGGAAGTCGTTAAACAAATCGATAAAGAACTGAAGCTCTTCAAAGAACCACGCCACGCTGTCCCTGTAGATGATGTTACCGAGCCAACCCTTTTTGCATATGTCTCGATCCTGTTTCTGTAGAGTGCACAGGAGGAGACCTCCTTCGCTTCCACACATCAACGTGTTCCGGCAGTCATTGTACTGTGCTTTGCTCATCTGGTTGGAGGGGGGAATGAATGATAGGTGGGTGATGTGTAGACGCATACGGCGAAAGATGGAGATCATCATGATCCGGATGTGTGGACGCCGCCTCCCAATCGACCTGCCATGACATCAAGAGCACGGCCGTCTGTAAACCAAGAACCCGATCCAGACGTGTGGGAACCTCCACCGAATCGACCTGCCATGACGCACCGAGCACGGTCCCAAACAAACCATGTAGAGTATATGTATGGGGTTGGAGAGACGGTGAGCGTGTGCTTATGTAGGGAGCTGGATCAACGCGGTCAGTGTCAAGCATGCAAGGAAATAATGGGTCCTTTACATCACGGCCCAAGCGCATGATGAGCATGAATCGCAATTCCGCCCATGCAAAAGCACGATGCATACAATAAGTGTGACCAAAGAGTGAGATGTCTTGCCTCTAGATCAATACCAATCGCACAAAGGACGGTGACGATTCAGCAGCAGCGCACAACCAGAAATATGATGGACCCGATAGCGACCTCGTGAATATGCTGGAGAGGGATATGCTTGATAGCAGTCCAGGTGTGAACTGGGATGACATAGCAGGGCTCGAGGAAGCAAAGAGGGTCCTCCAAGAGGCCACCGTATTACCTCTCATCGTTCCAGAATTCTTTACTGGTATCCGACGGCCTGTTAAGGTGCGTTTGTTGCTCATGTCTACGCGTCCGACATTTCGTTCTCTCCTGTTTTAAGGGGGTGTTGATGTTCGGTCCTCCAGGAACAGGCAAGACAATGTTGGCCAAGGCTGTGGCTTCTGAGGCCAAAGTCTCTTTTTTCAGCGTCTCGTCGGCGACACTGGCCTCCAAGTATAGAGGAGAGTCGGAACGTATGGTCCGGTGTCTGTTCGATCTTGCACGGAGACGAGCGCCAAGCATCATCTTTATTGATGAAATCGATGCGCTGTGTACAACAAGAGGCGCCCCAGGCGAACACGAAGCCAGTCGGCGCGTGAAATCGGAGATTCTTACACAAGTATGGTATCCTTTTCTTAAGAAGCTGTTAGGAAGTGAAGCCTCAGATCGATGGGTGCTCCTCCAAGGACGGTTCAGCCCAGCAACATGTTATGGTCTTGGCCGCCACCAATTTTCCGTGGGATATTGATGATGCATTGCGTCGTCGACTGGAAAAGCGGATCTACATTCCCTTGCCCGGTCTTCAAGAATGTATCGAATTACTCAAGATCAGTTTCAAAGTGTGATGGACGTCTTTGATACGATCTCATCGATTCTGAGGACGGTTACGGTGTGTAGGATGTCGAGACAGCTGCAGACGTCAAGTGGGAGCTCATTGCTAGTAAACTGGATGGCTATAGCGGCGATGACATTATGAACATCTGCAGAGATGCTGCATTGAATGGAATGCGCAAGACCTGCGCCGGAAAATCGATCGAAGAGATTCGTAATTTCCGGAAGAGCCAATTCTTGCAGATCCCCGTCTGTCTAGCCGATTTTCTCGAATCTGTTTCGAAAATATCACCGTCTGTATCAAAAGAGGACTTGAAGCACTATGAAAAATGGAAATCGGAGTTTGGCAGTCTGTGAAAATCGCTCTACTGCTGTAATGTCATCAGATGCTGATCGGACAAATAAAGCAAAGCTGGATGGACACTCCGGCGACATCGGACCAGTCAATAGCCAACAGAAATCGTCAACGCCTAGGGAACTTAGCGGCGGTGTTTCGTATACGTGTTGCTGCTTCCAACAGCGAACGAGCAGTGGAGAGTCGAACGTATGTGTCGTTGTAGGGTTTTAGCCGCCGAGCGTTGCCGTCCATGTTTCTATAACGTCCGGTGTCAGGGACACGAAACGCAGCCTCCTAGGCAAAACGTTGCATAATGCCTTCGCCTGACAATGGAGTAACGGATATGTGTATTCGCGGCATTTGTACGAATGCTTAACGAAGCTGAAGGATCCGAACATGAACTGGCATGCCAAATGCCGTAGCAGTCTTGGAGTCATCTTTTCGTCTTCTCGCAAAGTCGCTGGAATAGACACGACCCTACAAGGATCTCGGCGATCAGTTGCATCCAGCCGCCGGTACATGGCGTCGACGCGGGGATACGCTTCTGGTACCTACACGTCCCTGACAGATCGACTTCAAGCAGCATTGGATAAAGATATCACATTCATCAAATCCTGCACCAACAGGTGTGACGCGACGTTTCTTTCCTCGAAACAATGTCCTGCTTGACAGGGTGTTTCTGATCGATGCTATGGACCCTGTTAGCCGCGTTCATTACGCCTACAAAGAGAGGCAGATCTCACAGTCGGGTGTCGATGTGACCGTCCTGTTCGGATTCATGCGATATCTCTTTGCTTTGCTAAGCACACGTCCGCCGCCGACGCACTGTATCGTGACCTTCGACGCTGGAGGCGCGGATTTTCGCAAAATGATGTATGCTGGATACAAGGGGCACAGAGAGGAGACACCGAGAGAAATCGTCGAGTCGGTTCCGATCATCCAGAAGGCACTGAATCTGCTGGAGATACAATGGATGTGTGTCCACGGCATCGAGGCAGACGATGTTATTGCCACTCTCTCGAACCGTTTTGCCAGCGACACCACCCGGATCTATATCCTCTCCAGAGACAAAGTGAGCATCCATCAGTCATTTGTCGGCCGCCAGATGTTTTCGGTAGGATTTCTTTCAGCTTCTGCGAGAGAACGTGGTCATGATCCGTGGGCCGATGACGAACGGCCACTTCGACTATTACACCGACGAAACGTTTGCGGCAGAGTATGGACTGGATCCAAGTCTTTGGATCGAAGTGCTCGCACTTCAGGGAGACAACGCAGACAATATCCCAGGGGTGCACAACATCGGCCCCAAACGCGCAATGCAGCTTGTTTCGAAATACGGCCGAATAGAGAACATATTTGATCACATCTCCGAGGCACGGCATCATCCACAGCTTCGCTTTCTTACGCATCCTTTGACAGATAGGTCGAGGTGAAAACTATACGTGATGCGCTGTCTGCCGCAGAATCGAAGGACAATGCGCTGCTCAGTCGAGATCTGGTAACCCTCGCTGCCGATCTGAAACTGCCTCCTCTCAGGTAAACAACGATCGCCGTTGCTGACGCATTCGTGAAACGATGGTCATTAGAATGTTTCCTATGGACGATGCGCGGATAAGAATCCCGCAGGACGGCGGAAGACGTTTTCGAGAAATGATGGACGCCTATCACCTGCATCATCGACTGTCCCGGGACTTCGACACCTATCTGCAATCGCTTTGATCGTAGCAAACACACCGATGCGACACGAATGCAAGACAGACGCCGCCTTCACGCGAACACTCTTCCTTCAACGAGAGAACATTCAAAGCACCAGGCAAGGAATGGCAGAGGAGAGCTATCTCAAACGCCACGAATGACGACCGTCTTGTCTTAACGAGGTGCCGAAGGAACGAATCCACACCGCCTTGTTTTCATTCCCTTCTCTGTCGCTTCGGTCTGTGCCTCCTATGCGCTGAGGATTGGAAATCTGAGATGGTTTCGTTCGTTCACCGCATCCAGCGCCGACGATGCTACGAGGTCGTACGTTCTTTCTTGCACATCGTGCGCTGGAAGACCCTCGTGGCGTCGCTCGCACCGAGCGTCGTTGTTCTCGCTCTTGCTCTGAATCAGGGTCGACCCTTGGCGTTCTTTCCATTCTTCTGCTGTGGTCCTTCGCCGTTTCTCTTGCAAATCGGCTGCAATTTGGTCAACGATGCCCTCGATTTCACACGAGGCGTTGATGGATGGAAGCGTCTGGGTCCCAAACGGATTTCCTCCCGACGTGCTGCGCTTTGGTGTTACGTCGTTGGCGTCCTCTGCTTTCCTGCCGCATTTCTCTTTACCTTTCCAGCCATCCGCCTTCGCGGTCCCATTGTTCTGAAACTCGAAATCGCTTGCGCCGTGGCAGGATACCTCTACACTGGATGGCCCTTTCCCTATGGTTACTACGCTCTGGGCGACATCGCCGTCTTTATCTTCTTCGGCGTCGTCTATTTCGTCTTGGCCTCGTTCATCATTCAAGGCAGATCGAGTGCAGACGTAACCTTCTGATGTATGGCACGCAGGTGGACCGTTACTCGAGGCCCCTCGTTTGGTAGCCGGCTGTCAGCTCGGATGGATGTCGACCAATTTGCTGGTCATCAACAATCTCCGCGACATCGACAGCGACCGCCTTGCAGGAAAGCACACGATCTCGAATCTCGTGGGCTATGAGAAGGGACGATGGGAACTGGTATGGTCTATCGGTCTTGTGTATGTCGCGGGTCTCTGGTGGGCGAAAGAGGGACATCTACTCGCTTTCCTGCTCCCGTTATTGACCTTGCCGTTTGCCATCTCCTGCATCGGCGACGTCTTTGCAACGAAGCCATCGGTACGCTACAATCTCTATCTCCAACGCTTTGCCGCGCTGTATCTGGTTTTCGCCGGATTGTTGGCGATGGGACTGATATCGCCGCGTCTTTTCAACAATTTGTAAATCCCCGTGCGTCGGCTGTCGCGAAACGTGTGTTGCCGCGAACGATGGCATCCGGAAGACCCAAGCGTCACGTTACGGTGCCGAAGAAGTTTGCCATCGAAGAAGGTCACACATCCGCTAGGACGGAGCAGAGGAGTGACAGCGAGTGTTGGTGCGTTCGTAACAGGGTATACCTTACCAGATTCGCCAGAACGCATCGAACAGCAACGCGTCCTGCGCTACCTGAACAAAGAAGACTTGACGCGAACGCTTCAAGATCTAACGGTAGACAAGCTTTCTTCGGAAGGGTGGAAGGGAGAGTATGTTCGTTCGCTTCAGGTCTATGTTCTATGGCCAGAAGACAATCTTTGGTACGAGGCTGTCATCCAAAAGGTCGATACGTCACATCCAGGCGTCAATTGACGTCCTCTCTTCTATAGCCCTCTGTGGAGACACATACAGCCAAGCTGTTTTACACGGATACAGCAGAGGAGGAGGAGGTTGATTTGAATGAGCTTGTGGAGGAAAGACAGATTGCATTCTGTAGACAACCATTTTGTCACTCTTCTCATTTCTGATACCCTGCACTGTTGGTTCTAGTGGAAATGCGTTCGGTGGCGATTCCGTTGAAAGAAGATGAACTGATGGCGGACAATCTCATCCATGTCGCTGCAGAACCGTCTGAATCTGAAGTGAGTCTGTTGCGGAAACCTGCGTTGCGTGGCAGATTGTGATGCTGTTGTACACAACGTTCTCTTTTAACCTGGGAGAATTTTGTCATGTCGTGTTATCTATTCCTCAATGGAATGTGTGATTAGGCCAGCGATTTGGATGGGGGCAGTTCTGGCCGCGAAGGGAGCAGTCCGTCGAATGACCCACTCAGTGACATGCCTCACCATCATCGAGCACACACTCATCCCGTTCACCAAAGTGCTGTTCTGGATCGAGACTGTGCTTGGCGATGAAGGTTGTGTGCATCCCCACAGATGCTTCGCAGCTTCTCGTGCCAGGACTACAGAGCCAGAGTGGGATCTACGGTTATGAGACATTAAATGTACATGGGGCTGGACTTGTGACACGTTCCCAATCACATCCTGGTACGTTAATGCGAGACATGTCACCCCTATGTGATGCACAAACAGATGCAGGCAACGTCGGATTTGGTGGACTGAATGGAAATCCTTCGAAGAAGCTCAAACGATCGAGCAGTCTGTTGCGCCAATCATCGACAGGATCTAAAGAATGTGCGACCCGTGCATTCCGGTGCTGGAAAACGAGAGATGTGTATAGATGCCCCGCCGCCTGTTCTGAGATTGGATATTATGACAAAGCTGCGAGAGAAGACCATTGAACAACTCAAATCTGTTCTCGCTCTTTGCGGGGATGAAGAGAAGAAGGATGCCAAATCAGAGAATGCTAACAAGTTAGAGGAAGCTGAGGAGAAGCAGCAGTCGTCGTCCTCAGCCAATCTGGATGATGTGACAGCAGAGAAAGCGACTGTCGAACCGATCGATGCCTTAGCGAGAGCCATCGAAATCGAAATCATGAAACTCTGTGGTAATACCTGAGACGCTGAGCGTTCATACCATGTTCGTTCGTTCAGGTGGCGAGAATCATGAGTACAAGAACAAGTTGAGGACGTTGTATTTTAATTTGAAAGACGCTCGCAATCCAGAACTGCGTCGCCGCGTTGTGCATGGCGAGATCTCTCCTGACCAACTGGTTTCGATGTCTCCGAAGGAACTCGCTTCTCAGGAGCTGGTCGCGTGGCGCCAGAAGAAAAAAGAGGAGCTTCTTCAAGCGACTGTCCTTGACGAAGATGCCGCAGCGCAGTTCTCCACCGCCGCCGCTCTGAAACAGTTGGAGGCCAAACGCGAAGAGCGCATCGGAGAGCGCGACACGGACATGGCATTGCCAGCCGCCGCGACGGTGACGCATGATCTGTCGCCTCCTCAGGTATTGGCTGACGACTTGGATAGCATTCGTGTGAGAACGAACAGCATCACGCGTTTCGTGGCGAAGACTGTAATTCCGTCATCCTGTCTCTGTAAACTTCTCCCCTGCGGTCCTATCGGCCACGAATCATGATGAAGTGTTGTTTGCGTGTGTAGCTTCCAGACATTGAGGAACAAGAATCGTCTGAGCCGGCACTACGTCACATGCAAACGGCACATGTCGAGTCGCTGAAAGAGGCAGTGGATTCAGAAGAGCTGCCAGATGTGCCGACGCTTCTTGCGATCAAACCGGTAACGACAGCAGTAGGTGAGTGCCGTATGCCGTACGTACGCACGTCACGACCGTCGTGTGTGTTTGTTCGTTCGTTGGTGCGTTCGTACGTACATCTTTCGTTCGTACGTGCATCGAACGACACCATTCTTTATCGTCGCCGTCGCCGTCATCGTCCTCGCTAGACTGGCTCGACGCGACCATGTTGTCGTCTGTAGATGCGCCAGTGGCAGAAGAGACGGTCGTCGATTTGGAAGAGATTCCAGAATGGGCAATGGAGGTCGTCGAAACGCCACCTCCTGTTCCAGCAGCCCCTCTGCTTTATTCGCCCAAAGCGGCTGAAGAACGCAATAATTCCGTATTCGGTCCTGTGCCCATGAGACAGAGTCCACCCGATTTGACGCCGTTGCTTATGAAAGACGATGGGAGCTTGGTCGTTGGAGAATCTGTGTGGCAGGGAGAAATTGGATTTGCAGAGCAGACGCCGTTCAAGGCTCAGTGCATCTCCATTGCCGGGAAATGCAATTTGAAAACAGTCCTTCTCTCTGCTCAGGTACACACCCATCACTCATCCCTTCTCAAGACAGAGAGGGAGGCTAACGCGTGTATGGCATGCTGTTTGTGTAGATCGTCGTGCAGGGACGAATGCAAGTCAAGAAGGTTGAAGATTTTCTAGAGAAGCTCAGAACGTCGAAGAGCCGCTCCGTGACCATTGCAATTTTGAGACCGCCCATCGACGCCACAGATGAAGATATTGCAGCAACGCAAGAGGTATACCATTTCCCACACGCTCTTTATCCGAGAAACGATGCTGGGTGTCTGTCATGGACAGAACGTGCACTACTATTTGAGTCGGGAAAGGACAGGAGCGATGGCTCTAGGCGAAGGCGTAGAAGGATATTTGATTGCCAAGTGTGGACTGACGAGGAGATTGCTCAGTGCGGCCCAGTCACTGATGGAAGATGTTGAACGGATTCCTAACGACATCGATATCAATGAGTTTCTCTTAGTGGTCGTGCACAAGAAGGACTGGGCACCACCAAAGATATTGGAAGCGTCTGTGTCGGACCTTCCTCCGCCGCCGATGCCAGAAGCAACGGTTTCCGATCCACGTATTCGAGCAGGACTGAAGCCAGTCGTGCCAGCTAAGAGAGAACACGTGGAGGTACCGATGCAGTCGTTGCCTAGCGGATTGACACTGGAGTCTATTAGCAATCTCGCAGCGATGTTAGGTGTTCAAAGAACACAGCCGATGCCTTCGACGACTTCGAATACTGTCCCATCAACATTGCCTCCGCATCAGATGACTGTGCCAGGAGCAGCAGTGCCGCCTATTTCGCTTCCGGCAATGGAGACTCAGCAGCAACAGCAGCAGAATGCCGTGGTTGTTCAGCCAGAGCGGCCAAAGTTTCTGATCTTCGATCCACTGACGAATAAAGCCGTCCCTCTGAATCCTGGATCTGTTCAGTATGACCCGGGTTCAAATCGCATTTTAATTGTGGGTCCATTGCCACAAGGATTTGCCATACAACAGCTTACGAATACGGTTGTCGATACCCCTTCCGTTCTTGAAAGATCTATGGCACTTCCCCAGGGAATGATACCTGTTGTCATGAAAACGGCCCCTGGTGCGTCGATCCATTCTCGATGCATACGCGCACAATAGAAGTTGTTCAGGTGAGGGGATGACAGAAGGATTACCAGTGGAGGAACCTGCAAGTCTCATGAATCCCACCACTGCGAATCGCCTCGCAGCCGTCGCACCTGTTGTTCCAAGCAAGCTCCATTTTGCAGAAGATCACCAACAAACGATCTCCGATACTGCAGGTGTCGCATCTCAGCATTTGAGCAAAGCAATGGTGCAGCCGATGGTTCCGAGTCGCCACGGACGGAGCGGCTTTCGACGTGGACGAGGGAAGACAGGATTCAGTCGACCCATTACAACATCTCAACAGAGTTTCCCTGAGAGTGGGGACGCTCTATAAACGGAAGCATCATCGACAGTTGCCACAGCAGCAGTGTGTGTCAAGAGCATCTATGTTTTGCGTTGAGTCTTGCATTTATTGGAGAGATGTACGCACTCATCAAAGACCAAATGGATACGATATAGGGACAACTCATGTAGTTTGTTAAGAACAATACTTTTGTTTGTCCCTCTGAAGCATCCAAAGCAAAACATAGAGAAATCTTCTCGTTGAAACCGAGACTCTGACATGCTCGTTTTTGATGCGCCAATGAGGCTCTGTCTCTCCTCATCTCTGGTCTTTAACCATCATGAAGTCTCCTGATGCAGCAGTCCTTTTTCTGACAGTTACCAAAAACACTAGTGCGAATTTCGATTTTTCTGTGAATCAATCTACAAACGTTAAGGGATTGAATCTGAAGAAAGCAGCAACGACAGGCAGTAGAGGGAACAAAGGTTTTCTTGTTTAAGCAGATGTCTCGCATTTAACTCGTAAATTCAACGCATTATGATGCGCTTATCTCTTAGACATGGCGTCGGACATCGCCTACGTGGAACAGCGCGTTTGGCCTCCACTCGACCCGATGCTGGAAAACTTCCGCCGCCGGATCTGAGGAAACTCGCCGAGATGGCGCGCATTGGTATGTCCGAAGAGGAAGCTCAGGCATGGAAGCCCAAAGTGCACGAGATCATTGCATGGTTCGACCAATTGCAAGCAGTGGATCTGTCAGACGTTCCCCCTCAGCTCAGAGCCACTCAAAGCGAATTGACCTTGAGAGAGGACAGGGTGGAATCTTACCCTCACGTGGAAGAAATGATGGGACAGGTGCCTCAAAGCGAGAGAGGTTATGTGCGAGTGCCTAAGATTGGCGGTTGAGTACGACGCTCCATATGCTGCGTCGTTTTGGCGAGACGTTAACGCTTTGGGTAGGAAGAACGTTTGACAATGCGCTCTTTCCGCGAATGGCGTTGCGACCTGCTCTTCTTGGCGGCGGCCAAAACGATCCAATCGTTCCTTCGTGGAAGGAGACATATCTATTGTTCGCAGCTCCAAAGAAACGGGCAAGATGATCATCATGATCCGTGTTCGTCACTGGGGATCTCACTCTTTACAGGTTTCGTTACACAAGAGAAAACTGAGATGGTTGACCAAGTGGCTCGTGCCTGCTCCTCGGATCGCGGTCTGCAAGTGAGACCCATCTTCATTCTTTCACTTTGATTACGGCGGTGCAGTTACTGTGGTCGTGGGTTGATGCCACATCAGGTGTTGAGCTGTTGTCTGTCCTATCGAGATTGGCATGCGGCCGGAAACGAAGGGACACCACCCGAGTTACGGAAACCCGGATGCCGAGAGAGAAAGATACGCAGAGAACAAGAAAGGTACAGGAAGTATAAGGCGAGGAAGGACAAAATCCGATTTGTATACCCCAAAGAAGAAACAAAGGAGTGAGATGTAATACATCGCCAATCTGTCAAAAGAGTGACGTTCCGTCATGATTATGACTCTTGTTGCCGGACGTGTTGCAACAACTGACAGTAATCATCCTTCATATCTTCGATTTCGTCAAAGAAATCCGGACTGAGACCATCGAGCTCAGCTTTCAGGGATGCATTATCCTTTTCGAGTTGCTGGATGCGGCCCTTCAGCTTCAGCCTTTCTGAATGGACGGCATCGTCTTCTCTGGTTGATACTGAAAGGTCTCCTGTCGTTTGACATGGCCGAGCTGCTTCGAGACGAGCGATTTGTTGCCCCTGGGAAGAGAAAGAAAGAGTGATGTCATGGACGGGCGAGATGGACTTGTTCTGAGATCTGTTTCCTTAATGTCTCTTGCTGGAGAAGCGCACAGTCTCTTTGTTTCTGCAGTTCTTCTTTGAGTGCCGCATTCTCGTCATTCATCGCTTCCAGCTCTTTCCGTTTCTTGACACTTGATTTCGTGCCTTCTCGGCTGGTCAGCTGTTCTAAACGGTCCCGAAGCTCCTTCCTCTGTCCGAGTAGCTGCAATACCTATCGTGAGGATTTTGAGATGGCCGACACTTCTGATACTTGGTTGTATTTTGTAAGGGAAACCCTGGACTGTGCTCTTTTCAATGCCCTTGTCAGCGTGTCGATCGTCTCAAGCAGTTCCCGTTCTCGATTTGTGCCACCAGATGCTTTCTTTTCAGACCTGCTCTGGTCGACGTCGACATCCAACCTGATTATCTTCTCGGCCGTATCGCCAAAGAAGTCTCGGAGTGATTGCTGCAGGCGACGGAGTCGTGCTTCGGCTTGCTCTTGTCGGAGACGATATTCGAATGCCTCTTCTTCCTATGCAGCATACGATGGTCGCCTCTATAGTAGCACGACTTTTCTATCTCTCTTGCCTTCTTCCAGTATTGTAACTCCCAATCGTCTGCATCTGTTATCAGATCTTCCCCCTCTGGAGATCGAGGAACTGGTCGTCTTTCGCGTTTCTGGTTTTCGACCCTGAGGTCATCTCGTTCAGTTTCTAACTGCACCACTTGCAACAATAATTCCGAGACCTGCTTTCTTCCACTGCGACCAAGTAGGGAGAAAGAACGGATGGACCTGCTTTGGATCCGCAGCTGTCTTTAATCGAGCTTTGGTCTGGGAATAGGCATGGCTTTGAGACGCAAGGGACTTTTGCAGACGTGCCACTTGACCCTCAAGGGATTCTGCTTTCTTCCGCAGTGTTGCCTCTACTGTCTTTGCCTGTGTGCATTCCTCGTTCTTTTTGTTCAATATCTCCCTGTTACGAACAGAGGTCGCATACTTACTGGACATACACTGCGAACTCGAGACAGGACCTTAGGCTTTGGATCTTCTGTTGCAGTCTCTTTTGCTCTTTCCATTGATTGAAATCCAGCGGCTGGGTGCCGCTGCCTCTCCCTGTTTGTCTCCTCAGGAGCTCATTCTCAGCAATCAATGCATTCATACGCTCTTGGGCTTCTTCGACATGCTCCCGCCTGTCCTACAATCATTTCTTCTTCGCACCGTATCTCAACGATCACTGCTGTCAGTTAAGTGCCTGTGTTGTGCTGCTGTCCATCCCAGTCTTCTGCCTCAGTTGTTTTATCTGGATCCGTAGACGTGTACTGATCTCGCGTTCTTTCTGTAGATTGCTCTTCGTGTCCTTTATCTGTTCATCTTGCTCTTTTAACTGATCGTCTGCCTCTCTGATCCTGTTCTGGAGTAGACGGATTTCTTTCAGTCTTTGAGCTTTCCAAGAGCGAAGATCTTCTGCATTTGACGCGAATCTCTGTGGAATCGAGTCCATCGATGAACGGCGCCTGTATTCGATGAAGCGTCAGTCCATCGAAAATCATTTATCAGAAACTTGTCCGTTGTTTTGTCTTTGCTGTCCGACAGACGTTGTTGTTTGAGAAGCTCGAGTGCTTCATTGAGTTGTTTTATCGTCATATCTTTCTCCTTCAGTTGTCTTTGCCATTTGTTTCTTGATCTATCATGTTTGGCAGGGTTTTCTTTGTTCTCTTTTTCGCGGAGCAATTCTTTCATCTGTTTCTCTTTGGCAAGCAATTCGGATTCGTATGTCGCTTGGAATGCCTTCAGCTTCTCTTCAGCTTCCTTAAGCTGTTCTTCGTACCAAGACAGCTCCCTTTCTTGACTGAGGAGCACACGGGCCCCGTCGCCCCTCTGCTCGACTTCCTGAGCACCAGAGAGACTTCGAACATTGGATTCTCTATCCTTCTAGCATCGAACTCGGCATTCTCACCACATCTCCAATCTTCGTGTCACACTTTATCTGCGTCAGTTCAGCAATCTTGGCATCTTTCAGACGCAGCTGCGCCTTCAAGTCTTGCAGCAGACGCTCGACGACAGAAGTCTCCTGATGATGGTCGATGATTATGCTTTGTGTCGGGGACTTGGAGAAAACAGACCTCGATTGAGGCTTCTTTGCGTTGTCGCGATTCTTCTTCGGCCATTCTTCTCCGAAGGCAAACGATTTCTTCTTCCAATCCACCATTTCTATTCATTTCTTTCTTGAGTGCCATCTCTGTCTCTCGATGCTTGTACTTAAGGTCTTCCATCTCTATTTTGATGTCTTTGACAAGATCTATCTACAACGTTTGAACGATCTCTTATCAATTCGCTCCTTCAGAGAGGTCATCCACTTGTCATCACCTGATTCAGAAGAAGTCTGCAGTCGTTTTCCTTTTCAGGATCGCTTTTATGGCTATTGCGTAAACCAAGTGTATTCAAGAAGGCATGATAGAGACAGAAGTTCATTTGTTTGTCCGTCAACCGTCGCTGTTCTAGTAGTTGAGCCTCCAGGCTTTCACAGAGGTCCCTCGATTTCTTTATCTCTTGTCTGCAATCTTCTTGAGCAGAGATTGCAGTGTTCTCTAGGTCCTTTAGAGATTCCTCCAACCTCTGCACCTTGCATCGCAAGTAAGAAATCTACACAACATGCCGTATAGTCCTTTTCGGCAAAAGAGCGACTCAATTGGCCGCACCTCTTCTTCAGCACTTTTGAGCTTTCGATCCGCAGTTGCCTTCTCTTGCTTCGACACCGACCACGCGTTAGACTCCGATTTGTCTTCTCTTGAGAGAGATGTTTGCTGGGAGTCTAAAGATAGTGCGAGTTTGTGCATGTACTGATGGAGATGTGCATTTTCGTCTAGCAATGTCTTCAATCTCTGTCTCGTAAAGGCTTCTTCAATCGATCGGCATCGATTCTCATCGCTGTCCATCGAGATGCTCTGTTCAGCGAACTTGGGAAATTGAAACAGGCGGTCCTCCAGGTCTGATCTCAATTTCTCTGTCCAGACAAGCTGATGTTGCAAGGTTGTATTCTGTCGATATACAGTTCTGTAAGCTTTCTGAAGAACCAGGACTCTTTCCTGCAATCTCTTCGTCTCATTGTCGTTCTGCAACGTCTGACAACAATGTTGATCGTCTTCTTCATACAACGGAACAATAGATGGTGTTCTGCAAATGATGGCTCCAGCTCCAGAACATTCCTGAATGCTTCCATCCCTCGTTCCTTTCCAAAAATGTTCATTCTACAGGATCAAACATTGGGTTGGAACACATGCTCTGTCACATTACATCAAGGGACAGCCGCTCAATCTCGATTTCTGCCTCATGAAGTGCAGCCACCATCCTAACATGAGAACAGTTACGCGCCTGAGATATCTGTTCCTCCAGTTCCCAAACAAGTTGTCTTGTCTGATCGAGCTCCTTTGCTGATGCCAACACCTGTTCGTTCAGTACATCCATATGCTCCTGCATGCATTTTTGAACGCTCGAATGATCGGCAAAAAAGATCTCACCTCCATCTGTTTAACATTCCCTTCTGCCTGCTTTCTTTTTCTTTCTTCGACCTCCAACTCCCTCTTCAGTTTATTGTTGAGCACATCTGCTGTGAGTGGATTCCCTGGAAGGGATCGGTATAGATCTTCGTTTGGTGTTTCTAATCTATTACGTGTTCCATGCTCAAGATGATGTTGAACTGCTGAGATGCCGTAGTATCTGAAAGACAAAGTGCATGATATCTTTTTGAGTTCTCGCGATTCTTTACTGTTGCATCCAGAACGCTGCATTCTTTCTGGCTGCGATGAGATCAGATTGGGATCTTCTGTGAACGGACATCTGTTCCACGAAATCGCCCATCAACTTGGCTCTCGTTTTCTCGTGGTGATGGCAGAGATCGCAGAAAGCCTGTGTTTCGGAATGCATCGTGGAAAGGCTACTTGAGTGATACCCTGCCTTTATTGGCATGGATTGGTCCAATTGATGCATCGCATCAAGCAGCTTCAGTTTGAGCTTTCTGTTTGCATGTTTGAGGAGATACATCTCCGTTCGCAGAGCAACAATGGCATCCTCAGTGACATGTTTCAATTCAGCACGCCATTCACTCCACTGCCTTTCAGCCTCAGTCGCAGTTTTCAATCGCTGCTCCAGTTTTTGACATTTCACCTGAACAGGATACACATCTTTTGAGATGCACGATTTGGGTAGTCATGGTTACGTGGAGAAGGGCTTTCTCGCGAACGAGTTTCTGGCCGTTAGCCTTTATCTGTTCTGGATCGTGCCGTGATGTGACTGACAATCCATTCTCGAGCTCTCTGTTCAGCATCTGCGCCGCTTCCAAGGAGAGTTTAAGTTCACAGATCTAGAGCGCGGTCTCATACGAAGGAAAAGAATATTTCTCGTGCCTGCTTTGTAGACTCTTCGTTTTGTTTTTGTGTTTGTTCGAGTTCCGACTTCAGAGCAGACTGAGAAACGATGTGCGTCTCTTCCATCTCTTTTAGTTTGTTTCTGTACAGTCGACAGATCTTTTGCATTTCTTTCAGTTTTTCATTCAGGGCAGAGATGGCCGTTATGTGAGACAGAGACACGACATCCTGCATCTCTGAAACAAGGACAGACGGCGTTGACGTGTTGCTTGGCGCCGACACTTGTGCCGAGCCACCGAAAGACCAGACCTGTTTGGCAGTCCACATCTGTTGACGGCTTCGTTGCCTTGAGCTTTTCGTTCTCTTGCCGTAGCTGATCCCGTCCAATCTGCAACTCGGCCACTTCTCTGGCCAATGACTGCATTTGTTCTTTCAGCAGCTTTTCCACTGAGACAGATGCAATCCGTTATTTTATGCCTGTTGAAAGGATAAGCCACAAGAAGCTTCTGGAAAGTGGCGATGGTCGATATCCGTCGCAAAAGCATCGCGTAGAGTGGTGTCGGTCACTTTCTTTTCTGCGTCTGTCACCAGTTCCATCAAACAGTCCACCTTGTGAGCGATCTCCGAACCCTCCGGCATCATTGCCGTTCCTGTCGGTCAGTCACAAGGAGGCTAGCTCGTGGTTCCAAGACCGAACTGTACCCACCGTTTTCTGTTTGTTCTGTGCCATCTCCTTTCAAAACAGTTTCTTTCAAATCAGTCAGGGCCTTCTTGGTTTGATCGAAGATTCGCTGATCGTTAGCTGCTCGTAATCGTGGGTGTAAAGTACTGGTAGCTCTCTGTTGCAACTGGCCTTCTAGAATCTCAATCTGCTTCGAAGCATTCTTCCAAAGAACTCTAGATACACGTTCTGCCGACCTTCTTCGATAGATGCTGTATGATCTGTGTTTTGGAGTTTGCAGAGGAGGCATCACTCGACGACTGCAGTTCTTCGATGAACATGAGCACCAACTGCGATTGGGCTTCGTTTAGACCCTCCTCCACAGCATCTTTTCCATAGGCTGTGCATTTGAGTCTCAGTTGGGTCTTGAGAGATGATCTTTCCTTCTCGAGATCATCGATTTCGGCTTCCAACTGACGATTCAGAGCTGTTAACTGCGACCGGGTCAACGTTCTCCCCATTCCGGAACCTTCCTCGGTGCAAATGTGTTCTCGTAGGGGTATTCCCAACTGTATCACACAGACATGTATGGATTCCCAGGGTCTTCTTCCGACTATACTTGCTCTCTGAGTTTCGCGTTTTCATCATCCGCATCTTCGAGCTGCTCAGACAGCTGGTTTGCAGTCCATACGAGTTCTTCCTGTTTCTTTTTGGCTTCAATTAAACGGACTTTTAATTCCTTAATATTCTCCACCGCCTAGTTACAGACATGTCTGTACACAAATTGTGCACAGGCATGTTTGCCGACCTCTGACAGACCATACACTCCTTCCTCATACATAGCATTCTGTCTTGTAGATTCTGCCAATTGCGATTCGAGTCGCCCATACGAATGCTCCAGCGTTTCGTAACTACGCCGAGATGTCTCCAATTCACATTCGATCATTCTGAGCCTTTTGGTAAGCTCCTCGACACAGCCCTTATGTTTCTCGACAGCTCTTCCTGTCTCCAGCTTCATCTCGGCTTCCAATCGCTCATAAGCTTCCACTAGAGCAACCTATCATCATCACGAAACGTCATCGCGATCTTGAATCTTATCTTCTCTTTGCCTGTTTCTCCTGTGCTTCGTTAAAACGTTCGGAGAGTTCTCTGAGAGCAATGTCCTTTGCATTGACTTGTTGGATCATCTCTCGATTCCAGGAGTCTTCTGTCGTTGTGGGAAGCAAACCGTAGTAACTCAAACAATGCTTCAACGCCGAGCTGTTCTCTTCAACGGTTTTCTTTCGTTGTTCGAGGTCTCTATCTCCAATGATGACGGTGGCACTTCAAGGAACTGCCAAGGCTTACCGAATGCTGCTGTCTCTGAGATCGACTTCGTGCTTCAATGACTCGATGTCGTTTTTCAATCGATTCTCGGTCCGAACTCTTTCATCGATATCTCTCGCGTGTTTGTGCTGCGTCTGTTCCAGTAACTGTTGCCTTTCTCGAAGAGCACTGCGCATCTTCGCCGCCTGTGCATCCAAATCGAGGATCTTTTCCGAAACCTGTATCAGAACGAGCATCAAAGGCAGATATGCGTTTCTGACTTCACTGCTTTGCACACTTGTATGTTCTCTCTTCTTAGCTCTTCAGCTTCGCGGCTCTGTTGGCTATGGACCTTTTCGAGTTCCGATTTTTCCTGCAGAAGCTTTTCGATTCTCCATTCTTGCATCTTCAGCACGTTCTATGAATCAAAGGACCCGTGGATGGTCTTGGCTGCCTTGAAGCGAATACTCGAATCTGAGAACTGGCAGGTGAGGCAGATGTCGAGAAGAACAAAGACGGGTGGCCGCGTGAAAACGCACGATCCCTGTACTCTTCCGCATTTTGAGATCCCCCAACTAAACTGTGCTCTTCTCCGATGCTGTGCGATCTTTCTTCCGATCTCGGCGATCTAAACTCCATACCAGGTGCATTCGTGGGACTTTGTTGCTGCATCTCCTGAATTGCTCCTTTATTCGAAAAAAAAAACACACAAAGAGAAACAACTCCGTGTCCAGATGGCCATTCTGTGAGTTCGGAGCCGTTTCTGTCTTGAGGGAGGCTCATCACATGATCGTTCGTCTTCCGAACTTCAAGACCCCATTGCAGGAGTCGCACAAGGCGCATCTAGGATCTCGTACTGAAGCTTTTATCTTCCGAGATTTGACTTACGGCTCGATCGGTGGATTCTACGAAGCTCTCATCAATCCGTGCGAATTCGAGTTCCTGTTGGAGAAATCATCGAGCACTGTGTAGATGGCAATACTTCTCGCTTGGCATACATTTACGGCCTCAATGATGTGGCATAGTCTGTCTTCATCAATTTTCACTCCCTTTCGTCAAAGTGTGACAAGTGTGAGAATAGGAAGTCAGGAAATCACCTGTCGAAATTCATTTTCCTTCGGTGAACAACAGAGAAGATCGTCGGCGCGATTTTTGTCCAGCGACGCCCGACGACTTCGGAAACGCATTGCACGAAATGATGTGACGTTGAGATTACACAATGCAAACACGTGAGTACATGTTTATATTATGAGAAGCACATAGATCGTTTCGGGCAATGCTACAATTGAAGTCGAGCTCGGACATAGTCGCTTTCGTGATCGAACTCGATCTCGAAACCAACCTTCTCGCAGACACGCTGCATTGCCATATTCTCCGGCAGAATCTGCGCAACGATCGTTTCAATTTTCTCATGGCGGCCAACATCAACCAATCTTTTCAGCGTCTCCGTTCCGAGTCCCTTGCGCTGATAGCCGTCCGTGATCAGCATAGCAAACTCTGCTTGATTGATGCCTTCATGTGACTTGCTGAGGCGAGAGGCACCAATGATCTCTGTACCGTCCTTTCCTTCGTGCTCAATGACCAAAGCGATTTCACGATCGTAATCGATAAAACAGATCCTTGTCAGCCGTTCGTGGGCCACACGAGTGTCCAGCTTGACGGAATGGAAGTATCTGAAGTAGACGCTCTCCTCCGATAAGGTTCGATGGAATTCTGCAATTTTCTTCTCGTCTTCTGGACGGATAGGACGGATAACGATGTGCTCTCCATCCGATAACGTCCAGTGGGAGATGTACTGTGAAGGATAGGGACGAATGGCCGTCTTCGGCAGGTCCTTGTCGGGCACATCAGCCGGAAAGAGAACAGCACGGGCATCCAGCGCCAGAAGAGGGAATCTGTGTGACGCCTCAAAGACTAGCAATGGATTGATATCGAATTCCTTAATGCGTGGATTCTCGACAATCAGTTCACTGAAACGCACAAGGAGGTGTTCCAGTTCGGTCAGATCAGCTGAGGAACGGCCACGGACGCCTTTCAATGCCTTGTAGATTTTTGTCGTCTCCATCATTCTTCTGGCTAACGTTGTGGTCAGCGGAGGCAACATGATGCTGCGATCCTGGAAAACTTCGACCAGCGATCCACCGGAACCGAACACCAAGACAGGACCGAACTGAGGATCCACACTGCTGCCGATAATGAGTTCGTATCCATCACTGAGTGACACCATCGGCTGTATCGAGACACCCTCAAAGTGCTCCTCGCCAAACTACAGAATACCCATCCTCACGCCACGCAATAAATTTGAAAGGACGGACCTTTTCGGTGATCGACTTTTGCATCTTTTCAAAAGTCTGGCGCACATCTTCGGATGAATGCACATTGAGCTTAACACCGCCGACATCCGTTTTATGTGTGATCGTCTTGGAAACAACCTTGACGACAACGGGATATCCCATAGCCTCAGCTTGAGCCACTGCTTCTTCTGCACAGGTTGCGAAGAGTGATTGGACAGTTGGAATGTCGTATTCCGAGAGGAGCTTCTTCGATTCCAGTTCTGTCAAGATCGTCCTGCCTTCTCGAAGGGCTTTGTCGATCATTCCCTGAACAGATTCGCCTTGACTGGAATCTGTCCCGTTCATGTAATCCGTGAGCTTTCCTTTCCTGGACAGGGTCGGCGTTTCGTAGAGGGATTGAAGATTGTGCTTGTATTTCCACATCAGATTATACA
Organism: Putridiphycobacter sp.; assembly: GCA_965230195.1. Lineage (GTDB taxonomy): Bacteria > Bacteroidota > Bacteroidia > Flavobacteriales_D > Crocinitomicaceae > Putridiphycobacter. Next base: position 1,063,578 of record OZ245997.1, read on the forward strand.
CTTCGCAGGCGGCATCGGGGAAGGAGTAGGTTGGAATGCCTGCTTTGTTCAAAACGGAGACGCCTGGCATCACATCTGGGCCTCCCATCCAACTTGCCAAAACAGGTTTCTTCACGGTCTCCGTCACATTCTTCAGTTTCTCTGCGGTACTCGTCGCATCGGTCATGGCTTGAGGGGTCAATACCACCAGCAGTCCATCACTGTTCGCGTCCTGAGCACACACTTCGAGTGTCTTGGCATAGCGTTCGGGTTCGGCGTCTCCCAGGATGTCGATGGGATTGCCGTGACTCCATTGGGATGGCAAGATAGCATCTAAGGCCGTTTGTGTCTCATCGGACAGAGTGGCCAATTCTCCTCCAGTCAACATCAATGCATCAGTGGCCAACACCCCTGGACCCCCTGCATTGGTGATGATTGTCAGTCGTGGACCTGCTGGTAGCTTCTGTCCCTAAAAACATAGCCATCCGATTCTCTACGGTCCAATCCCAAAGGTCACGTCATCCATGCGTCACCTGTTTTGAAAGGACTTCCGCCAAGTTGAATAGCTGAGCGATGGTGTTGACACGCATGACGCCACAGCGAGTGAAAGCAGCATCCAGTACAGCATCGCTGCCGGCAAGTGATCCTGTATGCGATGCCGCTGCCTTTGCCGCTTCTGTTGTTCTCCCAGCCTTGATCACAATAATCGGCTTGGTCATGGCCACCTCTCGTGCCGCAGAGAGAAATCTCCGTGCATTCCCCACCGATTCCATATAAATGACAATGCTGTGCGTGCGTGGGTCATCTCCTAAGTAATAAATCAAATCTCCCCAGTTCACGTCAAGCATGGAACCGATCGAGACAAAGGCACTGAAGCCGACATTCTCTTCCAGACTCCAATCCAATACGGCTGTGCACAATGCGCCGCTTTGACTGATGAATCCGACATTGCCTGGTTTGGCCAAGGAGCTAGCAAATGTTGCATTCAGTCCCGTCAAAGGATTCATGAGTCCTAAGCAATTGGGCCCAATCACACGTGTCTCACTCTTTCGAATCGCCTCCAGAATCTCCTTCTCCAGCTGAATTCCGGATTCGCCAATCTCTTTGAACCCGGCAGAGAGAATAATGACGCCACGTATGTCGGCATCGACGCATTCTTTCACGAGTTTCGGCACCGTGACGGCAGGAGTCACAATCAGGGCGAGTTCAACTTGGTCCGGTGTCTCCTTGACGGTCGGATAGGCTCTGACGCCCAGGACGCTCTTTCGTTTTGGATTGATCGGAAAGACAGTTCCGCCGAATGGATGACGTATCAGATTCCATAAGACTGTTTTGCCGACACTTCCGGGCCGATCCGTCGCACCGATGACGGCAATACACTGCGGGCGGAAGAAGGCACCGAGTGGTGCCGTCTCAGAGCGAAGGAGGTCATAGGTCGGGTCAGTTGTCGGCTTTGGCTTATACAAACGCGAAGGTTTCAGCATGTCGACGAAATAGCGAACACACAGTAAACGTCACATCATTGTGCAAGATGCCGCTGGATAAGGCAACGGTGCTGAGGCTGGCCAAGGGGTTCAAGGGTCGAGGCAAGAACTGCATCCGAATTGCCCGTCCACGGGTCGAACGAGCGCTGGTCTTTCAGTACGAAAGCCGCCGAGAGAAGAAACGCGAATTTCGGAAGCTCTGGATACAAAGGATCGGTGCCGGGACAAGAGAGCATGGAATCACATACAGTGCCTTCATGCATGGCTTGAAGACCGAAAACATCTGGATCAATCGCAAAATGCTGTCGATGTTGGCCTCGAGTGAGCCCTTTACTTTCAAAGCCTTGACACACATTGTTACTCAGCAGTCCGTACAGAAGGAATCATCTCAGTCTTGATCTGTCAGATGCTCGTGTATAGATGTCAGAATGCGTTTCTGTAAAGCATCGGTCGGATCGATCCCACTCAAGCACTTGTTCTGCATGATTGCCAGAATGCTTCGCATGAAATCTCGATCGAAAATGAGATAGCCGGCGATGTGACTGCCGAAAAGGTAAGCGATATAGACCACTCGCACCGCCAACAAGAGGCTGAGCTCCTGAGAGAGACGTGGATGACGAAAGATAGATTCAAAGTCGTCCTGTAACTGCCGACTGTCTTCTGATCCGAGCGCACGAGTCGTATCCTCTGGCATTTTCTTCAAGAGAATCGTCACGGCGACCATCAGTCCATAGTGACTCTCTGCTTCGATCTCTTCATGAGAGGCAACGAAAAATGCTAACCTGTCCAACAGTTCAGCCTTCTGCTTGAGAGCATGGTGCATGTCCTTCAAGACGGTGTGGATGTTGTTCACGATATGCTGCCGCTGGATGGCTGAGCTCAGGAGCTTTTCGATATGCAGTGCCTCGAGCTGGAGTGCACGCATGAAGTTGTCTTTGTCATGCGTGAGAATCTCTGCCAGTGTCCTTTCGACGTCTCTCATGGCAGTGTTGTGTTCCTCTGTTATTCCAGCTCTGCGGAAATGCACTGCAGCGGTGCCAGAACGCCCTTCGATCTGATTTGCATGACCCATGAGGTTCTCCATGGTATCTGTCAGACCTGCAGATTCCACCTTGCTGCGGTACACATCTCTGTACTCTACTGTGCACGGAAACTCGATCACACTCCTTCGCATATCGTCTCGGCGAATCTAGATATCATGATACATCATCAGAAGACCGACGGTTAAGAGGCGGACGCTCCATACATTCGTGCTGATCAGAAGATCTCTTGCTTTCTCTGCTCCCAATCCCGGGCAGAACAGGATCAAACGCAGTACGTCCTTGATGTGACACATCTGCGAGCAGAGTTTCGCAGAAAAGTGATGAAAGAACGATTCATTTTCGAGGGAAGAGAAAGGATCTCTGCTCAATGCTTCCTCATCTTCGAAAAATGCATCGAGGGCGATGCCCAGCATCAGTCTGGTAAAGATACGCAACGGGATGTCCTGATTGGACAGATGCGCCAGCAGGCGTTTATGATCAAAGCTGAATACATCCATCATCAACGCTCTCAACGAAGGATTCCACTTGGAAAACTGGGGACCACTTCTTCCAACAATGCCGTCCCAGACGATACGCAGCTGCAGATGACTCGAAACAAAACGCGGTACGTGAAACACCCGTGCCACAAAGAATGCCAATTCGTCTTCTGCATATTCCTTCAGACATGTCTCCTGAACAAACATCGTCACACACCCTGGCACGATCGAAGGCAAGACGACTGACGTTTCCGTTCAAGATATTGGCGATGTTTTGCATATTGCCGCTGAATTCGAAGCCCAATACCAGTCGACGATCTTGCACGTCGCCCTGAAATGCCAAGCATTTGTCTTGGTGCCATGCTTGATATGCCGTCTGCAAGAGACAGCTCTCCATGTGTTCATAACGGATATGGTTTTCCGAGGTTTCAAATCGCGTCACGATCGGACGCGCCTCGATGACATCCACCAAATCCGACAAGCTTTTAGCCTGAACAGCACCGACAGAGAAATCATCATTTATCTCATAGCTGTCATCTTGATGCTAAAGAGAGCTCGGACCTGAAAGATCTGCTTCTCGCTGGCCGCTTCTTTATCTATTGACAAGACAGGATGCAACAGCACGATCGCTTTTGCCTTCTCGAACAGACCAGCTGTCAAATCATGGCAAACCGTCCCCCTAGAGAGACTGGCAGTCACATCATCGAAAAGTGTGAGAAGAGTGTGACCAGTGAAAGGCATCTCTTGCAACATGCTTAACAGCGATGGCATCCTCTTTCAGTTCTTGATAAAACATTTCATACCATTCACGCAAACTCTACCATCACTCTTTCTCGATCTGTGTCGTCGTGAGGAAAGAAGTGAACATGTGAGATGCGATCGGCGAAGTGTTGGCCACAGTAAATGATGTGCACGAGTGATAGAAACCCAGCCTCTAGGCGTAGCGCCGCATCCCCCTTGGCAAGTCTGCACATCCATACATCGATCCCGAACGAACATACCCCCTGCAACGCACTCGATGTAGAGCTTAGCAGCTTCGAAGGAGAAACGATCGAGAATAAGGCTCTTCTCTTCCAATGAGTTCGTCGACCCTTTTTCACATCATCGCTAATCGATGATCGATATTGGAGTGTCGAAGTTCACCGAGTTCGGTAAGGAAGTCCAGCAGCAGATCGTTTTCTTCGGACGTCACAATCGTCTCCATTGTCGCGTCGATGTTCCCGCCAGCGGTTTCACAATGATGATTCCATTCCTGACGTCATCGAATCGCGACCGAGTGATCGATTGTCCGTCGACGACGTTCACGTTACCTCGAAGACGGATATCCTGTACTCAATACTTTACGAATCAATACAGTAACTGTTTACGATGGCGGGGGAGGCTGATACATTGGAACGGTGGTTCGCAATCGCCGACGCTAATCGCGACGGCCGCATCGAGGGAACGGAAGCGATAACTTTCTTTCAACGTTCGGGTCTTCCACGCGAAACCCTCAAAGAAGTGACACGCAATGCCATACTTCAGAATGGCGTTGATTGGTGTGGCAGATTTGGGGCAAAACGGCCGGGACACAGGCTTTCATGAACAAGCAGCAATTCTATGGAGCGATACGTCTTGTGTCGCTTGCTCAGGTGTGACTCCATACAGAAGGATTGAGTGATGTGACGGGATGTGTTGTTGGTGGGATTAGTTGTCCGGAGGAGCTTTCACGCCAATGCAAGCTCAACAGCTGCTGATGGGTACAGCACCACCGCCTCCGCTGCCTAAATTGTCTGGACTGACGCCCGAAACGTGGACACCGTCCGCAGCCCCTGCCATGCAGTACACGGGTGGACATGGCCAGCCGCCTACTATGCAGTACACGGGTGGGCACGGCCAGCCGCCTACTATGCAGTACACGGGTGGGCACGGCCAGCCGCCTACTATGCAGTACACGGGTGGGCACGGCCAGCCACCCCCTATGCAGTATACAGGAGGGTCTCTATCGGGCAACACTCCGAACGTACAAGTCACAGGAGGAGGCCAAGTGCCGTATCAATATACTGGAGGTCGGACAGATGTGAAATACCCTCCTCTACCGATAGAAGAAGCAACGCGTTACGGACAGATGTTTCAATCTCTCGATACAGACTACGATGGTCTGGTGCAAGTAAGAAGGATATCATGTTACTGCCAACAGTAGTGTGTGTGGGAATGATGATAGGGGCAGCAATGCATTGAACTGTTTTCAAGTCGAGGTGTGGATAGGAACACCTTGAAACAGATATGGCAACTGGCGGCCGGCCACGCTGGACACATCAATCGAGATCAGTTCGTCAAATGTCTCTATCTCATTGAGACAACGAAACAAGTGACGATAAACAGTCAGCCTTTCACTCAGTCATCTCACAAATGGTCTTCTAGGGTATTCCGCTTCCGCCAGCGCTGCCAGCTGGTGTGTTTCCGACCATTGCGCAAAGCAGTGGACATGGCAGCGTCCAGCAACAAGGCTATGGCCAAGGTGGCATTCCATCCCTTCCAAATCGAGCCGTCTATCAGGCTCCTGAGCCTGCGGGTTATCCGGGTTGGAGAGGTCCTGTTGCCAATGAAGGCATGGTCTCTACGCTGGATCCTATTCAAAGGCAGAGTGTCTCATTTCTCGCATTGCCATCACGAGCCGTCTGTTGTTGAACAGGGATCGATTGATGGCGGAAAAGATGGAAGCACAGAAAAAAGACCAGCAACTGTATGCAATAGATCAGAGTGCAGAAATGGCCAGGAACAAGAGAGAATTCTATGAGAAAGCACTGCAGGAGTTGATGTTGTTCAAGAGCCGAATGGATGTTGCCATCATGGAAGTGCAAGAGAAGCTGAAAAGAGAACAGGATCTTGCTGTGGAAGCCGAAAAAAGATACGAACAGATTCGATACGGGGCAGAAGAGGCGGCACGCGAAGCCGGAAATCACGCAACCATGTTGCAAGAGGCAGAGAGGCGAAAAGCAGAAGCGGAGGCAAAACTGGCGGAAGCTGAGCAGCAGCTGACAGCACAGGAGCGTGTCCAACCAGAGATGATACACCAGGTGGAAATGCAGATCCAAGGACTGCAAGACTCCGTGGCCGCCACAGAAGCCCGACGCAACAAACTCATCGCCGAAGTAGGCGCCCATCACAAACATCGTCTTCTGTAACAGTCCATCTGTACTGCCATCCAGCTGGAGAGCTTCAAACATCAACAGGAGCTCCTTCAGCGGCGACAGGGCGATCTGCAAATGGCGTGTGCGGCTGCAGAGGCCGAAGTGCATTCTGCCTCAGCCGACATCGACAAGATTATGTCTCAGGTGCGACATGTCTCAGCAAACGGCAGGTCTAATGACTCCACGTTCTCAGGTGGAGTCCACCAAGGAATCCAACGATACGGAAATGACGCAAAAACTCCTTCGGGAATCCGCACGTGTCTACTCTAATTTGCACTCTCATGCATGCAAGGCTGGGGTGGAGATTCCGGTCGAGGCACGATTGAGCCTGTACGGAAACGACGTTACGTGGTCGGATGATTTGATCGGAGCCGGTATCGATGTATCCAGCTGGCAAGAGGATGGATTCGTGTTGGTGGATGCCTTCCCTGACGTTAAAGACGACATGGATGCCGAATTCGAAAAAGCCATACAGGAAGCTGTCAACAACATAAGTAAGACCTATCTATCCGTCCCATCAAACCAAAAAATGCTAAACGCGGACGGCATGTTGCAGAGATGAATGAAACCACGAAGACACCGTTGACTAACACAGGAGCGCCTGCCCCAGGAGCAATGGGTTTTACAGAAGATCCGTTCCAGGTCACAGCGACGGCCACGCAAGCTCCGGCGGCGGATTTTGCAGACTTCGGCGCCTTTCCTGTGACCGACATTTCCAGTCCGCCTGCTGTCACATCAACGACGCCTTCCAAAGCACCCATCGTTGACTTTGCTGTGAGTTTTGATGAACCTGCGCCGCCGCCTCTTGTCCCAAAGGAAGCGCCGCCGCCCGATCCAGTGTCCTCTTCTTTCGCTGCCTTCGATGACAATCCCGTCTTTCCGTCGCAGCAGACAGAATCGACGCAGAACGCCAGCTTCGAAGCAGATTTTTCTGGTTTTGCAACAGCTTTCCCCGGAACTCAAGATTCTTCATCATCTGCTGTCGTGGCCAATAAGGACACAACATCCAATCTATTTGGAGACAGTGCTTTTTCTTAAGTGTCGATGCATGACGTATCTATTTCGTTTAGACAGCATTGCTAAGTGCATCCTTACTTTCTCGCTCTTGATTCACGACCGCATCGCGTGGTGGTTCTCTTTCGAGATCGATTGTCGGCATTGATGATGACGAGACAACATCAACGTTGCAGACGCTTTGTTTACACATGGATCCATCTGTTTCTCTACTATGTTGTTGTTTAATAGCTCAACAATGTCTGACGGCAAGGCAAACTGATGGCAACACAGCGACGTCAGACAGAAAAGCAGTTCAAAGCGGAAAAAGCAGTCTACACTGTTTTGTAACGGATGATGACTAAAGATGACGACCAGACGGATGGATGGGGTCTAAAAGGGATTGTCATTGCGGAGTCTCTCGATCAAATTCGAGAGCACTTGATCTTCGTCAATAATCTAACATTCCAAAAGAGTGAGATCTGTGTTAGAAACGTCTGCTAACCATGGAATCCAAGTGTTCCGCCACAATTCTGCATAGATCGAATTTAGAGCTGTACGGTTGGACTTCACGCAAATCGTAGAGACGAACGTATTTCCGCAGCGACATTGTCTGCATACAGAGAGCATCTCTCTCGCGGCAGCAAAGACGTCGTTGCGTCGCTACCTTCAATTTGGAGACGTCGATGACGGAACCCTAACAGGCACTTCTCACCCCAGGTGCATATACATCGATACGACGGTCTTACTGTATTTCTGCGTTGCTGTTGCTGCGATTTTTCGAAGCTCGGAGGCGTGCCGTTGACAAGATTTCGTTGTCGCCGAGTGACAGGACCACTACGAGCCTCGTTATGTCCAGCGGCATTCGGAATCTCGTCGCCCGTCTGCATGGTATTGTCTGTCGGAGGTCGACAGCCCACAGGCCGCAGAGACGGACTCCAAATGACGCGTCGACGTGATGTGAAGACGGAGAACGCAATGAAATGCACCTGAGGGAAAGTGGGCGCAAAGAAGATCCGAGAGAAGACAGAAGGGTCAACGAGCAGCAAAAGGCTGTCGGCGTCAGTGGACGAATACGATTGCGCGATAATGAACCGCCATTTTCATTATGCGACGACTCGGCGAGTCGTGCAGTGAGTGCATGACATGGAACACAACGGCATCCGAGTCGACGTTACTGCAGCAGTGAACGATGCAACGCCTGCGGTAAGTGATAGCTGCCTGACGATGCATTTCTGTTTCTGGGCTCTTGATGGACAAGTACTGAACGATGCCGGTGGATGACGTGAAATGCATTGCTGCCTAGGCACACCGTTCTCCTCGGAGATTGCGTTTTGGACGCTGTTGCAAAGGGCCAAGCGCGAAACGGAGGTGCAGAATATGCATCTGTGAGCGACGAGATGGTCTCCGCAAAAAGGCGCGTTGCATGCTGCGTCGACGGTTGAACGACTTTGATCGACGTCCAGGCACGTTCTGGATGACGAGATGGTCGAAGATGAATGAACCAATCTGCTTTGCTATGAGTGCGCGAATGGCTGAGCACATTCAATTGGATCCCGCGTCAGCTTCTGCCCGGGTCGATCACTGCTCGATCCCGCGACGCTTAATAGACGCTCCATGTACATACCCGCATCCTGGATCTTTACTCTGAGAGAGACATCGCATCGATTGCTTCTTTTATAGGCATCTGCATCGGCGAGAAGTCTTTCTCTGGTGGAGGTGTCAAATGCGTGACCGATCGATCAGGCTGTAGAGATGTTCGTCTGTATCTCAGACGCCTCGTTGACATCTCTCACCCATTTGGATAGCATTTACTGGATGGATGTACGCAATACAAATGACGACCGACATCTGCGGCGACGATAACATCTGGCGAAATCTGATCGACGCATCATCGCTGTGCGTTCTCACGACGACAAGGACGAAGACGAAGACGCCATCTCACGAACATGCATATAGTCTGTTTTCGGATGGAAAAGGATAAAACGGAGAGATCTCCCCGACAGTGCTTTTGCATCGATGCATGTAGATTGAACCCTTCGATTCTATGCATCACGCTGGAATGTGAGATCTTTGCTTTGTAGATCTCTGATCCCCTCTATGCGCAGCAGAAGGACATATGCGTTTCTCACTCTCCGTCACTCACTGAAGACGTTTTCGTCGCTTTGAGATCTCGCTCTCCGCCCCTCCGTCTTTCCAGAACCAACGTGGAAATCAATTGAAGGACGTATTTGGTGACGTCGTTGAAGGCCATCGCATAATACAAAGAGCCTCGTATCTCGCTCGCTTCGCGTGTCTCAGGTATCCGAACGTGACAGATGGGCAAGCAGTGCCACTGTGAGCCAATCGTACAATCCGCCCCATGAACGTCTCAATGGTTCATGGCGCGCAGCCGTTTTCTGGCAGAATGCGCGACGGTCTGGTACCTAAAGGGTGCATGTGTCCCTTCTGACAGCAGGATGTGCATTAAAATGTGAGATGCACACCGCCGCCACCATTCATGCCCGTCGACGGCTCGGCTCTTTAGATTCGCAATGATGGCGACAATAGATGACAAAACCTACAGCACTTGAATTTGAACCATCCTTCTCGCACGACGTGTTTGTTGCGCACCGCGAAACGAGTCGAAGAACGCCGCTCTGCATGAGGGTCGGAGAAACTGTCGTCTTTCTGCTCAAGTAACGAACGGTGAACACTCCTGTCCTTTTCTTCCGTTGCGTTACGGTGTTCGTTATCCCGATGCGTCGTCCAATGCGACTTCAAGATCTTGCGAACGAACAGGAATCTGCTGTCGCGCCGTCGCCCACGGTTACTCTCACTCCAGCGCCAATATGGCGAGCGCTAAGGCACAATGCGGAGATCGCTCGGCGGCATGGCCAAACACGCGACGGTGCACCTACCGAGAACGTCGGCGTTGTCAACGCCACCTCGACCCACGTCGACAATATTTTCGACCTGCTGCATTTCTGTTTAGGTATGAATGACCAGACGACCGGAATGCTGAAGAACCTTGTAGCAGCGTCGAGGACAGCGGGCGGCGTCCAGAAGCACGATACCACGACGGACGACCTTGACAAGACAGAACCGCATCGACTACGCAGTTTGCGCGCGATAATTTACGACGCTGGTCAGAGACGCGCCGTAAGGAAGGCAGAAGGAAGCGACGTCGCGGAAGTTATCCCGACGACAAAGAGAACAGCTTCGCCCCGTCGAACGCGGTCTCAATCGGGCTCTCTCATGAACGTTCTGCTCGATGAGCTCTTAGCAAAAAGGAAGCTACCCTGTAGCTACATACTTGATCCCGAACGAACAGCAAACGTGTTGTCAGACGTGGCCAATCCGGACCTCATATTCGCGAAACTTGCTCCCATTACACCATCTCTTTCCTCCAGCAATGCCGACACATGGACAGTGATACAGGAGATCACATTATGGTTGGAAAGCTTTAAGGATCGGCTCAGAGAGAAACTGGGCGAGGGACAGGACAAGGCACTGGATGCTTACATCCAATTACTGATGCATGTGCACCCAGAACTCACATCTATTGTGCAGAATCGATCGCCCGATCCGCACCCGCAGCGTGTGATGAAACGCAAGACGCCTGCGAGGACAAGGGCACAGAACCCAACTCTAGTCCTCTCTCACTCTTGGCTCGATCGCTCCTGACAAGTGTCTTCTTTCAGAAGGAGAAAAATGATTGGGATCGTTTCTATCAAGAGATGGGACTATGGGTCGCGCGTTTGGATCGATGCATCTCTCAAGAACCTGTCATGCACCAGAGACTTTTCTGGGAGCTTGCTCGTTTGACTCTTCTTCACGGAACATTGCTCGATGTGGTTTCCTCTCTTGAGACATTTCTGACAGATTCAAGCGCAGCACACGTGCAATTGGAGTCCTTTACCAGTGGCGTTTCGTTTGTGAAACAAAGCGAAAGTCATCAGTTGCATGTGACGGATACGTACACGGCTCTGCCGCCGATTGTGATCCAGCCTCCAAGTTCAAAGAGGATACAATCTCCACAGATCGCTCAAATGGTTCAGACCATCATTTCGGATGAGGTGTTGCTGGTGCGCATGCCAGATCGAGATGATTTCTTGATCAAGAGCTACCTTCTCAACCAAGCTGAACGCCAGACGATCGCGAAATTCACCCTTGGTGCTCTATGCCAAGTCATCAACGGTCTTCTTCCAGCATCCAAACCGTATGCTCTTCTGAATCCATGCCGTAGGTTTGAAGAGCGTAGATGAGTGGATTGGAGATCATGTCTTTCTTTGTTGTCATTATCGGCTGGACAAAGACACCGGAACGCTGAAGGCCTGTGCAGAAATGAAGAGAGGAAAACTGTCTGTGCTCTTGTTCATGGCATACCAATGTCGTTGACACTCGATCCCTGCTGTTGCAGATGTGGCCTTGCCGAGAGCAATGTCCAAGTGGTCATCGTGGTGCGCAAAGGCATCGGAGGAACCTGGGCACTGCGCAATGCCGCCCGTTCTCTCGAAGATGCCCACGTTCTGCCGCTGATCGCTGGACAGAAATCATTGACGGATTTTGACAGTATGGTCGAGAAGGATACATCGTCATTAGTTACAAAGAGATCGCTGCAGAAGACCATGTCCGCATCGTCTCCATCACGCAGCCATGCAGTGCGAAGTGGATCCCATATTGTTCGATCTGTTTCTGTTATGACGGGGCATGGTCCTGGAGGACAAGAGGAGACACCAGTCATCTCAACCGGTTCTCTCTCTGACTGGTTCGCTTCGGTCCAGAACACGGCGACGCAGATCATCGATGCGGCAGCAGGGAAAGGAGATGTTGCCGCATCTCATCTACAGAAATCTACCTTAGCCACAGGAGTGGGAGAAAAATTAAATTCTTCTTGTTTTAACATCAGAGATGGAAAAGCGTTTGAAAGACCAAACAAGGCGACGACTGCTTTTATGCAGCGAACACTGAAAAGAAGAGTGTCTACGTGCAACAGCAATGCAACGCCTGCAAACATCAAAATCCACACCCTTAGCTGCAGATTGGAGATGTTTGTTGAAGAGAATCTGTGGAAGTCTCTTGATAAGTACGTGCAGACATAGCCATAGCCTTGATGGATTTAGGAATGACATGTCTGTGCAGACTGCAGCAGACATCGTTGAATTCTGTGGTGTTAGGAGTCGAAGAATGGCTTCATGGTCACATTCGGCAATGGAATACAACCAGGTTGATCGATTACTGTCACGAGGTCATTGCTGTCGTGGATGACAAGAAAGAAGATTTGGAGAACAGAGTATTCAGTCGAAGGAAGAAGACGATGCCGGCAGTGCCACACGATAGAGATAGCGGCAGCTCTTCCAAAGATGATTCTCTTTCCCAAGGCACCTCGTCATTTACTGAGATCACCTGCAAGAGAGATGCCCTAGAAGGAGAAGGAGAAGGAGCCATGGAGAGCGATACGTTGTGTACGGTGCTGGAGGACGCTCCACCGCTGCCGGCAGATTCGGATTGCTTCTCAGCCAGCACAGTGAAAGCATCGGCTGCCATATCCGGCATCCAGAAGTCACATCTACTCGATGTCCCCTGGCCTTTTTATCTAATCAATACACGTGACTGTTTCAAATACGATCTTATTGAAGTCAAAATCAAAGTAAGGATCATCGTCGCGATCATCTTTCGTTGAGAATCTGGTTGACAGATGTGCATGGGCGACAGAGAATTCATTAGAACGGACTTCTTTTTTCCACCAGACTATATACCACAAGACTATGGAACATTCGTATGTCAGTCGTGTCCTGTTGGGCATCGGCTGAGTGTGTGTTGACGCGCAGAGAAATGAGGGCGGTGGAAAATGTTCGACGCAGCAGCTGGATGTTTATGCCTCTGCGATGTGTCGAAGGAATGTCTCGAACGGTAAAGAATGGAAAACCGTTCCTGGATTTCCATCTGAACCACCAGATGGTGCCGTTCCCGTGGGGGTGACGACGTACTCTGCACTTTTCAGTCACTCTGAACTCAGTCAAATCGAAGCCCGAGCCGATGACGTGCATGAGAATTCGCAGAAAGGAATGTATCCACCAGAATGTTACCACCCTACGATTGGAAAGAATGGAGCCCTGAAACGTACCAAGTACTTCTTCGGGGCGCGTTACTTGTGGACGAAAGAGCAATTGGCCGAAAGAGATGCAAGTGTGGCACACGGTGTACGGGTCGATGTACCGTCGCATCCCGTTTGGATGAAGGTTGTTTGCCGTCGGCTCAGTTGTGTCTGGTTTCGAGGAGGTCTTGTAGGAACTGGTCGAAAATCCGTTAGTCGATTGTGGTATTGTTCCACAAGGGTTTATTAATTCGTGGGCACTCAATATGTACCATGACGGATCGGAAGGCATCCAAAGTCACTTTGACGATGCACAGAGATTCTGTCAACCCATCTACTCTATGAGGCATATACTTCCTATCGGAATCTGTCTATTTTCTGAGGCCCATTGCTTCAGGATCTTCTCCGATTCGAGATTGTCGTTTGGAACGCAGCTCTATGGCTTTACTAATGGCGCTTTCTATGTGCCGATGCCGCGAGGCTGCATCACCATCATGCACGACAAGAGCTATGCGGCAAATGCCATTAAACATTGTGTGCGTCCCTGTGACATGACTGGGAAAAGTGCTGGACTCATCATGCGCAAAATCAATGCAGAGGCCTTGTCGGATGCCAAGAGATACCATCTCGATGAAACGATCTCGTGGTTGGACGACTTTCATTTTGACGATGCAGACAACACAGTCTCCAGGCATTCATACCGTAACCGTTCAAAGATCAAGTGGATCAAACACCCTTCGTTTGACGGGCGCATACTTAAGAGATGTCATGTCAGAGGATCCAGCGATGCCTCAAGACAGTTCATGAAAATGGAAGCGCAGGTGTATGCGGATGTGAGAAATGTGCTTGAAGCTCTCGTGAAGGGCGTGACGAAGAATTTGAATCAAGAAGAGATGACCGAAAAGAAGCTTCGTAAGATCGAAGGGAGAGTTGCTCGACAGGTTGGCCAGTCCTCTGCGCATCCTCCTGTACGTATGGCACGTTAGGTGATGGACATGTTGATCAAAACAGTGGAAGGATTCGAGAAGCAAATGCAAAAAGAGAAGAAACTCCAGCAACAAGAAGCTGGTCAAGTGAAATCTGTGATGGAGAATCTTCTGAAAAAGATAGAAAGGAATGTCTCGTCAACAAAGAGAAAGAGAAAGGATGTGCCAGAAACGCCTGGAGGCGGCAGTCATAGAGCCAAAAGAGATCGATGTCTAGAAGAAGACAAACCGCTCTTGACGCACGAATCTCTCATGGTGGCAGCAAATCAGGTCCTTCCTTAGGGACAAGGCATTGCTCAGCTGGCGGCTGACATCTTTTACTGTCTGTAGATTTTGGAGACGGTCATGGGGAGAAAGGAGGATCATTTTGTTCAGACCGTTTGGGACAATCTCAAGAATCTTGGACCATCGTGGATCCAATCTCTATGCAAAGAGGAGCTGGAGCTTTCTTCTGGGATGAAGACAGAATTGGGACATCAAACCAACGTTGCAGATGAACACAGTGCCACAATGCCTGTCGATGCTGCCAAGATATCCGTATGGCTGAGAACAGGCACTCTTAGAATAGTCAGACGCTGTGCTGCAGGATGAAAAGACGTCCTCTCTTGCTTCGACAGACACAGTATGTGTGATTTCTTTGTTGGACGAAGCACCCCTCACTTCGAAGGGCACATCAAAGACAGAGGATAAGGAATGCGCGCCGCAGATGACCATCGTGGCTTCAGCACTCGATTCTGCCCCATCCGGCGCGATCCTTCCTGCCAAAAAAGACGACGACGCTCCCGCAGAACAAAAAGAGTGAGCACGTGAAGGAATGGCATCTTCTATGAGCCATTCGTAAACAGGGAGAAGGAGATCGTCACGCGTACGGTTTTCGGCGAGCTGTCAGACGGGATGCTCAGCGATCCGAAGAAGTTTGTCCTCGGTTTGATCGATCTCACGGTGAAAGAGATGATGCACTCCGTGCCAGAATGGAATGCAAAATCAGCAAGTCAGGACACAAACGCGTTCATCTGTATGTTGGACGATTTGCACCAGCAACTGGCCAAAGAAATAGAATCGATGGACTTCACTTTTATCTGTGGACCGAAGAAGCCATCGTCATCTGTCAGACGTGGATCATCAACGAGCAAGTATCCTTCAAAACGCACGTACAAATTAACCTCTTCGGATATCTGTTTTGTCTGCGAAAAACCTGGCAAAAGATCGGAGCTGTCACCCAAAGGTAAATTCATCGCATCGCTGTCCATCCTATACAAGGGACGGTGTTTAATGTGGCTGGTTTTCTAGGGGAAATGTCGGAAAGTTTGTGGCTTTGTGAGGGGCCCTGTCGTCGTTCTTTTCATTTCAAGTGCGTTCAGCCCATAAACGGAAAGTGCAAAGACTGTGCCACTGGTAACCATCGTTGCTATCAATGCAAACAAGGTTCCAATCACCTGGGACTCGTCGTAAAATGCAGCCTGGGAATCTGCGGACGTTTTTACCATATCCCATGCGTCATGAAATTACCCCAAACGAATGTCCTACAAGGAAACTGGATGCCGGTCGAAAGAGTGACGGGAGATCTGTCCTGCCTCAAATTCCGGTGTCCATTGCATTATTGTCACGCTTGTGGTATGTCAGGAGCCAACGTATATAGCGTCACCTGTATTCGATGCCCTACGGCTTACCATTCCAGGTAACTACCTTCCCCTTAGCGCACTGAAGGCAATGCTTGGCTCAGGTGTCGTCCTGATCACTGCGTTCATTTATCCAAAAAGCTGATTATTTGTCCTAAACATACAGAAAAGCACAGGTCAGAGATGGAAAGAGACGTTCAGCTCCATGAGTTAGGGAGCGTTTTGAGATGAGGATGCGTTGTGAGATTCATCAACATGTTTTATTTTGTTTTTTGGAGCTCCAAAGATTTCGCAGCATAGAGAGAGTGCAGAGGCCGTATTTATCCGCCGCCATACTACATAAGATAAGGGCAAACTTATTGTTGGATAATGGGAAGATGTCGATGAATGAACACTCCCAGTGACTCGTGCCTTCTATTTAATATTATTGTTTAGATACTGACAGTCCCATCACACAACACAGCTTTCGTATCATCAGTAGGAATATGAGATGATCCATCGATATCCAAAGACGCTGCTGTCTTGTCAGTCACATCGTCGGACTCTTCCGCACTCTCATCTTCCTCCTCATCATCATCAAGCATGAAGCGTGGTTTCTTGGAGTGGCGGCGGTGATTGGATTGGGCTTGCGATGTTTCTAAGGCACCTTGGACGGCTTTCTTGACACCACGGACGGTGTCTTCTAACAGCTGAGTCACTTCTTCGGGATCGATGGCTTTGCGTTTTTCTTGTCTTTGTTCACGGGCGCGTTGCGTCACATGTCGCAATGCGATTTTTTCCAGTTCCCTATCGTTGGCCTTCTGACTCCACTCTTCCATTTTCTTTGTCGCGTTGACATGGCGCAATCGTCGACCACTCAGATCACGACATGCTTCGAAATTGGTCGTTGCTTTGGTGTCGCGTCCTTGGACACGCAAAAGCGAGCCAAAACCTCCTTTTCCTCCAACCAGTCGCAGCAAAAGGGACACCATTGTGCCCGGGGTCAACCCCGCTACGTCACTGTCATCACGAACGTCTCGCAAACCACAACGCAGTCGCTGACAACAGGCAGGGATACCACAAACTCTCTACGCCACACCATCACTTCGCCGAAGCACGGTGTCTCTCACATGAATCGTCGATTGCAGTTCAGCGAGGCCGTCGCCTGGACTGAGTTGTACGGGAACGGTGCCACGATGAAGGGTGCGAACAAGGAGCTGCATCACGACGTTGAATAATGATGATGTCATTCCTCGCGAATGGCACTCATGTTTTCATGTTTGAAACGTTTCTCACAGTTTGGCATTGCCTTGAGATACGTAAGACACCACAACAGTGACGTCATCTGGCTTCCCGCCTCCGTAATAAGAATAGCCATTTTCTTTGGCGCCCTTTAAGAAGGGTGTCCGGCTTTCCAGGCTCAGGGATTGCTCTTGTGCAAATCGAGCAACTTTTAGTGAGCATTCTTCTGGACATAGTCCCTCATCACGGCAGTTCACGACAATCCGTGCGCACTCTTCTACGAAGACATTGTCCCACAGTCCATCGGTTCCCGTTACGATCACATCTCCAGGTTGTACATCGACGCAAAAATCCTCTGCCTGATCTGGAGTGTTATTCAAGGAGGTATCGTATCCAATCTGGTATGGAAAATTGAACTGGTATTGCTGAGGGGGAGATTTGAAGACGACGGTGTCTTTCCGCAAAATGAAAAAACCGGAGTCTCCCAGATTCGATGCATGCAAACACGATCCCTCACAATCCAAACGCAAAATGCAGGCCGTTGAGGACCCTGATCCCTTCCGTCTGCAAAAATGCTGTCATGGAAGGCAGTGGTCGTACCTGGAACATTGGTCAGGCCATGCGCTTCGGTCAAAACAGACTTGGGTATTTTGGACTCGTCATCTTCTGTTGACTTCTCGGCAGCTTCTTTCGCCGTTTTCATCAACAGCCGCGCATACTTTCCAGCATCCACGCCCGAGAGTGCCTAAAAAAAGAGTGAGAAGAGTGAGAGTGCAGGTAAAGCCAGACCCATCCACCAACGCCATCGGCTACGCCGACAGACAGTCCATCATCCGAAATAAAGTAAGCATCTTCGCCTCCCTTCTCCATCTTTTCCGGGTGCGGGATACAAGATGCCCCAGAAATCAGGACGAGTTTTGTAATGGGGCCCTCATCTGAAGGACGCCTATGATCACACCTGCGCCACTTCTCTCATACACTGGCCAAGCACTTGGCTCCATTTGATGACGATGGCTTCGAAGAGCCATCGACCTTCGATGACTTATCGGTCTCGACTTGATCGAAACCCGTCGAGGACGACGAGAATGCTCGAAATCCTGGCAGAGAGCCATTGCTCGATAACTGAGAGCCACAGGACTGAGATCCGATGGCAGACCTCGTTGAGAAACGCACTTGTATAAAGGCCCAACCGACGGAGCCAATGCCGACAGCGCCGCCGAAGGCCCACCGACTGAAGTGTCTGTGTGATCCTCCCGGAGGTCTCGGGCGTCGTTTTCCGCCTCCTTTCGCCTCTTGTTGAGAACAGACAACGGGGAGCCACACCCGTCGCGGCTCGCTTCGTCGAGAAGCTGCCGAAACAGCTCTCTGTAACGGACCACAAAGCATGACACGAACACCACGTATCAGCACCACTTTGGCAGACCCTAAGACGATCGATAAAATGACGCATTGTGCATTCGATGATTTCCTTCCACGACGTTCTGCTTCGTCAAACAGATGTGGATCTGTTGAAGGGGCCATATTGGCTCAATGATCAACTCGTGGCCTTCTACTTTGAATACCTCACACATGAAGTCGTGCCGAATGCATCTCTTCGTTTTCTCCCGGGCGCCGCCGCCTTTTTGCTGAAGAATGGGACTGTGGAAGACGTGGACGTCTGCTTCGTCCGACCGTTAAAGCTCAAGCAGTGTGATGTCATTTTTATGGCCGTGAATGATAATCCAAATGTGACCCAAGCCGAAGGCGGAACGCACTGGAGTTTGCTCATCTGGGTGCGACAGGAATGTACGTTTGTGCACCTGGATTCGTATGGCGGCGTAAACAACGAGCCGGCAAGAGATACAGCAAAGAAGCTGCATGCCGTGTTGTCCACGGAGGGATCCATGAAGTTTGTTGCTCCCCTCGTCCCGCAGCAGACAAACGGCTCCGACTGTGCCCTCTATCTACTCAAATTCGCACAGATCCTCGCCACAGATCTCACTCAATGGAGTGCGTCCCAATTGAAGATTCTGAAATGTGTGACCCCCTTGAGCATCATCCATTTTCGCAAAGAGCTACTCGACATCATCGAAAGCAAACGAAGCTAATCGTGCTTAGTGACAAGTGTGTAAAATTTCCCGGCCTGTGTGGATTTCTCGTCCAGGAGTCCGAGTCCCATGAGGTCACGCAGATGGTATTTGATACCGAGTCTCGATTTTCGCAGTTCGCATTCGAAGAGTCGCGACTCTTTGATCTCGCGATATTTCTTTCGCTGGAACATTCTCAGCATTTCTTTGCGTCCCTCGATCAGACTCGTCACGAAGAAGCCGAGGCGTGGTGACCAGATATGCATGCTGTTCGAACGGCCGCCGCCAGGTCGCACGTCATCTGTGATGAATCCCAGAGAATGCAACACACGAACGGCTTCCAACTCCCGCTCCGAATCGCCCGTCACTTCCATTGCCTCGAACAGCTGCTCTTGCGAGAGAAGAGGATCGCGGGTCTTGTCGAGAATGGCTTCTTTGAATCTGTGCACAGGAGAGATCCGATCACGTCGACAGGGGGTGCGATCTTGCTGACTTTAGGAGGATTTGGGATTCGCGAGGTGAACGGCTGTGAGCAATGGAGGTGATGTCTGCGTCGTGTTCGGTGCTGAGGAGAATGGCGACGTCGTTTCGGTTGGTCGGCAGCTGAAACAGACGAATCTTGCCGGACTGTCTCAGAGCATCGAGCTCCGCTTCCACAGTCGTTCTGTTCGGCACCAATGTATAGATCTGCGTCTTCAGCATCACCGAGGCATATTCGAGAATCGCACATTCTTCGGTGAGCAATTCGAGGGCGAAGTAGGTATCTGTCGGCACATTTGGGGAATCCATCGATATCCGGCGCCGCATCCGACGACGGTAATTTCATTTTGTCGGTTAGTTTCATGTTACAGTGGTTCACAGTAGGCATCATGCGCCTTGGCGTGCACAAAAAGGCACAGGCGCCATACACCGTATCCCGACAAAACACAGAAATGCCGAAGATTGTGAAGGAACGTGGACGACATATGCGACCGAGAGCCGGCGTAATACGTCCTTACGTTCCGCCGCCGATTCGGACGTTCATTGCAGGAACAAGATGAAGGCTCCACGAGCGACAACTTAATCTTCGATATGGAATTGTCCGTGACTCGCGGGAAAAGTTCGCCGTTGTCGACGATAGCCGCCTGCAAGGATGATGGGCAGCGATCCGATTTAATTGCAGCTATCCATGAAGTTAAGGAAAACCACAATCTTCTTACGGAGTTTGAAAAACAAGTAACCGTCACTCACTCTTTTTAGAAAGAGTGAGATCTCAAACACTATGGTTGCATCTAGGTCATGCAAGCATATGCATTAGCACGAGGTTCATGCGAAGTCGGCGGCGTTTTGGATTTGCATGTGCTGGCTCAGACATTGGAACGTCTCGATTTTGCCGTCAAACTGGTTGACGAGCGGAAAGACATGCTGCACGTCTCCGGCTGTTGCCGAGTGCGCCATCGTTTTCTCTTGATCTACGGCACAGAGCACAGCGTTTCAGATAAACGACCGTACACCCCTCCCGCCCCTTTGATCCTCGATCCTCAGTTCAAGGCCCAATTTGATATACCCAATCCCTCATCTGCTTACTCCACTCTGCTGGAGAGTGTCCACGAGGTCTACCTCGGATCCTATGAGCGTCTGGAACAGCTCGTCCGTTTGCTGTGCTGCGAAATGAATCGATCCTTTGAAACGACGAAGGGCGCTTTGCCCCCGTGGCGTTCTTCGAAAGCGATGCTCTCTAGATGGATGCATCCATTGCAATATCAACACAATGGCGATATTCATCTCGGAGACAATATCGTCGGATCGACTTAGTCTGATTTATTATCTTCAAGATTTTATTCCGTTTTCGTTCACTGAACTAAGAGTTTTGTGATTCGCACGCAGGTTTGCTTGCTCTCTGACATTTACTGGACGTGGGATATGCATGCGTTAGTCGTCCGCCTATCTTAGTTCATAGTGACCAGAATTCGCTCATGTTGTTTAAAAATAAGCTGACCGGACTGTTTGATGAAGAATACGATTTCTATGGAGCTGGCGATGGCGATTGATAACTGCCACGCTCGCGAGTGAAGTCTGGTGTCTCAGGATCATAGCTTTCGCGAGGACTGCGCGAACCGGAATGTGATGGCCTCGAGCCATCGTCTGTCGCGTCATAGTATTTAAGAACGTCCTAGATATCACTCATGTCCAAAACACACGCGTGTGATGCCGATCGAACCTCAGTATGGATACTCGCTTCTTCAACGGCCCCGTACTTACCCTCGGCTCGAGCATAGCTCAGTGGCGTCCAGTCCTTAGCGGAACGACGGTTCAGATCGGCACCGCAATCGACGAGCAGCTTGATAATCTCCACGCCGCCGTCGATGCCCCAGAAGAGCGTCTGATCACGTGCCGCATTGATACAGTTGAAATCAACTCCCTCTGCGATTTTCGCGTAGACCTCTTTGATATCGTTCTTCGCAATCGCATGGAAGTGCTCCTCTGTGGCGCGCGACGCTTTGAGGATCGACGGTCCAGTAAAGGTCGGATCGTAGTCCGGATGGTCTGCGGCAAAACCATTGTTCCATCGAGCTTCGTATTCGGCATCTCGCGCCTCGCGACGCTTACGCATGATCTCCTCCATTTTGGATCCCATCCCGAGAAACCAGTCGACACTCCGATCGCGATAGCAAACGAATCGTCAGCGAAGCGGCATACAGGTAGGTATCACACATGGTACGCATTAAGATGGTAATTTGAAGGGTGGATCTGTCGCGTCGTTGATGAAACGTACATAAAGAGAGACTCATGGATGGCCGTTCTCTCCTGCATCCTTGACGTCTTTGTCTCGCGAACCAAGGGCCGCAAGATCATTCTTATCAAGATCCACCTGCACACAACACCGTCTCCCGCGCACATCGTCCGACACTCTCCGATGTCTTCACCTTCCGGGCTTTCTTAATCTCCTCGTTCTTTTCGAGAAGCTCTTTCAGTCGTTCGAGCTTGTAGGGCTCCTAGAAACGAAAAGGACACTCTGTTGCGTTACAGAACGATGTCCGATTGCACTTCCGAGACTTGCCAGACGAAATCTTCATACTTGAGCTTTCCTCGAAAGCTCGCCATATCTACAGCTCTCTCAAGCAGAGCGGATACATACTCAATCACCAAATCCTATGGAGCACACCCTTTGGCACGCGTGCAGACACGATAAGGATGAAGACCAGTCACCTCAACCAATTCCACCGTCTCCTGTCTCGGCTTCGCTCCATCTCCGAATCCGTACATCATTCCCGGTACTGACAGTTCACATTTTTACTCTTTTCAAGTACCCACACTCACCTACAGTCTTTTTCAAATATTCCGCGACGTACAGGTCCCTCCGTCTCCGGTGCATCCATCTCTACAGAGCAGCCCCCGTTCCTCACCACCGTTGATTTGACCAGATATCGATCCCTTGCCACTGTGTGTGCGTTTGCGTGTGGCCTCGTAAGGCGACTGCATGGCGGCCGGCTAGCTATCTGGCTGGATGGCTGGCTGAAGGACGATGATGGTGTTCATCCACGTCATGTCGACGCTGTCCCGTCCGGGCCTTTTCGCTCGTTTCACGTCGCGGCATGTCTGCAAACAGAGAGCACGTTTTTGTGCATCTCGATGACGGTGAAGACAACGACGATATCTTCGAACAGAGCGTAGACACCAACGACAGCGACGAAGAGCTTTTCGACGACAACGACGAGGTGGACGACGACGACGAGGCAGAGGACGACGGTGAAGAAGACGAAGAACCGAACGACGAGCATCCCGAGCTCACGGGACGAAACGAACGTCGACGTGCGATGCAAGGACCGCCTGGAGGAAACGAAAGAATGAACCGAAACTTGGTCCTACGAGATTTCTTCCGCCTTTTTGCCGGACCACGTGTCAATATGCAAGAAACCGCTGCGGACAATACCGAATTGGTCAATATTCTCAAAGAGCTCAACGTGGTTAAGAGGTAGGCCGTGTTCAAAAAGGCATTGGTATGATGTCGACGCTGCGACGGTAGTCAACGCGTCGAAAAGGCATTGCTCATGTGCCCACGCGGGACATTCATTCCGACGGATTACAAGGAAGAGGCCTATTCGGACACACCGATACGGGTCGAGGAGATGGAATTCAACATTTCGGCGCCGCACATGCACGCCACCTGTCTCGAAGCCCTAGACCTACAGCCAGGCGAAAAGTGATACCCTATTGCCTGTCACTCGGCATCACGGCATGTGGGGTGTGATGGATGATGTGACTGACAGGTTTATGGATATCGGAAGTGGTTGTGGAATTGTCGCTGCCTGTGGCGCTTATTTGGTAGGTGTGCGTTTGTGCAGTCTGCTCGAATGTTGGCGTGTGTAGGTTGGCAGAAATGGGGAATGTGTGGGTGTCGAGATCAAACAAGAGATTCTGGATTTTTCCACCGCCTGTCTTCAGAAGCTTCGCGAAGATAACCGTGCTTACGTACGCGATAGCTGCCCAGTGCAGTTTCTTTTACGCAATGCGTTTATTCCGACGGTCCATCGCGATTACTTTGATAAGATCCATGTCGGTGGCACATGTCCGGAAGACAAGTTACCAAATCTCGTGCGCATGCTGAAACTGGACGGCGGTAAAATGACTGTCCCGGTGGGCCAAGAACTTCGACTGATCACGCGCAAGGCAGATGGGCGTATCCAGCAACGCATCCTCACACAAGTTCGATTCTCGGATCTCTCCGTTCCATCCGATGCCGACATCGTTCTCTCTATCATGAACGCGGAACGGGAGGAGAAGATGATGGTAGACGTGCCACCCTCCACATTGACAGAAGATACAAAACTCGTGCGCTCTTTCTCGGAAGGCATTGCGTCAGATGGCGAAATGGATGTCGAGAACGAATCCTCATCATCCATCAAAGGACCCAGAAGAGTCAAAAGATCCATCAGCAATCTTCTCGGATTCCGCCACGGGAAAGATGCAACCAAATCACAGAACTCTGCAGAAGACGTCTGTTTGGATTTAGTACACTTTGCAGAACCAGACTGCGCACTGGTGGGTGAAGATTGGACCCTTAGTTCTCACAGAACCGTACTGAAAGGTAAGATGGGTGTGAATGTCGTCATGTCTCTCTATGCGATGGTGTCTCTGACAGTGCGCTGTGAGTATTTCCGTGCAAGATTCGAAAGCGACATGTGCGATTCTGAAGATGACGAGCTCTGTGTTCCCAGTCAGTTCTCCCAAGAAGCCATGTCCCATTTCCTCCAATATATTTACAAAGATGAACTCCCAGGGGATTTGGATTCACAGCTGGTGATCGATATCTTGCATGCGGCTTGTTACTATGGTGTTCCTCGCTTGATCAAAACATGCGAGTCTCTGTTGGTCGAGCAGCTCAAGACGCGTTATGATGAAGATCCCGAAGGGGCTGCAGATTTTTCGGCGGCGCTGTTGTCATTGGCAGATGCAAATGGACTGGATGCGCTACAGTCTGCCGTTTTGAATCACATTGTGAACGATTTCGATCGTGTTTCGCAGTCCAAGAGCTATCAGGAACTCTCCAAGCGCGAAGTGGATTTGATCATGAGGGAGAGCTTTCGCCAACAGCAGAGGTTCCGAAAACTCCTGTCGGAGTTGTCGGGGGCAGACAGCAAAACACGTTAAAAAACAAACCATCTTTTCTCCCTTTTTTGTACACTACCTTTCCTCTGTCAACCCCGGTTTTTATCAACCATTGCCGACGTCACTGTCTTTCCTGAGTTCTTATCTCTGATTAACAATTCGATGGCCTCAGAGCTCGAGGTTGGAACAGACAGCATTTCTGTGTTGTGTATGATACGAATCCTGCGGGATTCTCTGTCTGAATAGATGAGTCCTTGTGAAATGCAGCGGAGCGCCGTGAAGGATGGTTTTGTATTCATTTGCTATTAATTTCTGAAGTATAAGCGTCATCTGATTGATCGTGACGCATGACATGTGGTGTGCCGACTGCGAGTTCTGTAATTCTCGATGTTGTGGTTAGCCATTCACTTCCCCCTCGTCACTCGATACGCCATGAAAGATGTGACCAGCGACAGGGAGAACCAGATCCATGCGTAGTTACGGTGATCCACTGCACAACAGTGTGATGAAATCGTCATCCCTCGACACAAGGAGCATCACCTGGCATGACGGAGAAGTTGACAAAATCGGACAGCTCTTTGGCAACAGGGTAGCTCTCTCTGGAATTGAACTCGATCGTCCTTCCACGACCGCCATCTATCAGCAGAATGATGTGACAGGCTGAGGAGGCCAAGGCAGGTCGTACGGATCGCTGGAGGGAGTTTGCCTAGAGCCGTCTGCTGAATGACTTGAATCAATGGTGTCTCTGCTGGCAGACCACATGTCTTGGCCTAAACAATAGAATGCCATTCGGTGTGCCCTCTTTCCTGAGGGAAGTCCATCGCGTACGATTTCGATGGCATCGATCCAAAACCAGGTTCCTTTGACCGGATCGTTCTCCGGTACAAACATGCTTGGCTTTTCGCTCTCGACCACCAACCCATCGATCTTCGCAGCGTTTCCTGTCTGCTGTCGTTGCTGTCCCTCTGAGCCATTTCTCGACATCTCTTTCCAAGATTCAGGAACCCAGCCCCGATTCACCAAGGCCACATGGTGACTAAGAACGACCACATCATTGCCGCAGTGCGTCAGGGATTCAGGCTGGAACCTCTCTGGATCGAGTAACGGCGTGATGAGGACATATCCCTTTTGCGGCATACCATCAATACTGCATACAAAAAAAAAACATGCCCATCGACAAAACCATCAAAACGCGTGGGCTCTACGTTCGGACACGGGGACCGATAAAGACCGATTTATCGTGCAGGAAGATTCCGTGGACAGTGACTCGATCATATGGAGTGATGTCTGTGAAGCGAGGAAAGAGTGAGAAGGGCTCTGAAAAGACTTTTGATTCTCTCAGTCGGAGAAGATCTTCCTAACAGTTCAACGTCCCTTTGTCAAGCAAAGACAGCGCAACAGAGGCGATCCTTCACTTTCCAGGACCTTCTCTGGATCTGCCAGATGCCAAGACCAGAGGCAAAGGCTGCGGGCAAGAACAGTAAGTAAGAAGCCCAGCCACGTTCCTCCCTAGCCGCCACACGCGTTGCCAAGAACCGTCGAATCTTCAAAGCGCTGCGTGTAAGCCTGGTTGCCATGCCATCCGTCACATCTCTAAGTCCCGCGAGCACTTGGATATGTCACTCCTGCCGACAAATGAGCTGCACAACTGTCGTTGCTCGCGCTGCTCGTTCTCCACGTTGCAATCTGTCGACGCACATATATCCTATACTCTCTACCGAAGTCTAGGCAAGAAAGTCCCACGCAGAGTCTTCCTCGTTCTGGAGCATATCGGCGGTCCCATTATGTTTCCCCTTGCACTCTTCGTTGGCTGCTTCCCACATCATTACTTCACCACGACGATCCGAACATTTGCACTCAATCTCTTCCTGGGTCTCCTCATCGATCTCGCATTTGTGGGTCTTCTAAAATGCATCGTTCGACGTCCTCGGCCATCGTACAATGACGCTGGAGACTATCTCCTGGTGGTGGACGTCGATCGGTATTCGTTTCCGAGTGGACATGCATCGAGGTGCCTCTTTGTGGGACTGTTCTGGATGATGTGGCATCTGGGAAGTTGGTGGATGCAGTGTCTCGTGTTTTGGTGGTCGTTGGTAACAGCGCTCTCCCGGGTCTTACTCGGAAGGCATTACTTCTCAGACATTGCTGCCGGTGGTGCTCTGGCATTTCTCGAACTCGTCATCATCTCCAAGGCAAGGCAGGCCATCGCACACATTCTTTGGGATGTGACGTTTCCAGGGGACACTCAATTTCGAACGATGCATCATCTCGCTCTCTTCTGTCCAACGTCTCTTTTCAAAGATGCGTGTGCCGTAGACCGTGCATCTGCGAGCGAAAGATCAGATTATCTCTTGATACATCATCTGTGTCACGGTGTTGTGTGTATGTGTGTGTCATTAAAATATGATGGTGGTCTCTTTGTTACCCCCACTTATTTCAAACACCACGTCCAGTGCTTCGTTCAGAGCGATCTGACCGAATCTGCTAATGTAATTCGAATTGAGCTTCAGTTCTTTGACTGCCCCCTCAGCATTGGCCTTGAGACTCTAGAACACAGCAGTCCTATCCAAAGGGCGCAGATGGTGGGTGCGTATAGAACCTGTGCCAGAGCACAGGCGCCGTCATCTTTGATTTCGTTGTATCCCATATCGAGCTCGATCAGATTCATATTCTCGTGCTGTTTTAAGCTGTTGGCAATGATGATGGCACCGTAGTCTCCGAGATTGTTGCCTCGTAGATCGATAATGGCTAAGGATGTGTTGTACATGATCAAATCTGCAATGCCCTGTGCTCCTTGCTGTTCCAGTTTGCACCAACCTAACTTCAAAGTGTCCAGCTGTCCACACCATTCGCCTATGAGTAAGGGATGCGAAGGAGGAAGGATAGGCACTTTGAGATCGTATTTGGTGACATCTGCGATGGCCTCGGCACCGTCTGATCCAATGGGATTATAGCTGAGATCGAGTGAACGCAGAGAGGGGCTGTCACGGATGGCAGCAGAAAGCACTTTGATACCATCGGGGCCAATGTTGTTGCCTCCCAGATCCAAAGAGAACAGTGTCTCATTGCCCATCAGAGATTGAGCGATCTACATAGATGACATCCTCTGTCATACAGTTCTGTTTTACACGACAGTTGATGTTACCTTATACAGACCTCCGTCTGCCAGATCATTGCTGTAGATCTCCAGGTTTTCCAGATTCTTGGCACGGATGAGCATTGCCAACATCTCTGCTCCTTCTTCAGTGATGCCATTGTTTCCAATATCCAGGGAGCGTATATCAGATTCCCTTTCCTTGCATACGAGGAGAAGAATGGAGATAAAGAAGGAGAGACGCTTACAATCAGGGCTTCGCTAAGTGCTTTCAACCCTTCGTTTCCGATTTCGTTCCCCTTGATGGAGAACTCCTCAATCGATGTGTTTTTCTTCAGTGCCTGGGCAAAGAGCGAGGCACCCATACCTCCAATATAGTTATCACTGCAACAGAGAATGATACTGAGCACACTTTATGCAGCGAGGTACCTGATGGCGAGGTTTTTTAAAGTACTGTTCTGAGCAAGGGCCTCAGCCAAAGCCGCCGCTCCTTCATACTCGATAGAATTGCTGTTCAGTTCGAGGGTTTTGAGAGTGGTATTCGTTTTCAGCATCTCAGCCAACAGAATCGCCCCCTCATTACCAACATTGTTCCCATTCAGACACAACGTCTCCATAGATGTGTTACCTAGCATCACCACCACCATACCGACATCCTTCAAAACAGTGACTGGCTCTACTGGCAAGAACTTTGGCCAAAGCCTTTGCTCCTTCATCTCCTGCATTATTCGTTGAGAGCAAAAGTGCCTTGAGCACGTTGTTTTTTGTCAACATCTCACTCATGTGTATGATGCCTTTCTCTCCAATACCATTGTTGCTCAGGTCCAACATCTCACAGATGTTGTTGAAAGCCAATGACTCGATGACGTAACAGCATCCCTCATCTCCGAGATTCTGTCTCAATCTCACACATAAGAGTGAGATACTCGTATCTCTTGGCGACCTTGGCGGAGAGATTGGCCTTTTGTTGATGTTGAATGATGGCCATGAAGCTATTCAATCGAACTTCTGCCTCTTTCTGTAGCTTGTAGTATTTCGTTCCCTAAACAGAATACGGGAGATGTAACAACCGACGTCCACGAAAAGATCACTTTGTGAATCGTCGTGGCAAGTGTGTTGCGACTCGAATCCCCCTGAGCGAAGCTTCGCCCCACGAACAACGCTCCAAGAATAGCGGCAGCGATGCCTGTCCCCATCCCAGCTGCTCCCCAGTCCATTGACGACAAAATTCGAGTATGCAGCGGCATTGGGTCCACCGTTTCGTGAAAGACACTCTCGACGTGCTCATCAACGGGCGGCGTCTCGTCAAATGATGACTCCTCGACAACAGGCGCCACACTGTTCACCACGCCGATCTCGTTTTCTTCCTCCTCTGCCTCGACCGGGGGAGCCACAGAGAGCGTCTCAACCTCCTCTTCCTCTGAGGCTGTCACCTCATCTATCACGATAGGTGGCTCCTCCAGGCTGCCCGATATCTCCCTGATCTCAGACGGCGCCTCTGTCCTCGTCGTCTTCACTCGACGCGACATCCCTTTCTTCGCATAGAGACGCGAGGCCTTTAAGTGTCGAGTCGGTGACGGAGGCAACGCCCTCCATGCGCTTAACATCGCCCAACGACTTGTCCATCCACATCCCTTCAACAAAGGCGCATTCATCACTCGGTTATCGCCAGTAAATGCATGATGACCTCATCATCTATCCCTCTCCGTTGCATTTTCGACGTACGTCTGCTCTGAGACCGTCGAAGAGAATGGCGATGTCGGCGGCCAAAGTGCAACAAATCGTCCAGGTGTTGATGACGCCCGATGCCCAGCAGTTTGAAGATTTCTTACGGGAGCTCATGAACCCGGACAACACTCGACGGAAATTTGCCGAGGCGGTGTTAGTCGAGTTGAAGAAACATCCAGACTTGTTTGTGCGTTATCTCATATCTACGGTGCGTCACTCAGAGGTCGTGGCATTTCGTGCCTTCTCGGCAATGCTCCTTCGCAAATGCTTGACGATCGAGACTCCGTTGATGTGGACGGCTCTGTCAGATCCGGTGAAGTATGAAGTGAAGAGTGAGCTCTTAAATGCGCTCCGTGCTGAAAAAATCGCAGATGTGCTGTTCAAAACGGCCGATGCTGTTTCCGAACTCGCCCGTTACTTGTTGTCGACAGGCCGATGGCCAGAATTGCATCAGGCCCTGTTTCAGTTGATGGAGGGTTCTGAATCGCATGCAGTGGTCACTGCTTTTCGCATCATTGGTTCTCTGGCAGAGAACACAGACTTTGAGATTTTCAACGCCACTGGTCAGATGTTAGTGACGGCTATCGAACGGGCAATTCTCACAGGACCTGTCCCTGTCAAATCCGAAGCCATCTCAGCGATGTGCAGAATTGCATCCGAGAAAGGTCAGGTGGCGGATGCTCTGAGACCCATGGTGCCCAAAGTGATCGAAGCGCTGCTTGAGTTTTTGAAGAATAGAGACGAGACGGCGGCTGAGACGGTGATGGAGAGTCTCATCGATGTCGCCGAAGAGGCACCGCGTTTTCTGAAGCCATCTCTAAAGGAAATATTACCATCCCTGCTGAAAGTGACGCTCTCGGATTCCATCGACAAATCGATGCGTATCTTGGCAGCAGAAGTCTTGATCTCGATTGCCGAGCAGAAAGACCAGGGGCTGGGAAATCTCTTCAGAGCCATGCCAAATTTCGCAGAGTGTCTCTTCGAGGCGTTGATGGTTTTCTTGCTCGACATCGAAGACCTGCCCAAATGGCATACAGCAGAAGATGAGGATGAAGACGCAGGAAATGGCGAGCTGTTTGATTTTGGTATGGAGTCCTTGGATCGTCTGGCTCTGTCGTTCGGTGGCAGAGTGTTAGTTCCGATCGCTGGCGCCATGCTGAGTGGCTGCATCAATGATCCCTCTTGGCAGAAAAGGCAGGCGTCTTTCATCTGTCTGTCACAAATTGCAGAAGGATGTGACAAAGTCATGCTGCAAGAAATCGATGCGCTGACAGATATGTGCATGAATGGATTGAGCGATACGATGCCCAAAGTGCGATGGGCTGCCTGTCAAGCCATTGGGCAGATGTGCACCGATCTCTCTCCAGATATCCAAGGCTCGCAGCACGAGAAGATCATCCCAAAACTGAAATCGGTGATGGAAGATGCTCAGCATCCACGCGTTCAGGCACATGCAGCAGCAGCGATTGTCAATTTCTGCGATGAATGCGAGGAGGATGACATTCTGCCCTATCTGGATGCTCTGGTGCCCACTTTCATACAACTCCTGCACTCTCCCTCGCGTCTGGTGGCGGAATCTGCACTCACGGCACTGGCCAGTGTGGCAGACAGCGCAAATGAGCATTTTGGCGCCTACTACGATGCGGTGATGCCGCTGCTTCGGACCATGTTTGCTCAGGCGACCGATCCTAAACATCGATACTTGAGGGCGAAGGCATTGGAGTGCATTTCGCTGGTGGGGATGGCCGTCGGCGCAGATCGTTTCCGTCAAGATGCCAGTGAAGTCATGCAACTCATTCATCAACTGCATCAGGCGCACTTTGATCCTTCTGATCCGTTGCCTGGTTACATGATTCAGGCAGGAGCCAGAATGTGTCGCAGTCTGGGACGTGAATTCCTCCCCTACCTCGAAATCGTCATGCCGCTTGTGCTGAATCACATCAAAGCCGATCCAGAGATCAAGATCACAGATCCTCTAAATGACAACAGCGATGACGACGACTCCGAGACTTTCCATGTGGGTGGCAAGCTCGTGCGATTGCGCAGCAGTGCCATGGAGGAGAAAGCCACTGCCTGCGAAATGGTTGCCAGTTATGCCGGCGTGTTGAAAGATGGCTTCCTGCCGTACGTCAAAGAGATCACAGATGTGGTTGTCCCTATGCTGAAATTCATTTTCAGTGATGAAGTTCGGAGCGGAGCATTTCAGTGTCTTCCAGAGCTTCTCGATGCCGCACTGACCGGAATGAAAAACGGCGCTGGTGTCACGCTGGATTTTGTGAAACAGATGGTCGAATTCATCTGGCCAGCCGCCATCGACGCCCTCAAAAACGAAGACGAACTTGAAGTGATAGAGTCTGCATTGCGTGCTATTGCTGCCATGGTGGACATCCTAACACCAGAACTGCTCTCCGAAACAATGGTCTCCCAGTGTTTCGACACATTGCGTATGGTCTTCTCCGAGAGCGAAGATCGTCGAAAGCAACGCATTGAAGGTCTCCTGTCCGATGAAGAGGACGATTTTGAGGAGTATGAGAATGTTCCCCCGACGAATCATGATGATGAGGAAGAGATGGAGACAGATGTGCTGGACGAAGTGGCCACCGTTCTCTCCTCTTTCATGAAGAGGTACGGCGATGCCGTGATTACCTACATCGTCGGTTCAATGCCATTTGTTCATGCACTTTTGGGCAAAGGCCGCTCGGCTGTGGAACGCCGAATCGCCATTTGTGTCGTGGACGATATTTTGGAGCACTGCCCACAGGCTGGAAACAATTACTTGCACGAATTTTTGCCTTTCTTGATCGAAGGCGCATCGAATGAAGATGCGAGTCTGCGGCAATGCAGTGTGTATGGATTGGGTGTTGTGGCGTCGAAGTATCCGGAAGCTTTTCAGCCACACATCCCTGAACTGCTTCCAAATCTGATCCGTGCTGTTCAGCACCCTTCTGCCAAGAGTCGCGAAAACGAAATGGCCACGGATAACATCGTCTCGACGATTGGCAAGATCATCCAGCAGTTTCCGGACAAGGTGGATCCGGAAGTGGTGGACCAAGTCTGGCTCAAGAACTTACCTTTGCTCCACGATGACCTAGAGGCCAGAAACATGCATGCACTGCTGGTAACGATGGTCGAACAGCAGGATGTCCGGGTTCTCGGTGGCAACAACAAGAATCTTGTTCACATTGTGGAGGTCACTCATTATCAGCAAAAGAGTGAGAGTGTGTTGATGTGTGTGTTTTGAAGGTGCTGGTGCGCATCTTGGCTGCAGGGAAGACGATGACGATGCCGGAGACAGCTACCCGCATTTGGAACATTCTGCAGTCGTTTAGTCACTCCATGGGCAATGAGATTTTGACGACAGCTGTTGCCAAGATGACTCCCAAACAGCAGAAAACTTTTCATGACTTTTCTTCCACCCTGAGAGCTTCTATGCATCAGGCATAAACGCTTGCACTGTTGTGCTCTCGACCTTTTTTGATTTGACCACCTGAATTCCGACTCGGTGTGGGGATGGTACGGTTAATATTTTCAGAGATTGGCATGGCTTCGTTCGATGTTCTGGATGGAGCATACATGATGTGACAACGCGCTCAGCTTCTCAGATTGGTCAGCAGGTATCGCTGCTGCGGTTGACGTCGCTCAGTACGATGTTTCCAAAAGTTAATCCAATTGATCCGGCTCTTTCCTCAAATCCGTGGCGCGGTCTGGTCTATTTAAGCGCCTCTTCCCTTTCTCCTCCTGAACGTTTTCTGACTTGCTCGAAACGTCGTTTCATCCAAATCTTTCGCTGCGTCGTTTCTAGCTAGACCTTCGAGAGAACCCTGCTCTGAAAACCATGAAGATCGCATGCATTGGGGCTGGCTACGTCGGTGGCCCGACGATGGCCATGATGGCCCTCAAGTGCCCTGAAATTGAAGTCGTGGTGGTGGACATCAACGAAGCACGCATCAATGCGTGGCAGACTGATGATTTGCCGATTTATGAGCCGGGACTTCTCGATGTTGTGAAAGAAGCTCGAGGACGGAACTTGTTCTTCAGCACAGATACCCACAAACATGTCGGCGAGGCAGATCTCGTTTTCGTTAGGTAAGATCCTCGAGGCGGCCGCCACGGAGAACGAGATGTTTGTACGTGCATGCAGTGTCAATACCCCCACCAAGACGCGCGGAATCGGTGCTGGATCCGCCGCGGACTTGACTTACTGGGAGGGAGCTGCCCGTATGATTGCTGCCTGTTCCACCTCGAGCAAAATCATCGTTGAGAAATCGACGGTGCCCGTGAAAACGGCGGAAGCCATTGGCAAGGTAAAACACATGCCGGCGGCGCTGTTAGGTTCGTTCTCTTCACAAACGTCCCGTCATAGGTTCTGCGGCGCAATTGCAACATCCCCGAGGTGCAGTTCGAAATCTTGTCGAACCCAGAGTTCCTCGCCGAGGGTACCGCTGTCGAGGATCTCTTCAACCCAGACAGAGTCCGTGACGATTCATCTTCTTCTCTTCATTCTTTGACCATGTGACGGTTCGTCTAGGTGCTTATCGGCGGAAACGAGACGGAATCGGGCCAACGCGCGATTCAGGTGTTGAAGAGTGTTTACGAGCACTGGGTGCCCTCAGAGCGCATTATCACCGCGAACTTGTGGTCGGCTGAGCTTTCTAAGCTGACGGCCAATGCCTTTTTGGCTCAGCGCATT
Organism: Putridiphycobacter sp.; assembly: GCA_965230195.1. Lineage (GTDB taxonomy): Bacteria > Bacteroidota > Bacteroidia > Flavobacteriales_D > Crocinitomicaceae > Putridiphycobacter. Next base: position 1,097,798 of record OZ245997.1, read on the forward strand.
TCTTCCATCAATGCCATCTCTGCGTTGTGTGAAATGACGGGCGCCGACGTTTCGCAAGTACGTCCCGGATGAAGCTTACGCGACGGAGCGGTGCTGATGTGACGGCTGTTGGGTGTTTAGGTGGCGCACTCCATTGGCACGGATTCGCGTATCGGGCCTAAATTCCTGAACGCTTCCGTTGGCTTCGGAGGCTCATGCTTCCAAAAAGATATCCTCAATCTGTGCTACGTCTGCGAGACCCATGGCGTCCCCAAGGTTGCCGATTACTGGCGCTCCGTTGTTCAGATGAACGACTGGCAAAAGTCGCGATTCGTGGAGCGCATGGTCAACAGTATGTTCAATACTGTCGTCGGCAAGAAGATAGCCATTTTTGGATTTGCGTTCAAGAAAGATACGGGCGACACGAGAGAGACGCCTGCTATTGACGTTGTTCATGGACTCATCCGAGAAGGCGCCAATTGCAGCGTCTATGATCCGCAGGTCAGCGAGACACAGATGTTCCATGATCTTTCGCTTGCGAAGTTCCAGTGGGACTATCCGTTGTCCCCGACCAAAGCGGATGCCAAGATCAAGCAAGCAGTGGACGTGCATTTCGATCCTTACGAAGTTGCCAAGAATGCCCACGCCATTGCCGTTTTGACAGAATGGGACGAGTTCAAAACATACGACTACAAGAAGATCTACGACAACATGGTCAAGCCGGCATTTATTTTTGATGGAAGAAACATCCTGAACGTGGAAGAGTTGAAGAAGATCGGCTTCGTGACCTTCTCTATTGGCAAGCCGCTTGACCCCTTCATCAAGAAGTCCTAGATGTGTTTGTGAATGCGATGCAGCAACCTTCTGCCAGATAACAACAACAAGACTCTTCTTCAATTCATCTTTGCTGTTTTCTTTCTCTGTTTGATCCATTTCCATTCCAACTCAAATTCCTTTGCAGAGACAACTACTGATGACTGTGTTGATGACACACATATGTGTCAGGCCAAGTGATAATGCTCTGATGTGACGAACGTTCAATCCTGCATTTAAGCTGAGAAGCGTGTGCTGAAAGATTTCGATGCAAAATGGATCCTCTCCCACACCCGCCCGCTCGATCTCGCTCTATTACAAGAACGCGTATGTGTCTGTTAAGATGGAAGATGCGTTTCAGTCTCTTCGACGAGAAGGCTGTGTCAACTGAGGAGGTCTGTCTTGTGATCCTTGGCCTCCTCTCCACATCTCCTGTGCCTGACGGTACTCTTCTGGATCGATCTTCATCATCGGAAAGACAACGATGCCGAATAACATGACGCCGATCATGATGCCATAGGGACTCTTCAACAGTCCCCATAGACTAAACGGACGCCGCACCTGACGTACAGACAACGAAATCACACGAGACGTCAGGGAGGCTCTTCCTGAAAACCTCAAAGTGATTGAGCGGTGTGCCTTTGATGACAAGAGGCAGACGAACAGGCTAGAATGCATAAAGTGTGAGATGATATGTGTGAGAAACGATGTGATGGATGCCTTCCAGGTGTCGAGAAAAGCGACGCGGATCGAATCGGCGGCGCGCGAGGAGACATCGATCTTGAGTGGCGGGAAGTACCATTCTCCTTTGCCCGATATCGTCAGCACATGCACTCCAGGCGGCAAAGGAGGCAATGTAAATGTCCCATCACTGCGACAGTAGGCAAAACGATGCTCTTCTCCTGCATGGAGCTGCAGCAGCAGGCGAAAATCGCGAAAACGGACACCCCCTGTTCATCGTGTGGTCTCAGGCAACGTGATAGACGTCGAGTCGCACCTGGCACAACTAAACGACCCTGAATCCCTTCGCCCTCATCTGGAGCTCTGCATACAACACGTGTCGCTCGCTCGATAAAGAAGAACGCGATAGTAGCCCTCACGCGAGCAGTCCAGTCGAGAGGAACAGCAACGACAACAGGACGATGAGCATTGCGCAGAGGAATAATGGAATCGTTAATGTGGCTCGCCATCGGCGTCATGGCGGACATTCGTGTCCATATAGGATCGCTGCTGTTCTTCCAGTTTCTTGACCTTGTCTTCGTTTAACGTCATTCTCTGGACGAGTAGCCCAAGGGTCTGACTCATGACGTTCAGTTCGCCGACGATGTGCTTCAGTGTGCCGGCGACCATAACAGGCGCATCCTCTCCGTCAAATCGATCCTGGACAGTCTCGTGGTCCAGTATCTGATCGAGTGTCGGCGGCGTCGTTTCGGCTTCTTTGGCGCCGTCTTCTGTCCCAGGGGTCTTGTCTTTAGACGATGCGTGCGTCTCTTTGACCACGGTGGCGGCGGCGGCGGCGGCAGTAGGTACTCCGCGATCTTCTTTGCGTTTGTGGTTTGTCGCGACTGGAATCAGGATGCCGTCGTCAAGGAAACGGTCGAAGTTTGTTTTCCATACCATAACCTGTCGGACGCCTCGGCCACGTTTGACACAACGTGCGTGGCACTTACTTGTTCGTCGGCACCACACGACGCAAAGAAATCTCCAGCTGGCGAAAAATCGACACCAAGAGTGGATCCCTCGTGTCCATGGACTGTATAGAACAGACGCCCTTCCCGAACATCCCAAACTTTCAACGTGCCATCCAGTGAAGCGCTCAGCAAAAAATCGCCTCCGGGATGGTAACGAATCCCTGCGGTCGCGTGGTCGGTCTCCCACCCGCTCGACTGTCACCTTACCGGTCACTGCACCGTCGTGTTCATTGTAGAGCTGCAACAGTGTGTCCGTTCGTATATCCCATACCCTGATTGTTGCATCGGTCGTGCCGGCGGCGACACAGGCGCCGTCAGGATGAAACTGCACGGCGTTGATGCTGCCACCGTGTCCCTCATAGCGCCTCACTGCCTTCTTCGTTCGAAGATCCCACACACGGACTGTCTTATCGTCGCCGCACGAAGACGCCAAACGTCCATCGGGCGAAAAGCAGCACGATCGAACCCAATTCGAATGGCCATTCAATGTCGACTGAAACCGCTGACCAGGCACCGTCCACACCTAACAAAGCCCTGTCAACGGCACCATCAAACGTGAAAACGCCGTCCACTTTGACGCTCTTGTCGTCGGAACACGAGATCAAATGGTGGCCATCCTGGCTGAACCGAACGCAGCGAACGGTGCCGCTGTGCGCTTTGAGTTCCGTCGATTTACCGTCGCTGTGCCATACAGAAGGGTCAGCAGGGCAGGAGCGAGCATTGTGGTGACGGACGCCGTTGCCTGCCACAGACGAATGGTCTGGTCTTTGGCTCCCGAAGCGATCAGCGAACGCGTCGGAGAGAACGCGACCGAAAACACAGCGCCCTATTTCGACGGCAACTCGATCGTCGCCAGTGGAAAGAATATAGACTTTGTGTCCGGCAAAGCGCAGAGCTCGCATCTTTGGCTTGAAGTTCCACACCATAACGTTTCCGTCCAGACCGCCAGAAATGAGTTGCCGCATGTTTGTGTGAAAAGCGACGGAGGTCACAGCGTCGTTGTGTCCACGAAACGACCGCACCAAGACTGGATCATCCGACTGTGTGACCACCATCGTTGCAAAGTGTGAGAAACGGCATCGAGAATCTTTACTTCCAGCAAACCGGAGATGTTTTCGGATGTCGCCATAGATACGCGGTCGTCGTAGTCGCAATGTCAAAGAAATCGTGGGGCATCGTGTGTGTGATGCGTTCATTTAATGACATACCGACACATCCATTGTCTGACAAAAGCTGAAAAGACACCGTTTGTTCGCGTTGGGTTACTCTCCACTCGGCCCTGCCTCCATTGCGACGTCTTTTGCCTCCTCCGTCGTCGGCCGTTTATCTTCAGGCTCTGGATCTTTCGTCTCGGCCAGTTTCTTGAACATCGTGCTGTACATCTTGGCCTCTCGCTCACTCGAGCTCTTCATCTCTTGTTTTAGTGTTTTGTACTGTGCGATGACATCTCGATTCTGTGGCTCCAAATCGTGTGCCAGTTTGATATCGCGTTCAGCCTCGATGAAATCGGAGCGGTGCATGTATGCCTGGGATCGTCGGAAAAGCGCTTTGATGTTGTTGGGATCCACGGCAAGTACTTTACCACAATTGGCGATGGCTTTGGCATAGTCTCCCAGTTTCAATGACACAGCGGCAATGTTCAACCAGACAATGCGCTTCATCTCCTTCGCCTCCTTTTGCAATTCATCTTCGAAATTCTTCTCGTAATCGATCGGCTTCAGTGCAGCTTCGTACTTCGAAACGGCTCGGATGTATTTGCCTTCTTTGTAAGCCTTGTTGCCCTTCTCTTTGTTGGCTCGAGCCAGAGCGATCTTCTCGGGCACAGTGAGATCATATGAGTTCTTGGGATTGTCCACATCCACAAGCTCCACTTCGTAGATGACATCTGCTCCAGCAGGAACGGAGGCCAACTCTCGTTGTGCCTCCTCCGCAAAGGCATATTTTCCAGAAATCTTAATCTCTGCCACTTCTCCTTTGCTCATTTTCATAACGGCCTTGTCCAGACCTTCGATCACTTGTTCTGAAACACAGATCGTCTGAGATGTCAGAAATGAGAGACGCATTGCGCGAGTTGACCTTCGTCGACAGTGAATTCCAGTTCCTTTCCTTCGAGGCACTGTTCGAAAACAGTCCCGTCGGCGAGCCGTGCTGTATAGCGTATCTTGACGGTCGCCCCTTCTTTTGGCTTATCCCAGCCGCTTGATTTCTTTAACGTTTTCTTCACGATGAGGTTGTCTTCTGAAATGAACTCCACTTTCTTCCAAGAAACGAGCGTCAGTGCAATCTCTAGAGATGCCTGCGATGCAAGGTCTTCATCACTCTTTCCCGGAGGCTGCGCATCTGAACCATACACAATGCATTTCGATCAAGCATCAAACACCAAAGATAGATGCCGCATACATTGCGAAGATAGTTTGACTGTGGCTTCCTCCCCTTCCTTCATCTCTGCAACCGCAACTCCAATCCCCTTACACAGATGACCTAACACACAGCCAATAAGAGAGAGTGCTTGAGTGGGCAAAGTGTGACCTTCACGCAGCACAAACTCTATGCCTTCATCTGGAGTGGAAGCGAAAACAACATCGCTTCCTTGGATTCTGGCCGTGTACTTCACTAAACACCACACGCTGTACATTCTCATCAATCAAACGTTGTGATATTACCCAACACTTCATCATGGTCGCCCGGGGTGTCGAGTCCCGTTCCTTCTTTGACGATCGTCTTAATCACCCCTTCATCTCCAGTCAAATCACTCACACTTCGCCAATGCAACAATTCCACTTCAAAGTTGAGTGTGGCATTGGCCGGAATCGAGGGTGGACTGCCACTGGCACCGTAAGCATACTCTGGCTTACATGTCAAAACCGCCTTCTCCCCTTTCTTCATCGTCTTCACTCCCTCATCCCATCCCTTGATCACCTGACCTATGGGTCACTCTGTCCTTCCCCACAGGTTGACGTTGGATGTGCTGCCATGCCTTTGCCGAGTGTGAAATTGAAAGGCTCTCCGCGATCGTGGCTCGAATCGAACTTACTCCCATCTTCCAATGTCCCAACATAATGCACTTCATCCCACAGAATCCGTTGCCGTTTCTATGATGAGGGACCTCGGGTGGGCATACCTGCAACGGCATCTCCCGTTTCAGGTTTCTTCCATCCCGTTCCTTCCACCAAGATCTTCTTCACCACCCCTCCGTCTTTCTATATACCACATGACAGACATTGCTTTCGTATCAAGGGTGCCAAGGCGAAGCTGCTGACGGTGATATCGACTTCTGCTCCAACTTTGGCATCCTTGTCAAAATCGAAGTCTTCTTGAGATGCCTCGCCGTCGCCGTCTTCGCTCACTAAAGCCACAACCATGTCGCTATTCCCCGACACGCTTCGCAGTTCACTTGGCATGGTTTCAGCCATCTCCGCGACTCTCTTGGTGACTGGGTTGCGAGTAGGTGTTCCCTGAAAGTGGCTCTCTGTCAAGATATGGGCTCTTCGCGAAGCTTCGTCGGTCGTTGTTGACCGTTACGTTGATCGGTATGATCCGTCAGGTACTGCCGGTCAATTTAATGCATCAAATGTCTCCTGCATTCGATTCGTGCGTTGGGAGTGGTTTGTCTGCGAAGGAAATCGGGGGCAGTTCTCGTTCAGTGCCGAGCTGTGGCGAACAGTGCGCGAGTGGAGATTTGCAGTCGCTTACGGACACGACATCTCTGAGAGACAAAACACAACACGGACGCCATTGACTTGCGACCAGGTGTCGGAAATGGCGACTCGACTGAACTTGGCAGGACTGCCCAATAACCTACAGGAAATCAAGAAAAAGGAACTCCTAGAAGAGAATGGCTCTGATGTTCAGGTGCGACGCACTTGTGAATACTTCAGCCATGTCACGACATCTGCGGCAGGTTTCGCTCGTTTTGCCCGACGGCGCCGAAGAAACGCAGCTCGTAAGGCGATGCTCTCTTCAAGCATCGTGCAAAAACCATGCATCGTGTGTGTTTGCGTGGATTTAGTTCAAGATGGGCACACTCGTATCTTACTTAAAAGCATACATCGAGCAGAAATATGGTTATTGTATGTCGAAACAGGTCAGCCAGTGCTGTGCTATGATTTGCATTGCATAAGGGAGGGGTGTTCAGGTGTTGAGCCTTAATGACGATCAACTGTTGGATCCTCTCTGTTTGTCCGACATTCCAGCAATCAAAGAATCCGAGATAAACCTCATTAAAGTACACGTAAGGCTTTGTTTGTGGAGTGGTATAGATGCAATCAACGAAACGTAAGCTTAGGTCGAGTAAAGGTGCTCTGTTCTATTGTAGCATTGAGAATTAGTACATAAGAAGAAGAAGACGATCAAGTTAAAGGAGGTTGTTAGAGGTATTGCATCGCCGTCGTGTAGCGTCTTGTTGGTGAATGGAATTCTGAGAATCTATCTTTAAGGGCTGATGGTGAGGTCGTGGTTTGTGTGCACATCAACGTTACATCATGTTTCTCTATTTGAGATTACGTTCTATACCTGTCTGTTGCTCGATTATTGTTCCATCCTGTCGGGACTGTGACTCCTGTGATCACAGAATGATGCATCAACATGGGACGATGGAATAAGGTCGGAGATTAGGCTGTTCACATTGGACTCGAAATTGTAGCAAGCCACCCATTTGCTCTTAACATGTCCTTTGCCTCGAAACAGCACAATAGATACGGTTTGAAGTGCATGTCGAAGATTTGGCAATTATCGTACAATACAAACGAGGATATCAGATAGACAGTGTTCTTCTTCTCCATTGCACTCACAAACATACGTCGGAGTTTGTTGTTGAAGTTTTCCGTAAAGAGCTCTGCAGACCACAGCTGCTTCTTGCTTGAGCAGATACAATCAAACGACTCCCACGGGGACATTCAGGTGAAGATTGCCAATGAAATGTGGTTTGGAATTGTGCTGGCTATTACCCCGACTAGCTATTGAAGTTTGCCGGCGATAAAAGCTCAAATCAAAAGCCTTCTTCTCCATTGTACTCACAAACAACCGTAGAAGTCTGTTGTTGTCGAAGTTTTCGGTGAGAATATTCTCACACCATCAATCAGTGTTTGATGAGCAGAAACAACCCAACGACTCCCACGGGGACATTCAGGTGAAGATTGCCAATGAAACATGGTTTGGAATTGTGCTTGCTTTTATTCCGACTAGCTCTCCTCAATCAGCCAATGACAAGATTCAATCAAAAGGCTAAACTCTCCGAAGTAAGGAACAATGAAATGTGGCAGTTGACTGACCACATTCATTCGACAACTTCATCATGAGCGGGCATTGGACAATCTTTCTATTTGTCAGACACCCACTTTACGTTCCTTGCACTGCTTCTGAATCTCTAGCGAGTGGCCACAAGAGAGATTATGTGCTTAGCAAAAGAAATAATCCAAATGAAGGTTTGACCACATTCAAAAACCGATATCAGACGAGATAGATGCGATGGAGATAGAGGATTTTTTTGGTCAGCGCTTTTGGGCTTCAGGCAGATATGTACTCTCAAGCAGAAAGAACCTTATTTCTTAGTCCTATCATGAGCATCCAGACAAGGACAGACAGTTTAGTATACAGAATTCTTTTGTCAACGATCCTGTTGTCGGAGTACGGGCGCAGGCAGAGAAATCGGCACAGCATAGGTTTCATAATATCTTCTTCGTATCTCCCTTGTATCATCGAGATTAATCCTTTGTTGACATGCCATAATGTATGTATGGGTCTTTTCTCTACCCCCCACGACCGCGTCTCGTCAGTTGCAAGCAGAATCATTCTCCATAGACGAGACTGGGCTCACAACATCTGGCTGCGCTCTCAAATCCACAATAACGACCGTGATGTTGTCGCGGCTGCCCCTCTCCATGGCTGCTCTTGTTAACACAGTGGCCGTCAAGCGTGTTGCCTCTTGAGATGTAGCTCCCTTTTCTTTTGCCCTTTGAAGGCACTTGATCGCCAGTGAACAAGCTTCTTGATTGGTTAGAACATCCCATAAGCCGTCAGATGCCAGGATCAATACTTCATCCTCTGGATTACGATGAATGATACAGCAGTCGGGGGTAGAGATGACGTAGGGACGTAAAGATAAATCTCCGATGGCTCTGGACATTGCCAAAAGACCCATGACACGAGGCCCGTTGAAGAACAGCACTTGACCTCCCGCTCTCTGTATTCGGTCCTGCATGCAACACAATGGTCCTCACACTTGGACATGCGCTTCATGGAGGGGCACTGTTTCATCGTCACGTTCTGGCTTGTGGTCAACGGTCAAGGCATAAGCTTTTTTTCCACGGCATAACACGGCACGAGAATCTCCTGTACATCAGACTGAGGTTGATGGATGAAGGAATATCGGCAATGGTATGGACGCACCACAGTAACCGATGAAAATGTGATGGTCTCCAATGAGGGCGACAACGGCTGTGCTGCCAATGATTGCAGAATTCTCATTCTTGAGACGAAATTCATCGTCGGTCCATTTAAAAGCAGTCTTGAACATTTCGACGATGTCTTCAGAACTTGACGGGCGTTCATCATTGTCGTCACTCAGAAAACCTTCTCCCGCACACAGAGAAGAATGTCCAGGCAGATTGTTCCATGCCTCGCGAATATTTTCGTGCATCTTCGACGCACAATGCTCGGAAGCTTCGTTCCCTCCATGGCCATCGTAGACAGCGTAGTAGTGCAGCATAGACGTCTGAAACAATGTCTTTCGGTGAGTCTAAAGTCACACCGTCATATACAGAGGTCGATAAACGCATATGCGGAGATAGATGACCTCATGCGTTATAGGATCATGTGTAGAGAGGACATGGGCTATCTCTGGGTCGGTTCCCCACGGGTATCGGCAAGGAATGGAACCCAGTGGGGTCCCAGACCCAATGAGATTCTCTCGTATAGCATACGTGTCCTCCATTCTTGCGCGTCTGCCCTTCTCGGCCTTGACCCCATACGCAGGTTTCGAGTTCGATGTCGTTCTCGAAATCTTCGCAAGACAGACTTCTGGATATCTCCCTATGCGTTTTTCTCTATTAGTAGCGAAGGAACTTTCCTTTGGACATTGCGGAATGACAGCTGACAACAAGACACGCAGCTAGGCAAGTCTATGAGAAAGTGTGAGGATGTACCGGGAGGGCCCGTTTGCGTTGTCATAACGGTCTGGTGAACAAGTAAGAGAAGATGCCAGAAAAGCAAAAACTGAATACGAAGAAGATCTACCGGGTCGAGACAAAGCAGCTCACTACGGCGCAACGCAAATTTCATAGATGAGCGAAGAGAAGCTGATAGAGAAAGTAGACTACAGGAACACACCGCCATTCTCGAGCCTGCTGCGAGTCATTGGGAACGAGGTTGCTTACTTCTCTACAAAGGAAGCATTCAAGTCAACAGACGAAAGGAAACCACGTTTTCCGTCAGCTTCTCCTTGAGCTGTCCTGTTTCGCCTCGTCGCTAGCGAAACTTGGCTAGGTCGAGTAGAAGAAAAACGAGAAGAGGTTGGTTACTGAGACAATGTCGCGCGTATCGTCGATTCTCGCGAATGGTCGAGGAGTTCTCCAAAGAACGCAAATGATGTGACATTCGGGTCACAGCGATCGTCTAAACAGCGTCGAGCTTCTTAGCATCTGCCTTAAGAATAGCCATATTTCGTGATGTCAGAGCCTCGGGAGGATAGGCACCTTCCGGAAGAGGGAGCTGAGGTGAAGTTGCCCGTCGTTAAGTCTGCACCATCGGTATCAAAGTGGGCTTAACCATTTATGGTTCTGATAGCATATTCCTCAGGTTGACACGACAGGCCTCACACTTGTGGACACAGAAATCACACAGAAGAGTCTGACGCGAGAGTTTCAAGGTCCGTCGTTGTGCTGTGACGAGCGAGTCTGAAAAGACGATGCTGCTGTCAAAGATCCGGCGTCCAGGAAGCTGCAAACGAATCCAAAGTACAAAGACCTGATAGCCCCTGTTTACGGTATATTCTCACACTCTTCTGAAAAAAGTGTGAGATAGGTGCTGTCGCGATATGTAGGGCCCAATCCTCCAGATGAACAGAGATCGATTCCGGTTGGGTTACAGAATCATTGGACAGGAGCTGTAGAGGACGAGCATCTCGACCCACACGTATTTGATGAGCAATACATGACGTTTCACAGGTCTCACAGGAGAGGGGGATAACTGTCACTTTTCTTCAACAGAGTGTGGTGAACTTAGTCTCGGTTATGCAATGGACCCGACGGGAAGGACCATCATCGGTGACAAGAAAGCATGGGAAGAGAATTTCGGTGTCTATTCCCGACGCATATGAAGACGCATTGCATGACTGCTTTGTAGGCGAGTCTGTGTTCACGATGGATGCTTCCAGTGCACAGAAGAAGAGAAAAACGGCAGAAGAAAAGAGAGCCAAAGAAGAGGCCAAACAGGCTCGTATGGCTTCATTCGATCCCACACAGCCGTTTCAGATTACGCACTCACAGCCATGGGCCAAGAAAGAAGTGACCACAAATGAGCTGACCGAAGAGCAGAGAGCTTACTTGGAAAAGATCAATGAAGAGAAGGCAGCAAAGAAATTGAAACAGAGTGGCGAGATTATCATCAAGAGCAATTTTCATGGCAAAGACGAAGAGAAAGGCAAGTGGCTGGAGCCGCCCAAAGATAAGAAGAAGGACAATGAGTTCTGCTATCTGCCGAAGAGATGGGTGCATTCCTGGTCGGGTCACACAAAGGGCGTCAATGCCATTCAGTTCTTCCCGACCTCCGGCCACCTGATCCTCTCTGCAGGAATGGACGGACGTGTCAAAATCTGGGACGTCTTCAATTCCGGCAAATGTATGCAAACCTATCTGGGCCACTCCAAAGTACAGCAAGAACATGTGCTGAGCGTTGTGGATGACGAGATGGGCTGGTCTAGGGAGTACGTGATATCTTCTTCAGCAATGACGGCCGGAAATTCCTCAGCACCGGTTACGATTGCAACATTCATTTGTGGGACACAGAGACGGGACAGGTGGTGAGGACTATCAATAAGAACAAGCTCTTCTTCGTGGCCAAATTCCATCCAGACGACAACAAACAGAATGTTCTCATGGCGGGCTGCGCCGATCACAAAGTCTATCAATTTGATCTGGACACAGGGGAGGATGTGCAGATCTACGATTATCATTTGGAGGCCGTCAATACCATCACCTTTGTAGACGAAGGGCGTCGTTTTGTGACGTCGAGCGACGACAAGAGCTTGCGGATTTGGGAATTTGGCATTCCCGTTCAGATCAAGTACATTGCTGATCCCTCGATGCATTCCATGCCGGCTATTACGCTGCATCCCTCGGGGAACTACTTTTGCGGACAGTCTCAAGACAATCAGATCGTGACGTACTCCACAAAGGAGCGATTTCGCCTCAATCGAAAAAAGTCGTTCCGTGGTCACAGCAATTCAGGATACGCCTGTCAAATCGATTTCTCGCCGGACGGCCGCTACATTATGTCAGGAGACAGTCGGGGTCGTTGTTTCTTCTGGGAATGGCAAATGCCAAAGAAAGTGGTCCGAACCTTCCAGGCACATGACAAAGTCTGTCTCGGTGCCTGTTGGCATCCACTGGAGTCCAGCAAAATGGCCACATGTGGTTGGGATGGCCTCATCAAATACTGGGATTAAGCTTATTGGACTGTCCAAAGGTCTCGAAGATATCCTCCTGATACGAAGCGTCTCAACTGTCTTGTTGATTTCTGTGATTGTGCTGCGTTCCTCGCCGGCGCTGTCGATGAAACGCATGACGCCATCGTTGTACACAGCCAAAGGCATTGCTATGGATGGCTTAGACAGGAGCTTTGTCGAACGCGGCGTTCGCTTTGGCATCACACTTGACGATATTAGCGCCGTACCGCACGACTGGACGCGCATTCAAGTCTATGTCAAGAACAGAGGTCGCTGCATTGCAGATGCCGCGTTTCGTTGTTCGGATGGGCGCGTCTGCCTTCGTGGCATGCGGGCAGTCGATCACATCGTCTTCCTCCTTTGCATCCAGAGAGCGCATTCGGGAGCTGTCGCCAATGTTGAGGCAGAGGTGGATTGCGAGGTGATCGAAAGAACGCGTCGACCTGCGAGTGCAGGAGATCGAGATTGGCGTGCGCTACTGGTCGATCGAGACGATGACGGTCGTCTGTCGCACTGTCTGCAAGACGACGTTCAACGCAGCACTTCATGCCGGCGAGGAACAACGCACAAAAAAGCTCCTACTGCTTCTCGAGCCGGACGAAGATTGTGATATCAAAACCCCTCTCGTTCTCGACGTTCGTTCCATCACTATACCCTTAAGCATTTAAATGCCCATGCTCTTATGCGTGTCGTCCAGATACAACTCACGACGACGCCAGTCATCGACCAGGAATGGCAGTGTGAGAAAAATATGAGATGCCAGAAGTCGTCAGGAAAGAGACCAGAATGCCGCGGAATATCAAGGATCCGTGACCCTTCGAAGAGAGAGGTAGCGAGTGACGCTCTAGAGAGCTTTGTCTTTTCCTGGCGGGATTCGACACCCTTATCGTTTAATCGCCACTCAAAAGCCGTTTACGCAGCGGAGAGCGAGAGATCAGCGCGTCTTTCCCTGCCATGGATCTCTGCCGTCGATGGGACGCCCGCGACGTCTCTCGGCAGGAAGGAGAATCCAATGGGCGATGTTTTCTTTGCTTCATTGGCGACGGATGCCGTCGAATGGCTTCTGTGGAAAACCAAATTCTCTCAGACACGCACTTTGTTCTGCACAGACGATGTCGATGAGATCGAGTACGGTCGGTCAGAGGACATCGTCCATTCCGCTAGCGGTATAACCTCCACGTCGTCTTCTCTGCCCATTTCTGCTGACACTGCTGACGAAGATTCCCACTTCGACGGCGACGTGGTCGGCTCCAATGAAGATCACTTCGAATGGCTAGCCAACAATTTTCCAGCGAAGACCGTCACAGCCAAAAAGGATCTCTACTTAGATACGGGCAATCCTCTACGGCCAGGCGCTTGGCTGAATGACTCGATGCTTGCGGACAGCGAAGGACAGGTCGAAGAGCAGAGGCAATCGCTTGTCACACTTCAACCCCGGCGACATTACGTTGTAACGTCACAGGTGAGCATCCCGATGTCGCGAATTTCTCTTCGGCCTCTCTCCGAACGCCAAAGAGGGCGATGCATTTTTTACCGTCTGCTTTTCCCTGTCGCATCTTCTTCGGCGCCGGCGGTCGTCAGTCGCTCTCTGAGTGGTCTATTCCCACGGTTACTAACGACAGAAGATATTGCAACCCGCAAACCCTCTTTCCATCCCCACCACTGTGCTTTTATGTCTCTTCTGGATGTCGCCTCTGTTGTTCGATAGAGGAACGTATTTCTCCTTCTGCCTTTATGCCAGCTTCGAACTCTCGGCGACAATAAAGGAATTCGGTTTTTCTTTGAACATCACGCGCAAACGAACGTATCCGGTTCGCTACGGTTCCGTTTCGACTTTAAGCACCCACCTCTCTTTGTTATTTTTCCACGAATCCGCCAGAAAATTCCTTTATTTGCAGTTACATCCGTTTGACACAGCTATTGATTCAGATTTCAGTTTGCGTCAGTTATCACTCTATTGCCTGTCACCCTGTCTCAGAGGATTTTCTCACATGGCTCATGTTCCTTATGTTCAGACGGATCGAACCCTCAAACGCCTGAAAGTGCCCCAATGGAATCGGAATCCCTCATTTGAAGACAAACCGCCGCATCCAACTGCAGACTCCTCCATAAGAACGGCCGACCGGCATCTGGTCGAAGTGGGACGTCAAGCGCTTGCGTGTGGCCTTGTCAAAGATATGCCAGAGATCTCGAAGGTCTATCTTCCTTTGCTGCCTGTACACACATAACGACATTCGCTTTCTGTCTTCGCAGTCTGCAAGACATCCTCAAGCAACGGGACGCGATGGTCTTTCATGGGACGAGAATCCAACGTACAGCGAAGATGAGTCAACACCCCATTCTCAATCGAATGGATATCGCCCGGAGAACTTTTCCGAGAGTCCCATGACCGCCGTTACGATGACACTAAGGAATTCCTCTCGTGACACGCACTCTCGTTCTGGAAGCGCTTACTTCAGCAATCCCAGTCGGAGTCCCTCTTCCGAACGACCTTGGACGCATAATGATGACGAGCTCTACGAATGGATGGATGTGCTGATCACGCATGATGTTGCTGTGCAGACCGATTTTGAGCTGGAAGAAGAGGATTGCCACGAACTCGTCTTCTCTCCCGTGGGTGCGCACGAAGATGTTGCGGATCACACACTGTTGTCCAAGAGTAGAGATGCTGTCCAGACGGAGCATGTCTCTTCCGGCGCTGCTCTGTCTAAAAAGCCATTGCAATCGCACGACATTCGTCACGCTTCGCAAGCAGATGCCAGTCAGTCTTGGGTGAATAAAAGAGAATCTCTATCGACGATGGATCGTCGAAGAGAACAGTCTCATGTCGGTACATCGGCGGATGTCGACCCTCCCACCAGTCGGGATCGTCTTCGATGTGGATGCTCGACGTCTACCGAATCGGACGCGTTCAATAATCTCCCGCTGGCGCGTCTAACGGAACAGCCTTTCTCCCCCATGAGCGAGATTTCACAGGAACACAGAAGAAATGTTTCACAGGTACCCAGCAGCTTCCTTCATCGATGCGCGAATCGACATGACGTTGTTGTGGGTGCCGTAGGAATTGTCGGGAGTATCGTTCGGTCGGGCGGCATCGATCGGACACTTAGATCTGTTAGAGCAGGAAGTGAGGAACTTGACGAAACGTGTGGCAGATCTCGAGATTGATCTCTGCAACAAAGAGAGCATCATTTCGCAGCAAGATGCTGTCATTCACCGATTCACTTCCAATCTGAGGACACAACGAATGCACCGACGAAATTTCTCTGCCATGCCATCTGTCATGGACTTCACCGATACCTCCATCCCTTCCTTCGAATCAAGACATCGATCGATTCACAGCATTGCAGAAGAGCCGACCGATGAAGTCCGAGAGATTGTCCATGCACAGCAGGAGCTGCTTAGAAAACTGTTGGCAGACCTCGAAAAATGCCGAGTGGCATAAATTACGGAGAGAAGTGATCCACTACCACCACCTCCGCCGTCCGCAAATCTCAACGTCCTGCACTTATTCCTTCGTTGTTTGCGGGAGGGAATTCATTTGGATGTTGCAGACGATAGCCGAGTAGAGAGAAACACGATTCTATCAACGCCGAGCTCTGATGGAAGCCTTTTTTATCTGTCGATTGGGAATTCTTTGGCAAGTGACGATGTAGTTTTTAGCTTCGTGGATGGGGGTATACATGACTGTAGGCTGTCCTTAGCTGCTCGAGAAGAGCTGTTTGTCTATGTCCATACTCTCAATCTCGATCTTTTTGATCTTCATGTGTAACGCAGAACGAAGCAGTGCCTTGTATGGACATGAGATCCAACTCTGTGAATGTAATGCTGTGCATAGAATACTCCACCGTCACAACGACGTCGATCTTAAGACACGTGTGCGCTGTCGTGGCTATCGCAAGAGTGATCGTGTGAGTCCGGTGCGCTGATCTTCAGTGGTTGGTCGACATGGTTGTGGCTCTTTGCGACGCAGCTGTCTTTTCAGAAGCATCCAATCGACATTATACGACTGGCCGTTGTCAAGAGTTCAGTCAGTCTGTCCGTCAGTCGCGACCTCTCATCACTTCGACACCCGTTCACCGTTTCTTCCTGACTCTACCGTCGTCTTCGGTTCGCCGGTCCACTTCTCTTCGTCGCGTCGTCGTCCTTTCTGTTAACAAGACAAAATGAACCAAAGCGAGGTAGGCGCATGATGACTCCCGTCGGAGCTTTGGGCAACGCTTCGTGCGAAAATGGCCCTTTGGGTTTTTAGGTTGACACACAGATCGACCACATGTGCAAGTTTATCGAGCAAGAGGCTCTAGAGAAGGCAAACGAAATCGCCGACGCTGCGAACGAGGTAAGCAGACGACACCGAACATCGGCCGCCACGTTTTGTCCCTTTCCAGGACTTTAATGTGGAAAAGCTACAACTGTTACATACGGAGAAAGCGAACATCCGCGCGGAATTCGCACGCAAAGCGGCGCAGGCTGAAGTTCAAAAGAAAATGTGATGCATGCGCAGCACGAGGCACCTCTCTGATGCCCTTTCTGCCGCTTAGTGCCTATTCGAAGTATGTCAACGAGTCTCGTTTGAAAGTCCTGGCCGCACGCGACGGTGCCGTGCAAGAGACAATCAAAGCAGCCAGACAAAGACTCGTGAAGACGGCAAAGGGTAGCACCTATCAGGCCCTCGTCCAAAAACTCCTCGTCCAGGCACCACTCCACTCTAAGCAGACATGCGTGACATGACAGAGGGATGACTGTAGGGATTAAAGAAACTGGGTGAAGCGAGTGCCGTTGTGAAATGCAGAGAATGCGACAAGCAGTTGGTGTCCACCATGATCAAAAAAGTGAGAGAAGAGTATGCAACGGTGTACGGCGAAGGAGCTCCTGAAGTCAAACTCGACGAAAAAGATTTCCTCAATCCACCTCCCGTCGGAGAAAACGACGATCCAGCTCTCACATGGTCCGCCGCCATCCCACCCGCCTATCCTCTTTACTCACATACGTGTTCTCTGGCAGCACTGGAGGTGTGGTGCTGACATCAGCGGATGGACGCATTGTTCTTTCCAATACATTAGACGACCGTTTGATGATTACCTTCCAGGAGAATCTCCCGGCTATTCGCAAGAAGCTCTTTACATGAGCAGAGGAATGCAGATAATGACTTTGATGATCGCAGCAATACTTTCCTTGGATATCGGTGGTCTTCGACCTTTGTTTGTTCCATTTTCTCTATATTGCTAATTGTTGTGTGGGCCATGGATGGTGGTGATATTTCGTCTTTTTGGCATTCGCCATCGCTGGTAACTCGATTTATTTGACGCCCATCTCAGCGAGACGTGCGTGACATCTGTAGTGCTTTCACGAAGTCCAACAGATTCGGGAGATTCTCAACTGCATCGTCCGCGAGTGGCAATCGGGTCGAGCCTCGCGCGGCACGACGGAGACGGCCCGTATCAATCTCTACCATCTCTTGCATCATCCGTGCAAACGCGAACACCTCGAAGCACTCAGCCTTCAAGAATTCGTCGAGAGACTCACGCATTATCCCCATCCACATGTGACGACCATGGCAAAGGAACTGTTGACTCGAGAGGCATGGAAGTAACAACGAGGATGATGATGATGATCATGTATTAAGTCTTTTTGCCATTGGCCGGCCGAAACTGCTCGACGGCACAGCGCTGTACATAGAGCTTATCCTCATCATGCGTCTTCAGTGGCGGCGGCCGCATTTCGCCGATCGATTTCGATTTCTTCTTGCTGCTGTTGCCCGTCTTCTTCTTGTTGCTCATGAAATCGCGCCAACTGCCCACGCGCTGATCTCGACTCTTCTCCCAATCGTGATGATGTTTGCGTTTGGCTTTGCGCTCGGCACGTTCTTCCTTCTCTTCGATCTCTAGACGCGTCTCCTCTTCACGAATGCGCTTCTCAATGCGTTGCTTTCGCCATGCCGTTCTCGCCAACACATCCCGTGCTTTCATCTTCCATTTGTGATGAAAAGCATCTGTCGCTTCGTACTCTGCCTGGATCCCCGACAATCCGTCCTGCACAGCACGACCGCATCATGACCAGAGACACTCCTGTGTGGTAACACAAACGTCATGGAGCGCACTAGCAATACGCACAGCAGAGTCGTGCTTCGTCTGTTTCTTCCACTCTTTTCGGATCTCGTCTGTAAAGCAGAAATCAGCTGTCAGCAATGAGGGCGGGCACTAGTGACATGAGTCGTGGACCTCGTGCAACATCGAGGCCAAATTGTAACTGTCTTCTTCGCTCCTCGTTCAATAGATACTTCTGTGCATCGCCCAGAACTAAAAACAGATCACAAGGCTCGATAGAATGTGAGCGATCCTACACAATAACGCACTTTCAAAGGCTTCGCGTGCCTGAGGATGTGAGCATTTGTCAGGATGCACCAGAAGGGAGAGTTTTCTGTACTGTCGCCGGACCTCATCATCGGCAGCATCAAAACGCAAATTCAGCTGTTCGTAGGGATTAATCTTAAACGCCCAGATGACACGCGTCACTTCATTGTCTCTATCCACTTGCCGAACTTCCGAGAAAAATTCCTGTCGGTCAAAGAACACAGGTATGTCCACACATAGGCCACAGAGCAGTCCTGTCAGGACCGATTCCCTTGCCTTGAGTAGTGCATCCATATCTTGTCCCGCATACTGCCTCAGCAGGTCGTCGGACGTCATTCCTTGCTCTCCCTTCTCTTCTCCCTTCTTCTCTTCGAGAGCGGACGCGGCAGGAGACGGAGCGGCATCTCGGTCCATTCAGCAGGGGGCAATGTTGCGTAATGGTCGCCTAATAGATGTCTGTGATGGATGCATCGATGTATTGCCCGTTCAATGCTTGCCACACGTCATTCGGTTAAGTGCGCTGACATTGCGCTTTTCATTCACTTTCGCGCTTTCTCTTTCCACCTCTCTTGTCTCACATCCTTTTCACTTCCACAGTGTTTTGTGGCAACATCATCTTCTCGAACATGAATGCTTTGAGCAGCAATCGCCTTATGTCCAGCCGCGGGGCAAAGTCACGCCCGGCAGTGACATCGCTGCGTTACCTAAACGAAATTGAGCGCGAATGTGCAGACATTCGTCAACACGTCGTCCTTCGCGTACGCGAACAAACAGCCGAGGCATTATTACAGCATGTACAGTACGAAGAAGTGAAGCGGCCGCTTAATCGAGTCAAGGACCTTTGTTCGACGTCGAGACGGAAGAAGAAGACGCGTTCGAGCAGCAGAAGACGCGCAGCGGAATTGCAGCAGGCACTGGTTGAAGATGCACCGACGCCGCAGCGAATTCCGGCGCTTTTCTCGACCACTTCTGCGCCGATAGTCGAACCGTCTTCGAATTCCTTCACAGCGTCATCTGGAAAGAAGGACATGACCTTCAAGTCACTCTTTCGCCGATATGCGGCTCGTTCAAGTTGTGGGGCTCTGGAAGATCTGCTTCCCCCTACTCTATCTGTGCGCTCTGCAAGATCATTTGTCGGAGAACAGTATCGGAGTGTTGAGACCTTCTAGATCAGCATCTTCTACACTGATATGCCTTTTTGCCATTTTTTGGACAGGAACTCCTGGCCAAGACTGTTTTGTTGGGTTGCTGAGGTAGGACACACTTTCCTGTGTGTATCCAAACCAAGTGCTAGATGTGGATTTGAGTGAACACAATAGAATTTTCACATAATTGACGTCGGTCTTATTCTGGTCGTAAGTGGGAACGACTGCAAACAGTTCGGGGCGCATTGCTCGGGGTGGAATAAGGCTGGCATGGCAGTTTACGTTCTTTCGATTCTTTGCGTTTCATCAGCTGCTTGCTCAGACTTCATATTTACCATTGCTGGGTGCGGAATGAGGTGGAACGCATGACGAAGTACAATTCACAATCGATCATACTGCAAACAGGCAGATAGACAGACGACGGACTGTTCAGAAATTATTCGCTATTTTGATTCCTCCCGGAGCATGACATAACGTTCGTTCGATTCACAAGCAATGTCGGGTCAAGAGATATTATGTGCAATGAACGTGTCACTCATCCGATGCCCGATTCAGAGCTTTTCCAGTAATGCAGGGGGTATGTTGGTCTTCCTATGATCTCTACTACCATGATGTAAGGGCTGGTTGGGCATGTTTTGTGCGGGGGATCTTGTCACATCGTTTAGTAATGGACACCATTTTGGTGGGTAGTCTCTTTTCTGCAGCTTTCCATCTTGGCTGAGGGTGATGCATTCAGCATACTTATGTACGGCTGTTTCGGAAGTGGACCAGACGGTCACCCATAGAGGTATGATGACTTCGCCACTGCCACAAACACCATCTTTTCTTTTCTTTTCCTGTTCTGATGCCTTACATTTTCGTTACCTAGAATGCGGATCGATATTTTGTATAAGGGACGCTTGAAACTTGTGTCCTGTGGGCTAAGACCTCTGGAGACATCAGAACAGAAAGAAATACTGAGCTCATTTGTGTGACACAAAAGAAATTTAAGTGTTGAGTTTGATGCAAATGATAGAGATGTCATCACTACTTCCTGCCTCTTGTGCCTCTTCTGCGAGCTTCTCTGCCAGAGATTGGGCACTCTGTTCCTCTACAAGATCACACAACGTCACTCTGCAGATCGAGTCTTGTACAGAACACACCGTCTTGAGCAGAGAATCCAGCCAATTGCTCATTGGTCAGGCCACTGCCGCCGCCACGATACTCTGTATTGTTCAGTCCATCAGTGTGCACCATTAGCCACGTATCGCCTTCTACAGATGCCACGGCATGTTGCTGCCTCTGGTACAGGCATGCATGATTTGTACGTGCTTTTGAGATCGGTCACGGAGACATAGGGCTCAGCAATGACACCAAATCCAGTCCTGTAATCACTGCCAGAATCGACGCCCTCAAAGTCTAAATTGGCTTTCAGGTAGGCATCGCCAAACGCACGAGACAAGGCAAGAACGCCACCCACTCTCCAAACACCGTTCACATATCGCACGAGCTCCATTCTGGGATTTGGATTCTCCTTTTCGATCCTCTCCCTCTCTTCCTCACTAAACGATCACGATCCCACTCCACGGCACAAAGAGGGATCAAACGCGAAAACGTACAGATCTGGAACGTGATCTTTCGTCAACTGCACAGCGTTTCCGTCACGGACGAGGATGACGCGAGAATCGCCAACGTTAGCAGCTAAGATCTTCTGTGTGCCGCTCTTGTCCTGTCCATTCGATCGGATCGATGGCCGTTGGACGTGAGAGGGTAAGTGAGGCAGACTTTGAAGATGCAGATCGTGGCAGCCGTAGAACCACATGTGGCTCCGCCGACGCCTCTCTCACGGAACATCCCGAAGAAACCCGGAGGCGTTTGCAGCAGTTGCCGATCCATTTCGGTATAGGCTTTCTTAATCGCCCTTTCTGGATTCTCACTGTCCCAGAATTTTGTAACTTCTTCTCGGAACGTCTCTTCCAATCTCTCAGAAACGGCATCGCCACCTAACAGAACAGATCCCTGTAATCTTGATCGAGAGTGTGCATTGGTGCTAGACCGTGTCCATCAAACACTCCAGCGTAGGCGTTGATTTCGCCAACCTTTCCCTCATCTTCCACAAACTAACATACCCACATGCACGTCTTGGGCGCGGATGATTGCCATGTGGGCCTGCCTGGTAATCGTAACGATCTTCATTCGCTCTGCGCGATGTTCCCAAGAGAGTACTGATTCCGATCTCCTTTACGACGGGTCCAGTCGAGTTTGGCGAATCAGGTTCCGCCACACTGCAGCGGGCAATTCGCCGTCCTCTTATTGATGGAATCGACACGGCATTCTTGGAGAGAAGTCGATAGCAAGAGAAGCGTCCTGTGAGCGATTCCATCGGCAATCGACACAAGATCCGACAGAAACGTGGGAGAAACGATGCGAGATCCCACCCACAGAGATGATGCCATCGTGCATCAACTGTGGGATGATGATTAACGTCATCGTGTTCGATCGAGGGTTCTGTTCTGCGTTCGTCTGTCGCGATGCGCGTGTCACGTGTACTGGGTTCCACTGATCTTCTAACGCGACAGACTTTACGAAGACATGTGATGGGAATGGACTGCCCACGGGCTGCGAAGGGCACGCTTCTGCGCGGTGGCCGAAACACGGGTCCCATTACTGTATGCCGGACTGGACGGTTCCCCATTCTCGGCACTGTAACGCGCAGAACACCGATCCTCCTCAGATCTGCAGTAAGTATTGAGTGCACGAAGGAAAGGGATCATGGGGTCTGCTGTACAGGATCCCGAAAATCAGACAGTCGTGGATGAAGAGAAACAAACAGAAGAAGAAACGGAGAGGTGAGCGCTTTCCACCTTGCGAGTGTCTTATTCAGCATGCACTTGGTAAAGCAGCAAAGAAGAAGAAGAGATATCCAGTGACGGCGACGAGTATAGCGGTCCGTGTGCCGAGATTCTTCAGAAAATGAAAGAGTCCGATGCGGCAACGGTCATTTGAGTGGACGGGTCTTATGTGAGAGTGACCGAGAAATGGTTGTGTTCAGGAGGAGATGATTGGCGAGGTGCAACAGGGGTTCCATGAGCTACTGAGTGCCAAGAGTGATGCAGAGGAGCGCTGTACGACGACAGAGGCAGAGATGGAAGAACTCAAATCCAAATATCTTCGTCTCAATGCCGATTTTGATAACTTCAGAAAGAGAGCTGTATGTTCACTATCTGCGCATTCCATTGCTAGCATCAAATCATCGATCGATGCAGGAGAGCGAAAGAGAACAGTTAAGGAATGTGGCAAAGGGCGATGTGATCGAGGCGCTTCTGCCAATGATTGACAATTTTGAACTGGCCCGAACGCAGATCAAGCCACAGAACGAGAGCGAGGAAGCTATTGTGACAAATTTCATGGTTCGGTCTCTTTTTGTGTCAGTCTTCTTTTGCTGAGGCCGCAACGTTGCGGGTTAGGGACTCTATCGACAGATGGTCGATCTCTTCAGTCAGTTGGGCGTAGAAGTGATCGACTGCGATCAGAAACCGTTCGATCCCGAGTTTCACGATGCGATGCTGAGGGAGCTGAATAATGACTTACCAGACGGAACCGTGTTGCAGGAGCTAAGGAAAGGCTTTACGATCAGAGGAAGACTCCTGCGGCCTGCCATGGTCAAGGTGCGTTCCCACAGCGCTCTATTCTTTTCTAGAAACACATCCGTGTCTGTCTGCCAGGTATCGTATTCAGATGAAGTCCTCCAAGACACCGGTCTACCAATGGATGAAGAGGAGGAGGAAGAGGCAGTGGAGCAAGAGGTCGAGTCTACATTGGAACTTGATAAAGAGGAGTCGGAGAACGCATCGGAATTGTCAGACTGACAAAACGGCGCATTTCTGAAGATTCATGCGTCAGCATGTAGCGTTCGTCACATTGCTCACACTAGGCTGTTGCAGAACAGAGCTTGTCATTTGAGCTTAACGGATTCGTCCACTTTTCACAATGCGTTTATAGCCGGTTGTTCGCTGAAATGTGATAACAGATGCCATCGGAAACAAACATAGATGAAGGCTGCGAATGTGGCCATGTGTGAGCAGATGATGAATCCAGGTGATTTTCTGCTTCATAATGGAAATCCACTGCGGGGTCCGTCTCATTGGTTCCCATCCGAACGCAGTCCAGATCCCTAAACAAACAGTCACGTCAGAGAGAGTTTCGATTTTGGTTGCGACAGCAAGGAACGAAGAAAAAAGCCAGAAATCCCACGGAGTCATTTGTAGAGAATCGCATGTACCCCCACGAAGTCAGTCATTTATAAAAAATTACATTTACCCCTTCTTTCGGAATGATCGGGGCTTCGGAGCCGGCGCTTACCCCTTCCTCAGTGTTAAGGAGTTGTTGTTCAGCCGCTTGGGTGTCTTCGCGTTGCAATCTTGCAAATTCATCGCTTCCAATTCCCGTGAGAGAACGCAGACCCCGTCCCTTCATGTCCACAGCTCGAACAAAATGACCGAATCTTCGATTTGCGATACCTCTGCGAGAGCGAGAAGGACGTCTTTGACCTTTTCATCCTTGTACTCGCTGTTCACCAGACGCGCCAGAGACTTGATCTGCACTTTCTCTTCTGTGAAGATGTCCACCCATTCTGCCATATTGATGGTGCTGATCTGCACATCTGACACCTACAACAGCAAAAGTAAGCGTGTGGTAGCAGAAGATGTATACCCACATCTTCCAATCTTCCTCTTGATACATTTGTTTTCATTTCTCCGTGTCGCATCAAGAAATCTGTAAGACATGCGACTTGCTGACGGTCCAGAATCTTAGCCTCTTCCTTGTCTCCGCTAAAGATCTCCATTAGGTATTTATAGATCTCCCTCCGATCCAGAGCATCCGACTCATTACTATCGTACTTCATGAAGGTCGAACCGGCAACCAGAGACTGAGCAGCAAAGCGTGCGTATTCCTTTCTCCAGTTGACAGACTCTCTCATGTATTCCAAGTAGAGTTCAGAAGACAGACCCAGTGCATACATCGCGACATATGTTACGATCAACTGAGCCACTCCCAACAGCACAGCACCTGCCACCAGTGCATTGACAAGGGAGAAGAAGTCAAAGTGTCCCATGTTTCCTGCAACACAGTTTCACTTAAGTCTGACGGAATAGGATGTCTGACCTGAGACTTGGAATCTGAGCTCAATGCCGTTTCTCCGGTAATCCACTTGGATTCCTTCCAGAAGAGATTCTGTTTCGTTCGAGGGACGACGCTCACGTTCTGGGTTGATGAAGAATGGGTCGTCTGTATAATTGATCGACTGCTGAATGTCTGATCCCTGAGATGACCACGTGAGCTGAGGAGTGACTTCGACAACGCAGATGGTGTCTCCTGCTTTCTCTCCCGCTGTCCATTTGAAGCGCCCAGGAGCCAGTGCGCGGGTGTAGTACTTGAACGTCATGATCAAAGTGACTCCAGAGAGGCGGGCATAAGGATAGAAGTCTTCTTCATCGTCTCTAGCCGCGGTGTCCAGTCCCTGGCCGTTAGGCTGTTCATTGAGTCGTTTGTCCAAATCCACTCCACTGATCTTCAATAAATCCCTTGTGTTGAGGCGTATAGGATCTCCGTCTCGAGCCCAGAGCTCTCCTCCGTCGTAGTTTTCCGCTTTGACGACGGTCTGCGGAACAGAGCCGCTCTTGTCTACGACGGATGTGTAGTAGGAGTGTATGAATGTCTAGAGGGACAGAACAGAAGTTTTACATGTCCCTGCAGTGTAAGGCCCATTACGATTGGAATTGCTTCTGGATCGATCGTGAAGTACTGATCGACGCTGCTGAAGACGCAGACACCAAAGAAAGGGGTGTTGCTGAGTGCAGTGGCATTCGGCTCGATAGCGGGGATCTCTTCCGCATCTGGACAATCCTGGCGCTTTGGCACGTCGACGTAGTAGAGCTTGTCGATGCGCATGTAGGTGGTGATGAAGAACTTCGTCTCTCCCTTCTGAGGATTTGCCAAGACATCCATCACCAAACATCTAAACACATGCAATCACTCTTGTGTCCTTTCTTACTGTTATTCTCTACTGGAAGCCTGTAAAGTTATCGTCTCCGAAAATGTAGGTGTAGTTTTCCGGGTTGGCGCAGTAAGGCAGGCTATCGTTGTTGTATTGCTGTACCAGACAACACAACAAAGTCATTGACGACAGGACAGGCAAAAAGACTAGTCTTACAGCACGCTGATCTTGAAACATTTGTCTTCGTTCATCGGCCCTCACTTGCACCACTGGACTGACGACTCCCTTTGGCACCTATGCCTCGACGGTTAAATGACGGCAGAGACGGCCTGTCATGGGGACCTCTTGAAGCATGTAAGATGCTTTGCTGACGACATCGACTAGCACGTAGATGATAATAGCAACTTGTAGCAGTCTCAAAATGAGGCCCTAAGAACATTCACTCGATAGTGCGCCACGGTCGGCACAAGTTACGAGGCGCCAGTCTTTGATAACGACAAACTTCTCAGTGGCAAAGTTGAAGAGAAACTGCACCCTTCCGAAGAAACGATTAAGGGCATCCTCGCCTATCTTCGCAAAACAGGTGAGGTCAACCATCGCCGCGTCGATAATGTCCTGCCAGGCCGGTTGGACTGTTTTATCATGCGCGCGGCTTGACGTCCCATCACGCTGCTGGGACAAGACATGTTTGATACATCCTGCTCGTTAACAAGATCTGCAGACTACTAGAATCGCCTGTTTGATTGGCTGGCACAGAAGACAACGTTTTTAACTTGTTCCGGCATCGCTTTGAAGAATGCGAATACATTGGACAGGAGAGTGGGCAGTGTGTTGTATGTGATTGCCAACGAAAGCATTGCGCATGATGGCTTCCATTCCAAACCGAATCGCACGTCGTAAGTCTTCAGACACGCGTTTGGCGTGCTCCTACATGATCGAGGTTGTGGTGTAGCGGAGATTCGTGGTGGGGTCGATGGGCGTCGAGCGGTGCGAAGGAAGGCAACCGGGAATGGAATACGTGCAGAAGAGGTCGAAGATCGCTTCATTTCGCGTCTCCTCAAAAACTGCCTTTCTGCAGAAAGGTGAGTGCTCCCTGTTGCATTCTTAGACGACGGGAGAAAAAACGCGTCCTGTAGTAATGTCTTCGGCGATATCAGAGAAAAAAGCCTGCAGGAATTGAGCACACTTCGAATGCCAACAACTCAAGAAGAGACCTTTCGTTTCACTGATATATCGCCAATTCTCAAAGCCCCCGTCAAGAAAGCGAATACAACAGTGGCTGTGGAGGACAGTGCCATTGATGGACTGTTGTTGGAGGAAGACAGCAGAAACCGAGTTATCATTCTCAACGGCGTCCTTCAGTGGAAGGTCACCACACTGGACGACGATTTGAAGAAATGCATCCAGGACACAAACCAAAGGACCACTTCATTGGACCTCCTGGTCAGGCGAAATCGATCTCGACTGACAAAGAAGAAGGACTGGTTTTCTACAGGGTGCTCAGTCGTCGGCGAGAGGAGGTCCATTTGCGAAGCTGAATGGTGCACTGTTTACGGACGCCCTCTGTCTCGACATTCCCAGAGATACCCAGATCGCACAGCCTCTACACATTGTCTATCTCTCGTCAGGTCTCACTCTTGTGCTGAGAGACGCTGGATGTCTGTGATCTCGTTAGGGGATGGCGAAGATTTTCATGTATCAGCTCCTCGTCTTTTCATCAAGTGTCGGAACGGCAGTCGTCTGGAGGTCGTAGAAGAGTTCGTGATGCTGGATGGTACTTCGGGTGCACACCTCTCTCTTCCCGTCTGTGAGATCGAACTTGACGAAAACGCAGAGCTCTTCCATCATTACGTGCAGCTCGATGGTCCATCTGGCTATCACATGAAAACCACCCTCGTCCGTCAATCGACCAAATCGAATTATCATCTAGTGGAATCGACCATCGGCGGACAGCTCTCCAGACACGATCTTGACATCGAACAGGTTGGCTGGTCCATGAAGGTTCCGTCTTTGATGTGACAGGCTGTAGAGTGGAGATGAAACAGAGACTGAGATGTATCACTTTCATCTGTCAGGCGATACACAGCTGCATGACTTGCATTCAAAAGTCACTCTGGATCACTCTTCGGGCACCGTCAACCAGCTGCACAAGTGTATTGTCACGTCGTCCTCAGGCTCCGGAGTATTCGATGGCAACGTCCAGGTGAAGAATTCTTGATCAGGCAGACCGTGAGCGAGAATCTCTCTTAGGTGAATCGTCGCGCACAGAAAACAGATGCGGGACAGTTGAGCCGCAATTTGCTTCTGGCACCCAAGGCAACGGTGAACGTGAAGCCCAACCTTCAGATTGTGGCGGACGATGTGAAGTGCACGCATGGCTGCACCGTGTCCGATCTTTCAGACGATGAGGTATTCTACTTCAGGTAGAAACACTTGCGTGGCCTTTGGGAAAGGATCAGAGACGGCTGATTTGTAGGGCACGAGGCATTGACTTGGAATCGGCACGTCGTGCATTGGTCTATTCCTTCGGGTCAGAAATCAACCAGAAACTCAAATCGGAACTGCTGCGGCGCCGAGTGGAGGATGCAGTTTTGAACATGCTTCGTCTTGTTTAGACAGCCGAACACTGATTACACTTAAACGGTTCTCTGAGGGACACCTCCCTTAACCCAATGCTCATCTGTCTATTCCTGTACACCTCTACTCACAGTGTAGGTTTTTGTTGATTGGCATGTGAGCATCAGAGATGCCTTTATCATTACTAAGTTTCTATCTCTTTCCATTCTGCGGCGAAATCATCCAAGTCTTCTAGCGATACCTGTGCGGATCCTCGTTGCGCAGGTTTCTGCTGGCCTGGATCTGGAGACCAGCCTATCATGTAGACAACCTGCATCGCCATCTATCTCTCCGAAACGACACTCATGTGCATAACACACCTGAAAGCTCGCTCGAATCCATCCATCTTCGTCACTGTACTTTGCATCATACAAAGCGCTCATCTGCAGGTCGCATTGGATTTCTCTAAGCTGCGCATGAAGTACGTGATGCTTACCGCCATAGCAGTATCGAGATGGAGCATAGGTTGTCTTTGGACGCAGGCGTTGCTCTCTCCCATCACCTGGTGCTGTGGAATGGGCATCGCATAGAGAGAATGCAGATCTTGCTCTTAGGTGCTGAATGAGATCCCATGCATTTCTGTACTTCATGATCACATTGTCCACATCTACTGAAGTGAGCTTCAATCCAGCATCCGTCAGCAGCTGCCCGGCATCACTCACCTACTCAAAAAGGCCATCTCAAGTGTCCTACGGGCGAAGGAGAATGGATGGATGACTTGCACGAGGGGTGACATTCTGGGCGAGACGCCGCCTTTGCGTTCTTGTTCTGCCAAAGCAAGGCAGGTGCGGAGTTCCTGGAGCGTTGTGCCTCCCAGCATGGTTCCCAAGAACAGGCCATCCGGCTTCAGAGCCAGACGACACTGCAGCAGCGATCCCTGTCACAAAGCGTTAAAGACAGACGATGTGCAACGGAATGTAGCTTTGCGCCTTTGCTGAATGGCACAAAGATGTCCAACCGTCCATTCTTCTCGGTTCATGCTGTCAATTTGAGAAGCCAAACGAGCGAACTCAAACTGCAGTGGGGACCTTTAGGTTGCTGATGGAAGAGAGACAACGTATGGATTTATTTTTATCGGGACTCACTTCCAAGTCATTGATCCAGTGCATCGACAAAATGCTGATCACCACTATCCACAAAAAACGATCATCAAATTGGATCATCGTTCCCAGACGAGTGATCGAGAAATCATGACAGAAGGGTAGGTAGATGAAAACGATTCCCTTACTTACGATCGACGGATCCAGGGATCAGAGGCAGTCCTTCATCATCGCCCTCCAATGTCTGCACGGTGATGCCAGCTGAAGTGAGATCCTTGCAATCTGTTAGTTGAAACCGCAGTTGCTGGTCATTGGCCACACCTCTGCTGTCCGCCGCTCAGTCTGACTCGGATTGACGAAGAGTACCTCCTCTATCCCGACCTTATATCGTGGTAACATTTCGAGAGAGTGATGTGCTATATGAGACATAACAGGGATGAATGATCGTGACCGAAAGGTGGAAGAAAATTTACGGTAGTTTCCGAGGAGCAGAACACGTTTAAATGTCCTAGTTGTGTCTTCGAGTCGACCCAACAAGTGTGAGATCACTCCTTGAATGAACGGAGACTCTTCTGTGCCATTAGAAAGGGCAAAAGCGCTTCGCTCCTTATGGCGCGCTTTCAAAGATCTGTTACACACGACGTGCGTTTGGAACAGGGAAGACGATCGAAAGAATCACTTGTCAAAAATCGTTGGGACGGAGCGCTCGGCCCTGGTGGCCGCTGCGGCCTCGGCAAGAGTCGAACAGAAAGCCAAAGAGCTCCGCGCGCCTGAAAGCGTTTGGAGAATTTGAAGGAAGCGAGATCGCAACATGAGCTAATCCCGATGATTGGAGAAGAGCGGTGGTGACGATCGACACCTTTTGTCAAAGTCTTGACTGACTCCCGGATCGATAAATGTATGGGACAGTTTGGGCCGCACTATCCACTACTGATGTGTCATTCATTTGTTACAGAAGACCGCCGCCTTTGGCAAATAACTTGCTTCAGATATGCCGGTCGTCCTTCAGGTGAAGAACCTTGTCCGTATTTCAATTGAAGACGCTAGAGTTCTATCTAGTGCATGACGATCGATCTTTAGTCACACTCAGATAAGATACGATAGGTGTGAAATCAAGCAATGCACCCATTTTGTTCGCAGTTACAATTTGTTTGATGTCGATTGCCGTTTTGTCGGCGCAACCGACAAATCAAGAACCAATGTTTCAAACCATTCTGTGACTCAACAACATTCATAATTGAACTTGCAAAAGAAAGGGAAAACAACATGTACAGTCTATGAATGGGTCTATCCTCTTTAGTCCGAGACTGTGAAAACGACGATTAGCAAAGAAGGGATCGTCTTCAGGACAAACGGAGTTGAAAATGGAACAAATAGGCAAGGTCTACAAAAACGATCCTTTGTCTTTCATACAGGCTGAGGGCTCTGTCTCTAAGGCATCACTGCATTTTACTGCGATGCACATGGTCGTCTATGTCGAAAAAGAGATGCTTTTCTGATCTCAAGCTGCCAAACAAGGTTGAGTGCATTGTTCTCCCAAACTGCAAAAAAGTCTTCAACGCTGCGAAGTGATGGCAATTCCGCACATCTGGAATTGACAGCACGAACACACAACGGACAGAATGACATTCACATGAAATAAAAAGGTAGATTTCTGTTGGTGTAATCTTTCCCGCTGACCGAATGCAACGTGTTAGCTCAGGTTCAGGGCTCAGGTATTATGTTCTAGCAGCGGTTCTCGGACACATGCATTTGCCGTCTGAGATTCAGATTTGGAATCAATCATTACGCGAGGTCCAGTGCGAAGCGCCCGTCCCTTCAGGTTCACATATCACAGTTCTCCCACAATTTTGACACGATGTACCTGAGCGAGGGCGCGAAGGATTTCGATGGTCTTCGGATCGTTGTATTCACTCTTGACCAAACGCGTCAAAGAACTGATCTGCACCTTCTCTTCTGTAAAGGTATCGATCCAGTCA
Organism: Putridiphycobacter sp.; assembly: GCA_965230195.1. Lineage (GTDB taxonomy): Bacteria > Bacteroidota > Bacteroidia > Flavobacteriales_D > Crocinitomicaceae > Putridiphycobacter. The sequence continues at coordinate 1,129,052 of OZ245997.1, forward strand.
GCCATATTGACTGTCGTAATCTCCACGTTACCAGACGACTGTGACACAGAGATGCGATAATGAGATACAGGACAGGGTGATCTTACGCCTTCTGATTGTTCTTCGAGCTCGCCCTCGCCGTCTGTCAACTGTCTGTGACGTAGAAAGAAGTCGGACAGGCATGCCACCTCGTCCAGACTCAAAATCTGACCATTCTCTCTTTCGCCTTGGAAGACGTCATTCAAGTGCTTGTAGATTTCTTGGCGATCCAGAGTTCCCGATCCGTCTTCGTCGTATTTCCTGAACGCCATTCCAGCAACGAGAGACTGGACTGCAAATCGGGCATAGTCCATTCTCCAGTTGACAGACTCCTCTATATGTTCGGCATATAGCGTAGACGCTACGCCCAACCCATAAATTGCAACATAAGAGACGGCAATCTGTGCAAAGCTCAGCAATACAGCGCCGGTTATCACTGCAGTGACAAGGGAGAAGAATTCAAATCGTCCCATATTCCCTAAAAACATTTCGTGTAATACTGGCGATGGCAAGCAGTCTGACCTGTAATCTTGATTTTGAGCTCAATGCCATTTCTCTGGTAATCCACTTGGATTCCTTCCAGAAGAGATTCTGTTTCGTTCGCTGCACGACGCTCACGTCTTGGATTGATGAAGAATGGACCGTCTGTATAGTTGATCAACTGCTGAATGTCTGATCCCTGAGATGACCACGTGAGCTGAGGAGTGACTTCGACAATGCAGATGGTGTCTCCTGCTTTCCCTCCCGCTGTCCATTTGAAGCGCCCAGGAGCCAGTGCGCGGGTGTAGTACTTAAACGTCATGATCAGAGTGACTCCAGAGAGACGGGCATAAGGATAGGAGACTGTTTTGTTGTCTCTGGCTGCGGCATCCAGTCCCTGGCCGTTAGGCTGTTCATCCAGTCGTTTGTCTAAATCCACACCACTGATCTTCAATAGCTCCCTTGTGTTGAGGCGTATAGGATCTCCGTCTCGAGCCCAGAGCTCTCCTCCGTCGTAGTTTTCCGCTTTGATGACGGTCTGAGGAACAGATCCGCTCTTGTCTACGACGGATGTGTAGTAGGAGTGTATGAATGTCTATGAGCACAGAACAGAAGTTTTACAAGTCCATGTAGAGTAAGGCCCGTTACGATTGGAATTGCTTCTGGATCGATCGTGAAGTACTGATCGACACTGCTGAAGACGCAGACGCCAAAGAAAGGGGTGTTGCCGAGTGCAGTGGCAGTCAGCTCGATAGCGGGGATCTCTGTCGGATTTGGACAATCCTGGCGCTTTGGCACGTCGACGTAGTAGAGCTTGTCGATGCGCATGTAGGTGGTGATGAAGAACTTCGTCTCTCCCTTTTGAGGATTTGCCAAGACATCCATCACCAAACACCTGAACACATGCAATCACTCTTGTATCCTTTCTTACTGTTATTCTCTACTGGAAGCCTGTAAAGCTATCGTTTCCGAAAGTGTAGGTGTAGTTTTCCGGGTTGGCGCAGTAAGGCAGGCTATCGTTGTTGTATTGCTGTACCAGACAACACAACAAAGTCATTGATGACATGACAGGCAAAAGGCCAGTCTTACAATACGCTGATCTAGAAACATTTGTCTTCGTTCATCGGCCCTCACTTGCACCACTGGACTGACGACTCCCTTCGGGACCTATGCTCGACGGTTAAGTGACGGCAGAGACAGCCAGCCATGGGTACTTCTTGGCGCATGTAAGATGCTTTGCTGACGACATCGACTAGCACGTAGATAAGAATGGCGACTTGTAGGATTCGCAAAAAGACACCCTAAGAACATACGCTCAATAGTGCGCAACGGTCAGCACAAGTTACAAGGCGCCAATCTTTGATGACTACTGACTTCCCCGTGGAAAACTCGAACAGAGACGGAATAAAGAAGTCGTAAAGTGGACTACCGTATTTCCTGGAGCATTCTGTGAAAGCACGGCAACCCTTCGCCATTCCGTCCAGATCACTACACTAACAGTCGATTTTATACGACGAATTCAAGATGTGCGCACGTATGTCTCATCACGCACATGGCCGTTATACGACTGCTGCCGTCAAATCGGCCAGATGTTCTGTACTATGCACTTTTGTTGGTGTGAGCATTGAAAACTCAATACAGAACACCAGAAGCTGGTCTTGCGCGTCTGTTTCGCACAACCTTATCTTTTGGAACTAGAAAGCAACCCGTTTGTATTCTTCCTCTTTCCGGCGCCCGAACGACATCGATTGACGATGACACGTATCCCGCAAAACTTCTTGAAGCAAAATTGATGTGGAAGACGTAAGTCTGCAAGCCAGTCAGTCGCCTTTGTCGAACTCGGGAAAAGGAATGTGACTGAAGCCACAAGAACACATTTGATGACTGACAACTAACTACCTGCACGTGTAGATCTTTGGTCCAGTTGTCTAGCTTCTAACACCAGATGAGGGGTGTAAGAATGTCTTGACATAGCGCCGTAGGGCGCATAGATGACTCTTTGCATTCCTTACGACGGCACTGCTCGGCACCATTCGTGCGTCTTCAGAGATAGAAAGACGCCGCAACACAATGCGGAATGGCAGAGATAGGAGCAAGAGCCACGAACGTCTTTGTTTACAGGAAAGCTGCTTGAGAGACATCGTCGCCCCTCGACGGCGGTGTCCAAGAGGCTCTGAGAGCCACGCCTGTTTCGGCCAGTGGCATATCTAGGTCTACCGCATCGTCCTTAGTTACTCTTTTGCGTCACCTGCTCGGCTGAACCGCTCGGTACAATCTCGCAAATGGTTCCTTGGAATGGCGTGCCAGTCCTCTGGTCCTCTCGATCATCTTCCGTTGGCGCGTCCGTAAAACCATCAGATTCTTCATGTTTTCCTCACCTGGTAAACTGTATGGAAGCTCTGAGCAGACTATAAACAAGGTAGCTTTAGAAGAGTGCTATATGACGGCGAATCATCTCGCGTTACCGTCCAGTGAAGCTTGCGTATTGATCTGCCGATGAATTGGGGCCGCGAATGAGCCGTAGGCTTACCTAACCTAGTAGAATACTGCACTATCAATTATCATACGCGCGCCCGTACACAAACTTCGTTACAACAAGAAACAAGACATTTGTTCCACTGTATCTTTAGCAATGAGGATTAAATGATAGGACTGTTCGCTTTACACACCGATCGCATCAAATCCGACACATATCATTGCAATCAGTTTTCGTAATCGTTTCTCAGCGGCTGATATTTTGAATTCTCTCTGGGACTTGGGCAATAAAGGTTGCTCATAGCAGGCTAATCGATTTCATCAACTGTGAGTTTTGGAAACGTCATCATTGACTCATGTCTGAGCAAGAAGATGAAATGCGATGGATTCTTAAATAAAGGTACCGATAGAATGGTTAAACATGTCGAGGTGTACTAAAATGTAGTCAGATGAAATGCGATCAACAAGATCAACAATCGATCACAAAAGGGCCTACTAGTTTGGAAGATCCGGTGTCAACTCGACTCTCGGTACCAAACCAGAATGTTGTATGTCGCGGGGTTTCTGTGTGAGTGCATTTTTGAGTTGTTCGAAACGATGGACGAGAAAGTTCTTAATCACGCTGAATATATTGTTCGACGGCAGTTCTTCTCCATTCGACAAAAGAACGAAATGCATTTCATTGATTTTGTGTTTTGCCAGAAAGTAAGCAAGCACCAAGGAGAAACCGATATTCAGAAACAGAATGGCTGCCGTCAAACTGGATGACAAAATATCATGCGAAATCTTCTTGTCATTCAGAATGAGACCACACAGTATAGTAGACGCACTAATAATGAGAGACGCGGATTCAAGGAGATTGAGGGTGTTCATGTTTGACCTGAATGGTGATGCCGAAACGTGCAGAAAAAGTGCAAGCAGTAGAATAGCAAGAAGAAACATTCCCTGTAGATTGGCTTCTAAATCGTACGAAAAGGCAGCTACAACAGCTATTAGAAACTTCCTTAACAAGACAATGCATTCCCAGAATATGAAGAGTTCTTTTAAAGCGGCAAAATGTATGCCGAATGTTTCTCGAATCCAGGGAGAACGAAGTGAATCCTTCTTGCTGGCGATGATGAGAATCGTAGCCATGAGGACAGGAAAGAGGAGAGAGAGCATGAGAACCGGGAGGGCGACGCCGATTGCAAGAACCTTGTGGCTGCTGACGAAACACCTGATGGACATGTCCACGGCCCAGTAAGAATGCGATGCATCAACTCCTTCAAGAGTGACAGCGTAAAAGACATCCACGCAGGAAAACACGCTGATGGCCGTGCGGACGAGAGGAAGATAGGAGACGTAGAAGACAGAGACACACACAAGAACGATTCTTCGGATCAGGTATACCCCTGGCCTGCCTTTCATCACTGCATAGCTTGTCCAGACTAAACAAATGAAAGAGGCGACGAACGGAGGCATGGAGAGCGTCATAATCGCCAGCACAACAGATGTCGACGTTGCTGCATTTTTTGGCAATAAGCAGCCGAATGAAAATCCAAAGGACAGGCTCACGGCTCCGCCTATCCAATCTGTGTAGCAAGCAGGAGTCACTCTTATTAAATCAATGATGCAAATGTCACGCACCCCAAGCTTCGAAAAGTCGGAGTACGGACGACGACCAAGCTATGTCCAGTGCCATTCCAGCAGCCACGACTTGAACAAAGTTCACGGCAATCTGCACATAACTGATGCAGCAGAGAGATCCTTGAAGAAAATGACAGGTCACCTTTAGGATTTGCACGAACTTTATGTTCTCTTCTTGCGCTTTACTTTGGTAGTCCGATGACGAATCTCGAGGTCGCGCAGTTGGATCTGAGGGTCCTGCTTCTTGTTGAGGCGTGTCCGTGACTCTCTGATTGGTATTCGTATTGTGGTGGACAGAGAGTCTTTTCCAGCGTTTGATTAATCTCGAAAAGTTTCTCCTCGACGACTGTAGATCTGCAAGGGTCAATGTCCCTCTTATCTGAATCAGCGAAAGAATCGTCATGAAGAAGAGGGCGGCAATAACAGTCGCAATCGCACTGATAGGATGCTGACATGGCAGGCACCTAAATGTGCCGAACCTACCATGATCCCTTGCGCACGACCCGCACAGGGAGCCTTCATATCCTTCTTTGCACAAAGCCAACTGATAATCTCTAACATCTTTTTCGGACAGTTCGCATCCTGTCGCCTTGTCTTCCAATGAGGTGGTGTTTAGAGCTTCTGAGTTTCGGCCAAGACAGGCTTCTGTAGAAATGCACTTTTGAACGTGGTGCGAGCATGGAAATGCATTCCAGTGTTCGGACTCTGGGAGAATATACTTGCCCAAACAGTCTGCATCGTCTGGACATGTGACACATCTTCCTTTTCTGGGATCAAAGTTGTATTGTCCAGGATCGCATTCATTACAACCCCTGTTGTCCTCACGAGGCACTTCGTTTACGATGCACGGACGGATTCTGACTCTAAAACGTATACTTTCTGTGGACAAGTCCGGTACACTCAGGGTAGCTGTGTAGATTTCAGGTTTCACCATCGGCGAACCGATTGTGAGATTTGCCTCTCCTGATGCTAAATCGGCCACGATGTCGTTCGGAAGAAGACCATCAGCAGATCTCAAAACTGCTGTGACAGGAGCCGAATAGTCAGGCAGGTGCACATTTCCCAGGTCGGCGTGAGGCAAATTTACGGATGAAGATCCCTTTCTTGCCGGACCTTGTCCATAGTCGTCATGGAGGGAAATCTGCATCGTGGGAAAATCGTCACCGCTCTTCCAATCGCCAAAGTCATACTCAGCTCCTTCTTCTAGTATCACCCGAGTTCCGTTGTCGTAGATCAGTGCGGCGAAGAAGCCGATTGCTGTGGTGGCAACATCTGGACCATATCCGCCTTCTCCGACAGTGTTGTCTGCGTCCACCAGGCACACCGGATTCTCAGCGTACGAGGTGGTGACAGTGTTCTCCTCGAGTGGTTCTTCTCCAACATTTCTGCAGCGTTCCATGAAGTGCTTTGCGTCTCGTATCTCTCTTGCAAAAATGGCACCTCCAGCAATGCTTGCATGATTCCTGGTACAGTTTAGTCTGTCTCGAAATCGACAGTAGAGACAGTGACTGGACGCATTAAAGACTTGGGTTGGGTTGATGTCCACATCGACAATGACGCGAGCGCCATAGAAGAAAAGAGCTCCTGGAGACAATGACCTCACTTTTAGTACTATGCAAACATATTAGTCGGTGCTACCTCCGAACGATGCTCTATTTGCTATAAATGTGCTGGAACGACCTATGGTTTCGCCGTATGGAGTCATGTATGGTAGTTGAGTCTGGGAGCGTGCGCCAGTCCCGTCGTAGATGATGGATCCATTGTATGCAAAGGATCCTGGTCGATGGAGCGCTATCAGTGCAATGGCACCTCCATACAACGTTGCTTCATTTTCTGAGAAAAAGGACTCTTGCAGTGATGGTGTCTGTTGACCGCTGATACACAAGGCCCCCCCGACGGCAGCTTTGTTTCCGGTGAAGTTTACTCTAATGATGTCGTCATACCCAGAGGTTGGTGCAAGAATACGGATTGCTCCTCCATAATCAGCGGCTCTGTTTTCTCGAAAGGTACAGTTTGTCAAACGAAGATGGTGGAAGCCGCTGAGATAAAGAGCTCCACCGTCAGCAGCAACATTCCTCTCAAATTCGCATTCATGTATTTCTAGACTGCTGGTTTCTCCGTCAGCGGAACAATAGATGGCACCTCCAGCATTCCCTCTTCTCGAACCCACCGAATTGGCGTTGAAATTGCTTCGCTCTATCCTGATTCTTCGGGTGCGTTCTATGTGCACTGATCCCATCTCTTCCATAGTACTACGATCAATCAGAGCGCTGTTGTTCTGCAACGTGCAGTTTATCATAGAGAGACTGTCGACGCCACCTGCAAATAATACGGAACCTCCAATCCACCACCGGGTATTGATAACATTGTCCTCAAATCGTATTCCTCCCAGTTCTGCGTTTACTCTGCTTCCACTTATGTAGATCGTCTGGCCGCGGAAACGATTTGAAGAAACTGCACAGTCTGTAATAGTCAGCATCGTGGGAACAGTACCGTATGCACTGGCAGATCTCAAGAATATGGCACTCGCATAGGTGCAAGTTCTGATCTCATGAAACAGAGATTGTGCGATAGAGAAGTTGCCACTGACGTCTACCAAACGGATCCCGCTGCCCAAAATACCGAGTCCCTTGACAAACGAACAATTTCTGACAGCCAGTGCAATGTTCAGAGTGTCCGTCAGCACTACCATTCCGATACGATCATCATTAATGAACATTCCGAAAAGATTGTCAGAGTGAAGCGAACACCTTTCTTCAACCTGTCGTCCAAAGGTCGTCGATTGTATTGTGATATTCCCGCCATTAAAACGCTGGATGACGACGCTGCCCCTGGCACGGTGTCCAGACCCAGTCACATTGTTTGTCAAAAACTGACAATCGGAAATCGTCAAGCTCGAATTCGAATCAAAGGATTTGTCTACGGAAACCGCCCCTCCATAGTCATTGTAGTTCAGCTCCAGAGTGGAGTTCCAGATGCCCAGACTCTTCGGATCCGTCGCAAGAATACAAGAGCCTGCTATGGCGAAATTCCTCCGAAAATGCACGTTGTGGATCAAGCTATCGCTTCCATCTGCCAAGTCCAGGCATCCTCCTGGGTTATTGTACGCGTTGATCTCGAATACAGCATCGGTCAGAGAGACATTGCTTCGAAAGGCGATGATAACGGAGCCGATCCCGCCAGTGTTGTTAATAAACTGTGAATTCCCAATCACTGTCAGCGTTCCTCTCTCAATAGACATCACGCAGCCAGTGTTGTTCATCGAAACGATATCCTTCAATCTTGATGTTGACATCTCCGGAAAGCGAAAGACGGCATTCTCTAAAGCAGAGACGTCTGTTGGTTGTGCCATGCCTTCAAACCTGCAGCCACAACTCTCGTTAAATCTAATCCATAGGGAACGAAAATGATTGTACGGTTGATCGGTATCGTTTGCTCTGCCCAGAAATTCATTCCGCTGCAATACTGTATTGAAGAATGCGTCGAATTCGCCTCTGATGGTCATCTGGCGCCATTGGATGTTATCAGAAATGAGTACGCTCTCGAGGTCATTCTGCTTTCCGAAAACAGAACCAAATAGATATTCATTTTGTCGGAATGTGAAGTTGCGAAGAGTGACCGAGACGCAGGAAGTATTATGAACATGAAATCCAACTCTCCCACGTGGATTGCGATTGTTGATGAATTCAACGCCGATCATTTCGAGTACGATGGGACCCTCGTGGGATTGATTGCAGGTGATATCGATGATGCTAAGATGGGCGAACTGCTCCACGAACTCGCAATCTCGAACGACAACGTTCTGCAAAACGGTACTCGCATTCCTGCAGACGCAATTCAGAACTACACTGAGGTGTCTATTGCAACTGACTGGATAAAGAGGAGTGAGTCACCCAAAGGGCACGTCAGCGCTGGTTTCGGTACGTTTGCGCCTGCGGGACTCTCTTCATAGACTCCTCGTATTTCGAGACGTTTCACGATCTCAATGCGTCTTCGTGGACGAATGGTTTTGGAGACGTTCAAGCGTATCACATCTCCCTCACTCGCACAGTCGACAACGTCTTGCAAGTCGTAGTCTTCAAAAAACTCGTCGCCGACGGTCCATGTCCCAAGTTCTTCATTAAAACTTGCGTTGGTGCCTTCCTCTTTCAAAGCGCATCCTTCTCCTGTGAAGAAGCCTCAAGGTTAAAACGCATGTCCAAGCACACGTTCGGTTTCTAGCAACTCGAATCTCTCTCTTTCCGGCCCGGAAAGAGCGACAAAAGGTAATGTTGCGTGTCTACGAGAAGTTTCCGAAGAACGAGTGTGTTTGTTCCTTTCACCTTCGAGCTCTTGTTGTGCTTCTGCCAGACAATTTAGAAGCAGAATGATACCGACTGCAGACCGTCTGAAGTTTATCATGATACTGAGCACGTGTGAACTGGTCAAAAACGAAGATCAACCGTTTAACCTTCGCTGTTAGTCTAGGTCACCTGCATATGTACAATTAACTTTCTCATTTACATAGCGTCTGAATCAACATGTACAATGCGCAGTCGGCGAATCAAGAACACACGCAAGCATTCTAAAAAGAGTATTTGGGGACTCGACTCTTCGCAGCCAGCTTCGGAACAACTGCCAGTATCGTGTCTACGCGCGATCATACGAAAATCCTCACTAATGCTTCGAGAGGATTCAGTAGGCTCAGCTCTTCAGGAGTGAAAGTTCACGCACAAACCGCTGCGATCTGTCAGAAGCTTTCAGAGCGTTCCGTTTCCATACGACAGCCATGTCATCAGAGATGCTGTAATCTTTTAGAACCTTGCCCATTTACTTGCAGATCGCAAAAAGACTTCGACCCTGGAGAAACCTCAGGACCGTATGAAATGATCATTGTATTTGTGGAAAATGTGATCTCGATTCCAGGAGATGCGAGTTAGACGAACGACACACCAACAGCAATCAACGGTAACTCTGACATAGAATCTCATGCGATAACGTGAACCTGAACCTTGATCATCCAACATCATTGAATCAACCCAGCATTGCGTCTGTATGATTAAAAAATGCATAAAAAGCAATTGATCTGGTGGATCTCTACATGACGGAGAAAGACGAACTGGCCCAGTCTTTTCACGCTGTGACGGTCTCAAGGCAGTCTGCTTTCCTACTGACAGTATCCAGAAGATTTGCGCGATCCATCGGCTCGCATCGATTCATATCTTGACGATCCTTCATAAAAGCAAAGTGCCTGCGGGCAGTGATACCTGTACGATAACCTCATTAGCGAAAGAAAAAGAATCCGAACTTGCCGATGCTATATATCTCTGTATCCATCGGCTACGGTCCGTGCCCGATTGGGGACATTCATACAGTCTTTGTTCTGAGGTCGTTGTTGCGTATTCTTTGCCTGATTTCATTCGCCATCTTGTTTTTGCAACCTGATTTGTTATGTTGATTTGTTTATTCTGCGCATCAAGTGTTTTTTGCGTTATACGAGTGTTGTATTCCATGTAATTCCTTTATTCCTCTAACATCACTCTCGTTTGCTGGTTCGCAACCAGGGCGCAGGTCTTGCTATTCTGTTTGTGTTTGCTTTTCATATTTTGTGTTCATTCTTTTATATCCGAGTAAAATAGTCATTCGAAGCCGCCCCCGGAGAAGCATAGTAAAAGTGGAGGAGACATGTCACTACAGACAGCAAACCTTGCAAAGATGATGCAGATCGGATGACAGGTCTTTTCGAAGATTTTTTTTTCTTCAAGGGACTTAATGAGACACCAAGGTGTTCGGAGAACTCATGCAGCGTGTTCCTCAACCATGCCCTCCGGAAAAATCCGACATAAAGTGGAAGGGAATGATTGTTGATAGCTAGCCAACACGAGTGACGCATAAGTTCTTTTATTCGCGCCATGCAGAGGACGAAAGCATTAATCGTTCTTCTGCCGACATACTGTATGGACAAGAAGTTTGCATTTCTAATTCGCAGACAGCGCAAGAGGACTTTCTCGCGAATCCACTCCACCCCATATTGTGATAATGAATTTCAAAGCGAATTCGGTTGCGATAGATGCATTATCAATGTCACGTTCTCACTTTAATGGTTGTCGGTTATGTTAGGACCGATAGGGTCGGCGATTGGTCCGAGCGCTTAGAGGCCGCGATGCGAGAAGATCCAGACCGGTATTCTTACAGGTGAGTCTGTACGCGAATATATAGGATAACGTCACGTCATTCGACAGTGACGTTACATGCTCTAACAACTCCTCCCCCCATCAATAACGAACGGACAGTCTCTCTTGAGACAAAGTCCACAGACACAATAGAATAGCAGATAAGACACAACAAACAAGTCTCGGATCTCTCAGCTTGAAATCATATCCTCGATCCAGATCAACTGCAGAAATCGGCGCGTCGATCGTCTAACTGTTCTTTTCGGCTTCGACGTCGGACACTACTTGGTACTCGAAACGCCAGCTGGCCAGGAGTCGAGCCATGTGCGTCACTCCTCGACGCTCCCATGCTTCTCCCTCTGTGGGAATCACCATCCACAGCCTTCGGCTCTTACGCTTCCGAGGCACTGTCACTCGCCTCGCGCTTCGTCTTGTCACAGATCAGAACTCTCACAAGACAGGATGCAAACGACGGATACGGACTCAGAAAACCAGGTCGGATAGATACGACTCTCTAAACTGAACGGCACACGACTTCCGAGGCAGTCGACGGATCTCTAACGAAACGATTCTGCAGCGGCCCTCGACACCAGCGCTCCCAAACGCGACCCCAAGAACGACCTGCTCCGAAACCAGTTGTTAGGACCGATAGGGTCGGCGATTGGTCCGAGCGCGTCGAGGCCGCGATGCGAGGAGAGTCGGACGGGTATTCTTTACAGGTGCTCAGTACGTCGTTATATAGGTAAACGTCCTGTCATTCGACAGTGACGTTTCTTGATCCAACAGTTATATGGCGTGTCACACCGCGGCTGCTTTGGGGCGCTTACCAAGGGTTCACTACTTTCAAGAGACGTATTTCTCTGACTTTGAAAGCCAGATGATTCACCTGTCTAGTTGTCAAAGGAAAGCTTCACGTTTACAGAGCAGAGGGTCATAATCGGTTCACGTTCATATATTTATGTGCCACAGGTGACATGACACGTCGTGAAAGCGCCCCTTCAAAGACGGAACCCTTGGATTACGAGGCAGCCACGATGTGACAGCCTTAGTCATTCTGACACTAGTAAAGCCCAATCAACCTGATGATATGAATGAGCGCTTCTGGACCTTGAGACAATCCTGCCCTGCGAGCTTGAAAGTCTTCGCTTTTGATCTCTGAACCGAAGCGCGGCCGGCGCGACAATCAACCTACGACAAACACAAATCATCAACCCGTCGAGGCGCTTCCTTGCACCACGAACAAGCACAGACGTGGACGACGACGAAGGCTTATCGATAAAAAGACTGTCAACTCCTATAGTCTGGAATTTATGGAGTGGGAACGGATGAACAAGTCACATTGACCGCACGCACATCGGTTTTTGCCACCCCTCGATAAACTGCCAGAAGGTAGGATAACTGTTACAATGACATGTCGGAGATTAACTGTAAGACACTTTACATTCTTCGGTCTAACATCGAAAAACCAAGTTTACCGGCGGGCAAATGCTAGTGACATCAAACGACATGATAACTCCATGTTAGAGGACGGTTAGTTGTCCGTAAAACACCCTATTATAGATTGCAAAGAAAGGAAGTGCGACACATAGATAAAATTCAACTTTGACAATTTATACAGGTTGCGCATCTCAATGCGGAAACGACGCTACTCAAGAAAGCTTACGACAACAACTTTGAAGGAAACAAGGGAAGGTCGACAGGAAAAGAAACTCGGTTTTTTATCTGCTATTAAGTCGTTTACGCATAGCTCTTTCTCTTCTCCAAAAAGATAACGCCTTGATAAATTTTCCCGCTTTCAAGAGTGCGACGGCGTACATCTTGATGCATTGGACGAGGTCAGGGTGGTCTGCATAGCGGTGAAGGCGCTCGCACATCTCGAGAGCCCTCTTGTAAAGCCGCAGAACTTCGTTGTATCTTTTCGCTCTAGAGAGGCCAATGGCGTAGCGGTTTATGCACTCGAGGAATTCGTAGTTGTCCGCGTCGCCGTGAAGGCGTTCGCACATCTCGAGAGCCCTCTTGCGGAACGTCAAAGCTCTGTTGTCCCTTCCCGTTCGCTCGAGTCCGACGGCGTAGCGACTTATGCATTCGACAAGTTTTGGGTGGTCCGCGTCGCCGTGAAGACGCCTGCACATCTCGAGAGTCCTCTGAAACAGTGGCAGGGCATCATTGTCGCTTCCTGTTCTCGAAAGTCCGACAGCGTAGCACTTGATGCACTCGACAAGTTCCGGGTGGTCCGCATTCCCGTGAAGATGCTCGCACATCTCTAGCGCCTTTTTGTAGAGCGGCAAAGCTACACTGTCCTTTCCCGTCCTTGAAAGTCCGACGGCGTAGCGGTTTATGCACTCGACAAGTTCAGGCTGGTCCACGTCGCCGTAAAGACGCTCGCACATCCGGAGAGCCCTTTTAAGGAGCGAAAGAGCTTCGTGGTCCCTTCCTGTTCTCAAAAGTCCGACGGCGTAGCACTTGATGCACTCGGCGAGTTCCGGGTGGTCTGCATCGCCTTGAAGGCGCTTGCACATCTCGAGAGCTTTCTTAAACAGCGGCAGAGCTTCGTGGTCCCTTCGTGTTCTCAAAAGTCCGACGGCGTAGCAATTGATGCACTCGGCGAGTTCCGGGTGGTCCGCATCGCCTTGAAGGCGCTCGCACATCTCGAGAGCTTTTTTGCGGAACGGCAAAGCTTTGTTGTCCATTCCCGTTCGTTCGAGTCCGACGGCGTAGCGGTTTACGCACTCGACAAGTTCCGGGTGGTCCGCGTCGCCATGAAGGCGCTCGCACATGTCTAGCGCCTTCTTGTAGAGCGGCAAGGCTACACTGTCCTTTCCCGTTCTTGAAAGTCCGACGGCGTAGCGGTTTATGCATTCGACAAGTTTTGGATGGTCCGCGTCGCCGTGAAGACGCCTGCACATCTCGAGAGTCCTCTGAAACAGTGGCAGGGCATCATTGTCGCTTCCTGTTCTCGAAAGTCCGACAGCGTAGCACTTGATGCACTCGACAAGTTCCGGGTGGTCCGCATCCCCGTGAAGATGCTCGCACATCTCTAGCGCCTTTTTGTAGAGCAGCAAAGCTACACTGTCATTTCCCGTCCTTGAAAGTCCGACGGCGTAGCTTCTGATGCACTCGACGAGTTTCGGATGGTCCGTGTCGCCGTGAAGGCGCTCGCACATCTCGAGAGCCCTTTTAATGAGCGGCAGCGCTCTGTTGTCTCTTCCCGTCCTCGAAAGTCCGACGGCGTAGCTTCTGATGCACTCGGCGAGTTTCGGATGGTCCGTGTCGCCGTGAAGGCGCTCGCACATATCGAGAGCTTTCTTGCGGAGCAACAGAGATTCATTGTCCCTTCCGGATCGCCCTAGTCCGACGGCATAACGGTTTATGCACTCGATAAGTTCCGGATGGTCCGCGTCGCCGTGAAGCCTCTCGCACATTTCGAAAGCTTTCTCATAGAGCGGCAGCGCTTCGTTGACTCTCCCCGTCCGCTCGAGTCTGACGGCGTAGATCTTGATGCACAGGACGTGTTCCGGGTTGTCCCTGTCGCCGTAAAGATGTTTGCACATCTCTAGCGCTCTTTGAGCGTATGAAAGCGATTTACGGAACATGCACATTTCGTTGTACGCTCTTGACATGTGTCCGAATAGCTCTAACTTCTCATTGATATCCATGTAATTTTCGCACTGTTTCTCGAGTGCCGATAGGTTTTGGGCAAGTGAGGTCCAGAGATCTCTATTCGAACGATCCGTTCTCCAGTTTTCAATGTAGTGGCCGATTGAATGCACTATGGTTTTTATGTGATCCGCGACTTTTATGTTTATCTGTTGTTCGCTTGCTTCCTTCGTGTCACAAATACTCTCTCCAAAGCTCAGCAGGATGTGTCGCGCTAAAAGTTGTGTCTCGCTGTGAATGAAGATCTGCTTCTTTTCTCTATTCCAGGAGACATGGGAGAAGCGCTCGAGGAGCCTTATTGATTTTCGCGTCATCATTCTTGATTGTTGTAAATCCTCGGATCCGATCCACTTGTACACCCACTCGATGGGCACTCCGTTAGGGTCGAGGAGTGCTAACTTGGCGAGAAGGTCGAGTGAACGCGATCCCAGATTGTCAGGCTCTTTTGATATTCTGTGTATGCTCGAATTGAACACGAAAACTATTCCTTTCACCCCGTTACCGTCTTCTCTTGCAGAAAGCTTTTTTATGACTTCGGCTTCTCTTTTTGTGGCGTCGAATTGTCGCAGTTTGGTTAGCCATTCGGCAGGGCTTGACAACTCATCGTTCTCTAACATCGAGAGAAACTGCATGAGGGCTAGCGGGTATTGTGGTAACGCGTCGAACAGCTCCTCCAAATCCTTCGCGTGCGATTGATCGCCGAATCCAAACTTCTCTGCCAGATCTCGTGCTTCGAGTTTGTTGAATGGATCGAGTCGAATCGTGTCATCTGTCCAGTCCCTCGCCCCATTGTCTCTCGTCGTAACGATAACATGTCCATTTGTGAGCGGAAAATATTCGCGAATGAATTCGAGATCTGGCGCGTCGTCAAAGACGAAGAGATTGCGCGATTTCCTCAGCTCTTCGTGAACACGTCTGACCAGTTTCGGGATCTCGATGTTCGTCGGCAGCTCCAAGTATTCTGCGATCTGCAAGAAAGCAAACGAGATGGCCTCTGCTGAGTCTGAAGGTATCCAGAAATCGTTAACGTAGCTCCCCGTGCTCTTGAGATGTTCGAACACTTTTGCAGCGAGCTGAGATTTTCCTATGCCGCCCGGGCCGACGACTGCCTTGACGATTACTCTTTCCATGCTCGATTTGAATGCTTTAATGAGTTCGCTGTATTCGCGCCCCCTCCCGGCGAAATGGCGAACCACGAGAGGCGCGAATAAACAATGATGCTTCTTCAGCGGAGAATGAACTTCGGTTGATGCACGCGATAATTCGCTTTCGAGACTATTCCACACTTGAGTGAACAGCCTGTTGCCAATTGCCTCCGTCTGGAGGGACGCGACTGACTGGATCCGTTCTTTGATCGTTTTTCCTCCCAACCACTCTGACAGCACTCTCTCACAATACCCGTTGTGCGCATTCGACGCCAGTTTCTCTATTGCTTCATGCGCCCTGTGCTGCTCTGGCTTGCGGCCTCGGGCGCTGAGCTCTGTTAGATTGTCGAGCATTTCCAAGAAGAGATCGAGGTCGCTCGACCAGTCCCACTTGTCTGTTCGTTCGACGAGGCCTGCTAGAATCTCAGCGCTCATACAGCGAACAGCGTCGTCCTTCCCGTGGATGGCGAGGCTGGTCAACATTTCCACAACACCGAACCTCAGAACCTTGCATCGTTCTTCGTTAGATACTTCTCCCTCGAGTACGAGGGATGAGAGGAGATCCTTGAATTGTCCAAATGCGGACGGATCTTCAATGGCCGCGAAGCGTAAACTGTCGAGGGCGTGAAGGCACTTATACCATTGCCCTTCGCGTACGATTCGGTTTTCTCTTGCTCGGGTTAACGCTCTCGCCGTGGACTCCGCGTTCCCCAGATCGAAGTCTAGAAGGACGGCCTTCCGCACCGCTTGACATACTCCCACCGTTCCGACCACGAGGTCGGCAATACGCCTTGCGTTGTTCGCAATGCGGACGCTTCGTTTGGACGACTGCAAGAAGGTTAAGCTCTGCTGCACTAGCATCGCCTGGTACTTTGCAGGATAGTGTTCCGCAGCGTCGATTACTCCCTGACTCCAGTTCTTGAACTTCGCATACAACCCGCCGGGTCTGTTCGGATCCCAGCTGCCCAAGCCGATGTCAAAGAGGATACTCAGACACTGATGCACAACGTGCAGAGCACTGCATTGCACTGGGAACATCTCCTTCGAGAAGGTCGTTTCCCGAGGATCGAACGCCTTCAGCAAAAACTGGGCGAGCTGGAGAAGGCAGTTTGGATCGTCCGCGAAGACCTCGGCGTCGATACTCTGAAGCGCGTGCTCCACTGCCTCGATCAGATATCTGTTGTTTAGAGCGTCATTGCACAGCTTGTCGCGAAGGCTGTCGAAGAAGTCCTTGAGAAGAAGCAGATGCTCGTCGTTCGAGGCGTCGAGCCTACACATGGCAAGGTACTCTCGGACTACTGCACCACGATTGTCTGTCACGGCTCGCACAGGCATGTCGTTGAAGGCGTAAAGGACTCTTCGCATTACTTCCCCAAAGCCGAGTCTCAGTTCTGCATCGTCTTCTTGGTTGAACGCCTTCACTACTTCTTCGAGACTACGGTATCGTCTTCCGACAAGTGTTCTTCTGATGATCGAGCTCTCCGTGCGAGTCAAAGCTCTTCTTGTCGCCCAGCGAGAAATACTCCCTTCGACGGCGGTTTGGTGTCCATGAGCATCGCTGCTGGACGAGGCTTCTCCGTTCCCGCCGCCCCGAAGCCCCAGTTCGCCCACAAAGATGAATCTCTTGACTCCGCGAGCTCGATCGGACAGAATGTGAATGTAGCGACGCAGAGCACCCTGTGGTAGGTACATTAGGCTTCTCATCGCTTCTTCTGGGTCGCGCAGACCCTCGCAGTAGAGTGGAACAGTCGACGTCCTCGTGAACAATCCCGTTCGCTCCACAATCTTCCCTGCAAACCTCCCTCCGACTTGAACGATCTTCACGAGGCCGTGTCCGTCTGTGTTGACCTCGCAGATTTCAACCAGGTTACCCTGAGAAGAGATCTAAAAGCCGAAACGGGGTAAACGCGGAATACCTTCTTGAATGCTGGTGAAATAGTTAGAGAAAAAGGACTATCTGCTTGACGGAACGGTAGTGAATTCGTGTTGACCGAGTGCCAGCCTTTGGGGTTGGCCGCCATCTGCACGCGAGGTTTCGCACGTATGACTCGTTTGCGGTCGTGGTCGTATCCTTTGGCGAAGACATCTACAGCCTGCCTTCGGTCAAGACGAGAGATGTAGGACTTCAATGGACTGGTGACACTCAGAGGATCCCACATCTGTCGAATGCAGTGTTCTAATGCGAATCCCGTCATAAAGTATTCATCACCTTTGCAGTCGGATAGGCGCTGTCTCCATTTACACTCTTCGTGAACGGCTTTTCCACGCCCATTTCGGCGAATGCGCCTTCTTCGAAAGCCACAGGACGAACGTACTGAGAAACTCCCACCGTGTCAGCACTCACGGATGTGTTCAATCTGTTTTACCGTCTTGTCAAATCCAAGCACGTTCCGCGTTTCTTTTAGTCTTTCGCAACGCTCTTCCCCGGAGAGAGAACCGTCTCCCATTTCTCCACAGTCCAGCAGTTCGTCGTTGCTCCAGGAGTCGTTCTGAGAACGGCAATTTAAAGGCGAGTTTGTCGTAATAGGTTTAGGCGTTAGAACGTCGAATGCGTCGAAAGGAGTTTTACGAACGGGATGCAGTGATAAACAACCGCAGATAACAGCTACGGCGATTTTGAAATCGGACAGATGGAACAATTGGAGGATTCTTCCTAATAAATGGGAATCTGTTCAGGCCGATACAGAGAATGTGCAAGTGCAACAAGTCCGACGCAAGTGAAGATACCAAGATACCAACGACAACTAAAAGCTCTCTGAGATATTTCTAAATGAGCAGAACGGCTCTGCAGTCTTGAACAGATGAAAACCATCTTCGACGGTCGTCAAAACAGCGATGCATAGATGAGGGCGGATGACGTGAACTGTATGTCATCCGTCTGTTCGTTGCATTTCTCTAACTTCCTCAATGACAAAAACAACAGCAATATGACTCTATCCAGACAGAACACACGAATCGGCAACAACCAGCACGGCATCGATATCTTTGTGACAAAAAAACTCTGAGGAGTTTTGAATGTGGATGAAGTTTTATGTCGAGGAACGACAGAACACGAAGCCAGAGGAAAAACAGAAGAGCAAACAAGTGTATTTATTGAGCAAGAATCGCTATCTCCTCCATTGAAACAGGAGTGTAGATTCCAGATTGATACGTAATCTTGACCCATGTCAGCACCATTCCAACAGCAGTGATCAAGAGAAGCAGCACTCTGCTACTGTATTATTTGAACAAAGCCGACCATTTCACTTTTATCTATAGACCCACTGCAGTAGAAATCACAAATCACTGACGAAACCAAGGAACACACATAAACATAGACCACTCAAATCATCATCTAAAACAGCAACTTTAGAACTCCAGAGGAACGGGTCCTTCAGATTAGATGAGGTTTATTTTGTTTTCTGCGGGCTGGCTGGCTCTACATTAGATCGTCTATTCATCGAATGCTGCATCACTACCTTGTGATTTTGAAAGCTGATCAATAGCTACTTGAGGTCCAGTGCGAAGAGCTCGTCCCTTCAGGTTCACATATCACAGTTCTCCCACAATTTTGACACGATGTACCTGAGCGAGGGCGAGAAGGATTTCGATAGTCTTCGGATCGTTGTATTCACTCTTGACCAAACGCGTCAGGGAACTGATTTGCACCTTCTCTTCTGTAAAGGTATCGATCCAGTCAGCCATGTTGACTGTCGTAATCTCCACGTTACCAGACGACTGTGACACAGAGATGCGATAATGAGATACAGGACAGGGTGATCTTACGCCTTCTGATTGTTCTTCGAGCTCGCCATCGCCATCTGTCAACTGTCTGTGGCGTAGAAAGAAGTCGGCCAGGCATGCCACCTCGTCCAGACTCAAAATCTGACCATTCTCTCTTTCGCCTTGAAAAATGGTAGTCAAGTGCTTGTAGATTTCTTGGCGATCCAGAGTTCCCGACCCGTCTTCATCGTATTTGCTGAACGCCATTCCAGCAACGAGAGATTGAACTGCAAATCGGGCATAGTCCATTCTCCAGTTGACAGATTCCTCCATATGTTCGGCATAGAGCACAGATGTCAGGCCCAGTGCATGAACGGCAATGTATGAGACAACGAGTTGGGCTATACCCAACAGCACAGCACCTGCCACCAGTGCATCCACAAGAGAAAAGAAATCAAAATGTCCCATGTTTCCTGAGACACTCATTCACTCTTGCAGACACCCGTGTTTCGATCGGTCGAACCTGCGATCTGGAATCTGAGCTCAATGCCATTTCTTTGGAAGTCCACTTGGATTCCCTCAAGCACATTCTTGCCATCTCTTCGACGCTTGCGTTCGGGATCAACGAAAAACGGATCGTCTCCGTCGTTCATCAGCCGATGCATGTCCGATCCTTCAGATGACCACGAGAACTGCGGGGACACTTCCACAACGCAGATGGTGTCTTTTGATTTTCGGCCACTCGCTCTGTTGTAGGGCTCCGGTGCCAACGCCCGGGTGTAGTACTTGAACTCCATCAGCAACGTCACTCCCGAGAGACGGACATAAGGATAGACAACTGTGTCGTTGTCTCGAGCTGAGGGTTCCAATCCTTGGCTATTGGGCTGTTCATCCAGGCGCTTATCTAAATCCACTCCACTGAGCTTCAACAATCTAGCCATTGTCAGGCGTGCAGGCTCATCCTCAAACGCCCACACTTTTCCACCATCAAAGTCCTTTGCCTTGATAACTGTTAAAGGCAGTACACCAGTTTTGTCGACTACCGATGTGTAATAGGAGTGCTGGAAGGCCTAAAATACGACACAGCGTACTCCCACGTTCCACCACAACATATCCGGTCCGTTTGCTCACAAGTGGAATGTCTTCAGGGTTGATAGCAAAGTACTGATCGACCGTGTTGAAAAGACAGACGCCGACAAGGTTGACACCGATCTTCCTGGCATCATCTCTGATCTCATCCACACCTGCCGCATCTGGACACGAATCCAATGACTTCGGCACATCGACAAAGTAGAGCTTGTCGATGCGCATGTACGTCGTGAGAAAAAACTTTGTTTCGCCTTGCTGCGGATGTTCCAATACATCCATGACGATACATCTAAACCACATGACACGATCAATCATTTTGACTCCATTCCCTCAGGCGAAGCGTACTGGAATTTCCCGTAGTGCACATCTCTGTAATCGTACTCATAGGCTACCCCTTTCGTCTTGCAGTAGGGCAATGTATTGTTGTCATATTGCTGCAAAAGAAAGAGTTTTGGATGTTCTGTTTGATGAGGGGTGGATTGGTACGTCGAGTTGTGTTTTGAGATTCGCTCGTCTCTCTCTTCTCGACACCTCTATCACTGGACTGACGACTCCCTTTGGCACCTAATACCATGACGGTTCACATGGCGGTTAAAACGGCTATGGGTGTGCACTTCTTGAATCATATAGGAGCCTTCGTTGACAACATTAAATAGGATATAGAAGAATATCGCCAATTGCAGCAATCGGAAGATGGTCCCCTACGAAGACAAGGTCATCGTGACTACGGTAAGTGCGGTTTACCAGGCGCCAATCTTTGATGACCACCGACTTCCCCGTGGAAAACGTGCAGAAAGAATGGAAAAAGCCAAACAGTGCTCCAAAACATCCATCTGAACGCTTAGAGCCATCCAAGCATGCGAGAGGCATTGTGACGAGATCGCGAACCGAACAACGGCTGTTGCATAGATGATGATATCCGCAAAGCACGTCGCGTCACACCGCACGCAACGTCACATCACGTCGCGTCATGGACAGCAGTCCCTCTTTGCTAAATCGCTCTTTTCCATAACCAAATCTTCTCCAAAGAGCCTTCGGCGCTGTTCTCGGTATTTCGAAGTGCAAACAGACAGAGGCCTTGTCGATTCTCGTCACCTTCACGTTACATTTGATCTCCATGTGCTACTTGCTGACGTGACGTTCACAGAAACCAATGACTGTTTTAACAGACGCCAACATGGATAGTACTTGCTGTCTTTCTCCATTGCGCACGTCACATCACGTCGCATCATGGACAGTAGTCATACTTCAGCTTCACCCGGGTCCCACTTTCGGGATGTCATGGTGTTCGGTCAGATGCGCCAAATACTCATTGAAATCTCTCACTTTCTCCCTGTGCGATTTCAGCACCTGTGTCTTTGCTTTCTCGACCTCTCTCTGGATCACTCTCTCCTCGTATCGCTTCTCGGCAGGCGTTCTTCTGTCTTCTTCTTCAGCCGGAGGCGGCAGAACATATCCCTCAGATGTCTCCGTCACTTGCTGTGCCCCTGATGGCACTTCTACAAGATCTGTCGTATTCTTCCGCCGTTTCTTGGCCTTCTTTATCTTCCCACCCTTGATAGTGAGTCCACCCTTGAGCTTCAAACGTCCGTGTGAGGGCATCTGAGATTCAGGTGTGAGATTTCTCTGTCGTGCCATTCAGCCATGTATGTGGGCGGCTATTGTCAAGTGCACGCACCTGCTCAGTGTCGACGAGGCTGCGTTCCGTTGTCGTCTGCTGCGATGAGATGGTAGACAATGACGAGGGTCATAACCAAAAAGCCAATGAGATTAGCAACGCACCCCAAGGCTGCGTCGTCAAGCATAGGCGACGGATTTCAAAGCGCAACGCAGCGAATGACGTGACACATCGCGACAACAGCGAAGATGACGATTTCAGCGTTCCATGTGTCACAGAATCCTATCATGTAAAGCATCAGGTCTCTCTCCTTTCAGCACAAATCAATGATCAAACCACCCATACAGAACAGAGTGATGAATGAAGTGCATCAGAACGGATTGGCGGCGCCATACATCTGCTGTGGCTGAGGGGGCACCGCTCCACCTTGTGCTGCTGCAGACTGAGGATCGAACTGAGGAGGCATTGGCGGCGCACCTAGATCACCAAACATAGGGAACATCCAACACCGTCTCGAAAAGCGAACCTTGATGTTGGTACTGCATCTGAGCAGGGGGAAGGGCCAAGGGCATCAGTGTCTGATAAGCATTTCGTGCTGCTTCCTGTTCTGTCTGGCTTTCGGCAGCCAGTCTCGATGCCTCCTTCGCTTCTTTCCTCTCCGTAATGAGCATGTCAATCTTCGATGTCTGTTCCCTCATGGTCTAGACAATGAATAACGTATATTCACTCTATGGGCTGCTTCTTGTCATTCGTAGAGTACCTGAATCATGAAGGGCATGGCAAGTTGAGTGAGTCCATTCATCCATGCGAGTTCCATAGCGACATCCGGTTTGATCAGATCGTAGCAGGTATAGAGCATAGCAGAGAAGCATTGTTTTTCGCCTTCTGCCACGAAAAACCTCAGAAGCTGCTCAGCCAGTTCAGAATCGGTCGATTGCGCCGCCGTCTCCATGGCGTCTTTGTAAAGTTTATCCTGCTTTGCCAGTTCCACGGCCTTTCGCCATTTGAGATTCTTCTTGTACAGATAGGCTGCCACTCTTCGGAACTCCAACAGTTCATGCGACTCCAATCGACTTGCCAATGCCAGTTTGTCAAAATTATCATACGTTTCGATACTGCTCTTCAGATCTGTATAGTTTTCTTCCTCGATCATCAGATCATTGACTGCTTCATTGACATCTTTTAAATTGGCTTTCTGCACAGCCAACAGGTATTCCTTGCACAGAGGAATGGCATTGGCACGTCTCAGGATGCCCACCACCCGAACGTGGTCGATTCTGGATTCTAGTACTTTGAGCAGATCTGTCACCAGACTCGGCTGCTCCTGGAGATAGAATCCGACAGCTCGGTAAAAGACTTCGACATTTGACACTTTCACAGCCACATCTTTGAATCCGACATGATCCCACGAATCGGGCGAGTGATTCATCATAACCATGGCAGCATTATCATGTTCATCATACTGAACGTAGAGAAACGTCAATTCCTTCCAATGCTGTTGATCTTCCGTTATGTGAATGAGTTTTGGAATGTTCAGCTTCGTGGAGAAGAGTTTCAGATGTTCCATAAGCTTCGCCGGGCGGTACTTGGCATAGAGGACACCCAATTCCGTAAAGATGCCCATATGTGCCCGTTCTAAACCGATACCGCTCTCCATCAAAGAGATGAGCTCATCAAAGAATCCATGCCTCTGATAGAATTCGGACACCTCTTCGAGATCATCAGCATTGACAATGATATGCAGTCCACAGAGCTGAGCCAGACGGAATTCAGACTCTTCTGCACAGGCATAGCAGATTTCTTTCCAGGTCTTGGCAGAGTTGGCCTTCTTTGCCGCGTCTACGGCATCTTGGAAACGATGCAGACGTACGTAGGTCGATGCCAAACGCCCCCAATTCGGAATCTTCTGATACAGAATCTTGGCGGCTTCGTACAGCGCCTCCTTGAAACAGCGATCACCACACGACTGCAGATTGGCTTGATGAGAACCGGCGATAAAGGCCTCCAATGGACCCAGCTGATCAATCCTGGCGTAGGCATACACGAGCTCTGTATCCACCACGGCATCCTTTACTGTCTTTCTGGCCATGACCAAGTACTTCACCAGATCTTCAAAGCATCCGGCTTCTTTTGTCTGATCGATGACTTGTGTATACTTGGAGGGGTCTTCAGCCCTGAGGTAGGAGACGATGGCGTCAGCGACCATGGAGTGATCCAATTGAGAGTGCCCGAGCTCAGACCAGACGAATGGCTCATCCACTTTTGTGGCAAAGTCCAATGCACGGTGCAGATCGTCGCAATGCTCCAACAGGACTTTAATGGCCTCGACTCTCAGCTCGAATTTCTGATAGATCTCGAAAGCTTCGTCATACAGTTCGTAAGTGATGGCAATTTCGGCCACAGCTGTCCCATCAAAATTGTCCAGTCGATGAATGTAGTCTTTGACACGTGTTTTGTCTGCTTTGATGGCAGTGATGATCAAGAGGTTCTGCAGATTCGAATTGTTCGAGAATGCAGAATTCTGCAGAACGATCTTCTCCAGCAGCTCGATGAGCTCTCCTTGCAAATCCGCAGCCATGAAAGCACGCACAGTCGTCGACACTTGTTCAGGATTCGTCGATTCCGGCAGCGCTGTCGAAACGACTTGATCGATGAGCTGTTTTCGGTGCGTTCTCTCAGGATCGAGCACTTTCTGCCACAGATCATTGTCTTGTCTCTCGACGATATATCTGGCTTGGAGTTTGAAGAGCGAGTTCTTTGTGGTGCATTCGACGAGGGCATCATCACAGAGACCACGCTTGTAAGCAATGAAAGCCAGATTGGGATCTCTCTTCTCACAGTACTTTCCCACAATGAGGGAGTCGTAGTAGGGATTGGTCGTCAAGAAATGCTCTGGATTGTTGTTGGAATCGACGATGATCTTTCCCAAAGCGCTGTGCACCTGCACATCTGTGCTTCCTTCGCTGATCAGCAACTCCAGAACAGGAGAGAGGATTTTCAAACGATTGCGCGATTCGATCTCTTCGACGAGTTTTTCGATCGGGACCAGTGCACGGACCGAGATGATCAGGTTGGTAACGAAGTCGTCTGGTGCTTCTGCATCGACGAGGGCACCGACCACCTGGGGACCCTTTCCTGGATTCACTTTCTGAACGTATCCCTCAATGTACTTCAGCATATTGTTGTCATAGAGGTAATGTGTGAGATCCTCGACCATATCAAAACGGTCACACACATTGATGAGGGGACGGGAGTCGGGAAGCTTGGCTTCGATCAGGAAGCTTTTGACTCTCTCTGGAGGATAGACACTGCTCTCACGCGTCACACGTTCGACTTCTTTCAGTTGGCCGATCTTGGCGGCGGCCTCGATGTACTTGTAATGCACATCGGGATCTTCGGAGAAGGCGATCAAGGATCCTAGATAGTAAAACAGTCCATGGTAGCTGTTGAATGATTCAAGCATAGCGATGATGGCTGCTGCGGTGAGCTGATCTGTATACTCCTTTGCAATCTGTTGATGCATTCTCAATGGTATGGCCCACAAAGGAGGATACGCTTACATTGACAACGAGCTGTAGGTTCTGCTGCGGATTCGTTGTGAGCATCTCTTTGAGACAATCGATGGCCCAGTCGGCAGACAGGGTGCCAAAGTACTGTGTAAGTGCTGTTGGATCAATGGCGTGGGTGTTAACAATGACTCTCTTGATATCAGGCAGCTCCGTGTAATGCTGGAGTGCTCGCATATAGAGGCCTGCTTTTTCACAGAGCTGTGCAATTCTTGGCCGATCGTACTGCGACAGCGATCCGTTTCCGAGAATCGCGTCTGCGACATTGGGATTGGTAATCAGATTGATCTCCAGCACCTTTGTCTGCAATGCAGCGTGCTCAGGCTTGTCATCTTTCAGCACTTCCAACAGATATGCTGTCGTCTCCCGTACCTAAACCACACACCCCATCCATCTCTTCTCACACGGAGCCTGTGTCCTCCCATACCATGTTTCGTTGGAGGAAGAGATCTGTGATGGTGTTGATCTCGATGGGCGGATTCGGTTGGTTGGAGATCATTTTGGCCAAAGCCACGGCTCCTTGTGGGTTGTTCATCATCATGCTCTGCAGCAAGAACATGAAATCGGGTGTCTGTCCGGAAGCGCCGGCGTAGCTCATCAGCTGCTGGAAATCTCCTTTCTCGGCCAAGGCCACAACGACCTTTGCAGAAGAACCGGAACTCTCAAAAATCTTCAGTGCGATGTCGTTCTCTCCTGCGTTCTTCACAAGATCGCCCAATTCTTCGCTGGGTTCCAGTTTCCCATCGTTCCACCAATTGGTCAACAGTTCCTTCTTATTCTGGCCCAGTACTATCTTTGCCAGTTCCACACTTTCGATGGCATTCAGTTTTCCGCGTCCCAAGAGATTTCCAAAATAGACAAGGAGAGGCGATTTCTGGCCAGGCTGAACAGGAGCACTCTTGAGCTTCTCCATGGTATCGGCATTACGCAGCAGACCCTGTGGCGATTCTGCCGCACATTCTGCCGCCTCTTTGAACTGCGAATTTTTGAGAAGCTGCTCAAACTGCTGTCCAATGAGATTCTCAGCCCCAGGCAAGTTGCCTCTCTTGGCCAGGGCCAATGCCAGAGGAAGATTGTTCAACTGCTGGCTGACGAATCCCACGATCGATGCTTCATTGACATTGGCATGGAGCACTTGACCTCGGCGATTGATTGCCATGAACCCGCCCGTGGACGGAGAGTTCGTTGTCAAGAAAATGGGATCTGGACTAATGCGATTGCGATAAACGGCAGTGGCTGTTTCGAGATCGTAGACGAAAAGCATTCCGAGTTTGGTCACTACGTAGATCAATCCATACTTCTCACTGATCTGCATGGACACTGGAAAGTCGTCGGCAAACTCCTGAGGAAAAAACAGTTCGGCTTGCTTCTTCGTCGGTGCTGCAAGGAAACAAAGGACATCTCAGTCATACCACCTACCTGCCTTAGAGGCCCTGTTTACCTCCAGAGCTTCCAAGCTCAATCACGTGGAGTTTGGAAAGAAGTTGGCCGTCTTTTACGGTCTTCTGTGCGAATGAGATCACCGTGCTCGCTGCATCTTTTCCGGGAAACTGCACCACACGTCGCTCACTGAAACGTCACATCATTCATTGATCTGATCACTTTGATGTTAGAGAAATCTGCTGCGTGGGCTTCCAGGGCTTGACTTCTGGACTGATCCACAGAGTACAGTTGCATATATCCCTTCACTAGATTAGGCCTAAAATCACTTCGTTAGCCATCTCTGTCTACGTTTGCTCTCTCACGCACTTGTCAGCCGTTCCGGGTCCGATGCCAATCAACACACACCATTTGCCTGCCGAATCTACTTTGTAGTTAATGATCTGTGTGTTTGCTAGATTCTGCGCTCTATCAAAAACCTTAGTCGGATCGCTCGATCCCTCCACGTCACATCACACATGAGCAGCTCTCTTCTCATTCTTTACAAAGCGTACTTCGATATCCCAGTGGTAGACAGCTACCGGCGTCACCATGCCGATTTTGGTCGGAGAAATCCATCTCCAGAAAACGACATTCTCACTCATAGCAAAGGCTTTGAGTTTTGCCTTGTTATCCAGATCGAACACTTGGAGACTATTGCCACCCCCCGTCGATTGAGCCGCTTTCAAAGCAATGATCTTTCTATCAGGATTCATGATTGCTGAATCCGCCGTGATGGGACGGCGAGCAGGAGGCGTCGAGCTGCCGACTTCGACGACAAGCAACTGATTCGTCGCACCCGTCTCACGAACACAGATGAATTTTTCGGACTCCATTGTGGTATTGTTAAACGAGATGTGCTGCATCTGCACTTGCATATTCGTCAACTACAACACAGACACTCGTGTCGTGTGTTCACTGGAAGGCCGAGGCAACGACGGCGTCAACAGACAACGACGCTGAGGCGAAAACGCATCCTATCGCACCTGCAGAACTTCCTTTACGGTGATGGGGGCCGTTGCCGACATCGTCTTTTCGTCTTAGCTGAAACGCACACAAGCACGCGAAGAAGCACTCTAACCACTCAGGCTGCTTAGAGACAGTGAGAAAGACGGCAATGGTGAGACGAACCAGGAGATGAGCAAGAGACGCTGGAACGAGGGAACCGGATGCAACGAAACGGCAATTGTATCCGACGTAATGGTGGTCGACAAGACAGAAGATGATGACGACGTCTAAGTCATCCAGTACAGGGAAGAGAAGCTGGATGTGACGGATGACGCCAGACATCCCACCAAATGTGTGACTGCTGGACGAAAAGAGTGAGCCAGAGGAGCGTGTTGGCAAAGGAAGCCAGCGCCAGAAGATCGTATCCATGATGCAAGAGATACCGTACACTCCAGATTCCGGCAGAGATGTGACCTAATGCTGCAAGATGGGGCATGCGTGGAGGAGGGGGAGGCAATACCGACGACGGGCAGGCCAGAAAGAGTGACGAGTGACCAAAGTATGGCACAGCAGATGTGGAAATGCCAAATGCCATCGCCGAAGGACTGGCTTCTCTCTGCCGCTTGGTAAAGCGGATAGTAGTAAAGCAGAAAGGACAGCGGAATCCCAGTCCCACTGGCAAAGGAGCAGAGACACCAGTCTAGAAACGACGCCAATTGCAGAAACCACCTAAAACAAAGCCGCCTCCCACAGCTGCATGACAAGGGTATATGAGAACAGCATCGTAATGATGAGCCAGTTGAGAAGGAATCCAGCGACGGCTGTCTTCCACATGTAATAGGCAGAACGGATACGTGGCTGTTGATGGATTGGAATGACGGTGGCGATGTCATGATGGATGAGAGGACATCCCCATGGCCAGTTTTTCTTATCTTCTGTCCACAGACGTCTCAGAACGAGCGCGCTTTCTCTTCTCTGAAGTTCCTGTTCCCATAGCTCCAGTCTTCGCTGCTGCTTGGTTAAATTCTCGTCGATCCCACATGACACGGGCAGAGACACGTCGACATGGGCATCCAGGATAGGAGCAGACGGAAGTACGCCCAATGCTCCCTCCGGCTTCAGGGGATGCACTTTGGGAGACATGACAGTCTGCTGTATGGCACAGATCGCTCAGAGTAGACATGCGCTTGTCTAGATACGAGTGCCTGGGCGAGTGTCATGTCGTTTGGCGATGTCTCATGCGCTTCGTCGAGGGGAGGTCGCTTCGTGGCGTCCAGTAGCTTTCGAATGAGATGCATGATGTGGCGGAGTCGTCATGAGCGTAATGCAATCATGGCCTTGGTATTGAGCTTCTGGAAGAAGCGGCCGCCACTTGGCGTCTTAATTGCGGCGCGTTACCGTGGCATCACCTTCGACATCGCAGCATCCGAAAAAGAACAAGCTCCACGCCTCGCTCTCCCTTCAGGGTGATGCCTCAAGAGAGGAGTCGTTCGTGACAGTCTTTTGCACAGAGATGTTCTCCAGGGAGATGTCCTACTAAAGTATGTGGCATCTGTAGGCGAGGGACCAGAGTTGGTGCCTCGTGAAGATCCTCTCAATGCAGCACGTGTCGATCAATGGACAGATTATTCCGCATACTTTACAAAAGAGTACGACTTGGAAGAGATTTTCGCCCGACTGAATAGCTATCTCTCACTGCGTACATTCCTGGTCGGTTCATCCCTCACAATCGCCGATCTAAGACTCTGGAGTCACATCAAGAGTAAAACATAGACTAGACACGACCATTGTTGTTTAATAGGTTGTGTGGTTGTGGGTGTAGCATTGCAGATGGATTTGGCATCCTATGTCCATGTGCAGCGCTGGTTTAATTTCGTGTCTGAGCTCACTCATGTCCAGAGCATCGTAACAGAGTGGAGTGTGAAGAAGGGAGCAGAGAAGAAGGGAGATTCAAAGAGTGAAAACTCTTCCAATAGCTACAAGATCGATTTGCCGAACGCGGAGAAAGGCAAAGTTGTTACGCGGTTTCCTCCGGAGCCATCTGGTTATCTGCACATCGGCCACGCCAAAGCTGCTTTACTGAACTATCATGTGGCCAAGATGTACGAAGGCAAGCTCGTGATCCGCTTTGACGATACCAATCCAGCCAAAGAGAAAGACGAATTTGCGGACAATATTCTGAAGGATCTGGAGGATCTAGGGATCAAAGGCGACCGACTGACATACACGTCTGATTACTTTGACAAAATGATCCAGATCTGTACTCTCTTGATCCAAGCTGGAAAGGTCTATGCCGAT
Organism: Putridiphycobacter sp.; assembly: GCA_965230195.1. Lineage (GTDB taxonomy): Bacteria > Bacteroidota > Bacteroidia > Flavobacteriales_D > Crocinitomicaceae > Putridiphycobacter. Next base: position 1,159,245 of record OZ245997.1, read on the forward strand.
GATACCCCTGTGGAAACGATGCGGCAGGAACGTATGGACGGTATCGAATCCAAATGTCGCTCCAAGAGCATCGAAGAGACAATGAAAGCATGGGAGAACATGCAACAGGGCACTGCTGGATCCGAAGCTTACTGTCTCAGAATCAAACTGGATATGAAGGTGATGCGAAGCTGCTGACGTCATGCTGATGTGGCAGCAAATGCTGTAGGCAGCAAACAAGGCATTGAGGGATCCTGTCATCTATCGTTGCAACAGCACCTCTCATTGGAAGACAGGATCGAGATACAAGGTGCTTCGGATCAAGAAGTGCAATTTCGTGACGCGTGTCTAGGTCTATCCGACGTATGACTTTGCCTGTCCATTTGTCGATGCACTCGAAGGCGTCACCCACGCACTGAGAAGCAGCGAGTATAAAGACAGGTAGGTGATCTCTTTCACCGATGCTCGTGTCTAAGGGTCGGCTATCCAACAGAGAGGCGCAGTACAAATGGATTTTGCAGGAACTACAGTCAGTGGATGGGCAGCTGCCCAGCGTCGAAGTCATGGAGTTCTCCAGGTCTGTATTTCATCGACACCCCTTTCCTGAAATCCTTTATGTCATCTCTAGACTGAATCTGATCTACACTGTCCTTTCCAAGAGAAAGCTCCAGTGGTTTGTGGACACTGGCCGTGTGGAAGGATGGAATGACCCACGCTTTCCTACTGTCCAAGGAATGCTGCGCCGAGGTTTGACACTAGAAGCACTGAAAGACTACATTCTCTCCCAGGGCGCCTCCAAAAATATCACCTTCCAAGAGTGGGACAAGATCTGGACGATCAACAAGAAAGTGATTGATCCCGTCGTTCCGCGCCACACAGCTATCGAGAACAAAGACAAGATCCGACTTACTGTGGATGCCCCTGAGGGCGCAGAGTATCTCACCGTCCCACGGTACCTTTGCATAGAAAAGCGCCTGTTGGAAGGGGCTCGACTCTTTCTAGGCACAAGAAGCATCCTCCTGCAGGAAAGAAGATTCTGATGCGACAGGCGAAGCTCTGGATCGATGGTGCCGATGCCAATGCCGTCTCGCCAGGAGAGGAGATCACTCTCATGGACTGGGGAAACTGTATTATCGAAGAGAAAGGCGAGAAGACGATGACAGGTCGACTGCATCTCGAAGGGGATTTCAAGAAAACCAAATGGAAGTGGACGTGGCTCCCCGCCGCCGATGAATTGATCCCTCTCGCACTCACCTACTTTGATCATCTCATCACCAAGAAGCGCCTCGATGAAGAGGACGATTTCGAGAAATTTGTCAATCCAGATACAATGCAGATCGTCGAGGCCATGGGCGATCGGAACATGCGCGTGCTGAGCAAAGGAGACATTATTCAACTGGAGAGAAAAGGATACTTCATTGTGGATCGTCCGTTTTGGAAATTTGGCACTGCCATGGTGCTGTTTAACATTCCGGATGGTCGGATGAAGAAATGAAAGATCTCTTGTGTAAGCACCCTTCTTATAACAAGCACACTCAATCACTCATTCTTTGGCTCTTCGACGGCATCCGGCATCACTGTCTCGACCGTTTCTGCTGCCACTGGCGGCGCCGTCTTGGCACTTGTGGGTTTCTGGACAGCCTTGGAGATCATGGAGTAGACTTTCTGTGCGTAGGTCTTCGGCGAGTCGATCGAGAAGCCAGAAGTGAGCAGTGCCGTTTCGTAGAGCAGCTCCGAGATCACCTTGGCCTTCTTGGACATCTCATTCAGTTCGATCTCTTCTCTCAGGCTCTTGATCAGAGGATGCTCAGGATTGATCTCCATGATCTTCTTCCCTTTCATATACTCGACGGCTTTGGAATCGTGCATGGGCTGACTCTTCATCAGGCGCTCCATATTGGCACTCCAGCCAAACTTGGACGTCGATACGGTGCACGGCGAATCGGTCAGTCGATTGGACACGGTCACTTTCTCGATCTTCTCCTTCAATGTGTCCTTCACGAAATCGCACAACCCCTTGTACTCCTCGGCAACTTCCTCCAGCTTCTTCTCGTCCTCCGTTCCAAGTTGCACATCTTCTTTGGAGACATCAACCATTTCATAGTCTTTATACTTGCCCAGATTCGAGATGGCGACTTCGTCGTAAGGCTCTGTCAGATAGAAGACCTCTAGATCTTTCTTGATAAGACCCTCTACGAACGGAGCGGCGGCGGCAGTTTTCTTGGAGTCGGCTGCCATGTAGAAGATGGATTTTTGACCCTCGTGCATTCTGGAGATATAGTCATCGATGCTCGTCATCTCATCTCCACTCTTGGAAGAAAAGAATCGTAACAAACCAGCCAAACGCTCACGGTTTGTCGTATCTTCCAGAATACCAAACTTCAAACTATTGCCTGCCATACAAGAATCACCAAAGCAGAAGATCGACAGATCTCGACGCACTGAAGGATTCATAGAACCGCATGTATTCGGATTTGTCTTCCCTCTTGCTCAACTCCTCCATCATGTCGATCGATCGACGCACCAACTGTTTCCGCATCACCCGTACGATTCTGCAACGACAGAGGAGAGATGACTTTCGACAGACAACGCCGCCATTCAAACCTGTTCTCTTGCAGAATCTCTCTGGACACGTTCAGTGGCAGATCGCTGGAATCCACAACGCCCTTGATGAAAGTGAGGTATTTTGGCAGAAGACTGTCTTCGAATTCATCCGAGATGAACACACGTTTGACATAGAGTCGGATGTTCTGCGCACGCGTCGTCACATCCTACACCATGCTTCCTCACTCCTGTCACATCACGGCAGATATCGCTTACGTAATCCAAAGGTGCCATGCCAGGAATGAAAAGCAGGGCACTGAATTCCAATGTCCCTTCCACATTGAAGTGCGTATAGGCAGCAGGTTCAATGAACTCTCCGAAGGTCGTCTTGTAGAAGACCTCGTACTGATCCTTGGTGACAGACTTGCTGTCTTGCAACCAGATAGGCTTCATTTCATTCTGCACTTCCCAATCCCATTTGTCTTCGTATTCTGTCTTCGTGACAGGTTCAATCGTCTTGGCCTCTCGTTCCTCCTTCTCTGCTGCCTCGTTCTCTTCCTTTTGTTTCTTTGCGGTGGCCTCTGTGTCTTCGACTTTTATAGGCTCTCGCGATGAGGTGTAGAGTTGGATGGGAAATGAAATGAATTCGGAGTACTGTTTCACCAGTGCCTTCAGTTTTGTCGCATCCACAAACTCCATACAGTCTTCCTTGATGTGCAGCGTGATTCTGGTGCCTCTCTCGAGGTCTTCTGTGCCTTCCTTGATCGTAAAATGATGACTGCCTGCTTCGGATTCCCACACCCACACGGCATCCGATTCAGCAGTCTTGCTGGCCACCTGGACTCTGTCGGACACCAGGAAGGACGAATAGAATCCAACACCGAACTGCACAAGGGGTAACGCATGAGGGTCATCATCCTTCGATACTGGACCCACCTACCTGTCCAATCAAATTGGTATCGCCTTTGGCATCCTTTAGTGCTTCCATAAACTTTTTGGTCCCCGAACGCGCAATGGTCCCCAACTGATCCTGCAACTGCTCCCGTGTCATACCGATCCCTGTATCCCTGCCATCACTCTTCTGTCAACTTGTTCCGAAGGCGAGAAGGGTGCTTTACTCGATGGTGATTGTCTTTGCCTCTGGATCGGCTTTGACACGGATCTCCATTTTGGAATTGGCCTCCATAACGGATGCATCCGAAATGCTGCTCAATCGGAGCTTGTCCAATGCATCGGAGGCATTGCTGATTAGCTCTCTCAAAAAGATCTCGCGATTACTGTAGAGACTATGGATAATCATATCCAGCAGACGATCGACCTGAGAAACAACCGAGATCATCCACCCCCTTTGGCTTTTCTCTCTTGGCTCACTTCTGCTTGGTAAGCGAATGTCTCCTCGCTGGGTTTCGTTTCGGATTCGGCTGTCGCAGACAAGACATTGTGCATTCCGCGTATCGTTGTGTGAAAGAGGTCGACCCCTCGAAAGGGAAACGGACGTCGACGGTGGAGACACGATCGTGAATGATGTCGCCAGATATGGGCATCAGAACAGATCGCATTGGTCGACGCCACGCTACGGGTCATACTGGCGAACATGCGAGGCTGCTGCCGAATACGAGTGGCATTCTGCACACCGATCCCATCTCACAACGCTGAACCCTATCCGAATGCATCGTGCTCTCACTTGTGCAGCCGTGACGCAACGAATAAGACGAGACATGGGTGAAAGAGATGAGCGAGCAGCGCTCTTCGTTCGCAACGCCGTTATGGACAGAATGCACTTCGCCTGTGGGTTGCGCCTCCTAGAGGTCTGTTCTCCAACGTTCTAGAAGGTTGGATGATGTGACGCGCCTCGATGAGTCATCTCTGAGAAATGGACGTCGCTGCCTCGACCGACAGCGATGCCATGTTTGCTGTCCGTCGTCAACGGGCCAAAGAGGCAAGGCGCCGAACACAGGGGAACTACCACTCCACTCCAGAGATCCCAGCCGACCTCTCAGACGTGACCCGCTTCTTTACAGCGCCCTCCGTTCGATGTGCGCGTGACAGGAGGAGAAGCTGAAAAGACTGATCGAATACAAGAAGCTGAAACTGTTGCCGTTGCAACGGGAGTTTAAGAAGGAGATACTGACCGAGAGGTATCTCTCCGATGCCTGGTTGCACGATGAGAGGCGACTGATGGAATGGACAATGTTTGATGCGGCGTTGCCACGCGACAAATCCTATTTCCTTTCGGCTCGATCGCAACACGAAGGAACCTCATGGAAAGTGCGAAATGCTGAACAGGAGCATCAGCAAATACAGAAGTGCGACATGTGTTCTCTCTCATAACGCAAGGGGATGTGTGCACACAGGCATCAGCAATACGATCGAGATGTCCGGCGAAGAGTCTTGCGGGATGTCTTGATGCATTCGCGTCTGTCTAAAGTACGACGGAACTTGAACAGTGATCGAAAACACAAAGAGGAGGAAGACAAGAACAACCAATTGGAGTATGAAATGAAAAAGGTAATCTGCTCCTAGCCAAGCACTGTCGCTGATGAAATTGCCATGCTAATGCTGTGAGACCTCCTTGAGGTCTCGATGATGATGTGACGTTTCTTAAATGCTTCTGAAGTGCACATAGATAGTATGGCATGCCATGTGGTGTTGTTTAGAAAATCTTGGAGAGTCGGCATCGATTTTTGCGAAGTGTGATGAAAGGGTCCAAAGATATGAGAGACGCCATTGCCAGTCATACTAAGAAACTCAATGTGCGCAATGCTGGCGTGCGTCAGTTTCATGCAAGGTCTTCCGGGATAAGAGATGCCGCCAGGCATGCGTTTGTGATGCCGTGTGGTGTCTGGCAGGGAAATGAGAAATGTCTCGAGGTTGGCAGCAGCACGGGTGCGTGCGTTAAAGGATCACGATTACACAAAGTACCTCGAATTGGTGCGAAATTCAAAGAACGAGCGTCTCCAAGAGCTTATGCAGAAAACAGACGATATCATGATTCAATTGAGCATCAAAGTCTGTCACTGTTTCTGCAAGAGAGCGATAACGACATGGATGGTCGTTGTATTAGGTGCAAGAGCAAAGAAGGGCAGTTGCTCGAGCAGCAAGACCGCATTCGTTGGAAGGCGGCACATCGGAGCAGGACGATCCGCTCAAATTTGCATCGGGACATGTTAACTACTACGAACTGATCCACCAGACCAGGCAAATACAGTGCCATGTTCAATTCAGCTGTATCCTTTGCCTCTAGGGATGCTATTACAGAGCAGTCTTCGCTGCTAAGGGGTGGTGCGATACGTCACTATCAACTGGATGGCCTCTCGTTTTTGGTGTCACTCTATAACAACGGAATGAATGGTGAGGACAAAAGAGTGAGATGATGTGACAGCTGGCATGAATATGTTCACAGGAATCCTGGCAGATGAAATGGGTCTTGGGAAGACGATTCAAACCATTGCTCTCTTGGCTCATCTGATGGAATTCAAACAGAACTGTGGACCACATCTCATCGTGGGACCAAAGGTCTGAGTTTTTTGAGAAAGAGTGATCAGAAGCCATCGTCTTTATGATCCAGGCCGTTTTGCACAACTGGGGCCGTGAATTCTGCAACTGGACACCCGACATGAAAGTCATCACCTACGATGGCACCGCCGATGAACGCCGTCACATCCGCGCAGAGAAACTCAAGGCTCCGAATTTCAATGTCCTTCTCACGCACTATGATCTCGTCATCCGTGACAAGGCTTTCTTCAGAAAGGCAAGAACCTTTTGGACTTCATCACGATTAACGGCATTGGATGCCTGACAGCTTCAGTGGGAGCATCTGATTGTGGACGAAGGCCATCGGTTGAAGAATGCAGAGTCCAAGCTCTTTGAAATCCTGGGCGATATGACTTGTCGATGTCGATTGCTACTAACAGGCACCCCTGTGCAGAATTCTCTCACCGAGTTGTGGTCACTGCTCAACTTCTTGTTGCCGAAAGTGTTCAATTCCTCTGAAACGTTTGACGAATGGTTTGCGGCACCCTTCAAAGTGTGACCCCCATTGTTTAGCAGTCGAATGCGAGGCTAAGAGATGATCGTGCAGGGTTCCGTGGAAGACATCTCAGGGGAATTGCGTGAAGAAGAGCATTTATTGATCATCAATCGCCTTCATCAAGTCATCCGACCATTCATGTTGAGAAGAACGAAGAGTGAGGTGGAGCAAGAACTGCCGTCCAAGATTGAACGGGTCATTCGATGTCGTCTCTCTGCCTGGCAAAAACATCTCTACTCTCAAATCTCGGAAAAGGTAAAGGATGGTGCTTTGCCTGTTTTCTTTTGCAGAGATGTCGCTGTCCAGGCTCAAATCCACGGCCCTGGGAAGGTCAGGCATCTCAACAATATGAGCATGCATTTGAGGAAAGCCTGCAATCATCCCTATCTATTCGTGGATCGCTACGATTACAAACCCCAAGATGACGAGGAACTCTGCAGGGCATCTGGCAAACTTGAATTGCTGGACCGTATTCTGCCGAAGCTCCGAGAGACAGGTCTGTGATATGCGTGACCATTTCTGCCTCTCCATCGATACCGTTGCAGGTCATCGTGTACTTCTGTTTTCACAGATGACACAGATGCTGGACTTGATCGAAGATTTCCTCGAAAGCAAAGGCTTCATGTTTGTGCGCCTGGATGGATCGACAAAGACAAACGACAGGTTGGCTGTGAAGAACGTGTCTACTAGCGGGTGTCTGTATGCTTTGCTCTGCATTCAGGGCACGGCTGTTGGATGCATTCAATGCTCCTGATTCTCCATACTTTCTCTTTATGCTGTCGACTCGCGCAGGTGGTTTGGGCCTCAATCTGCAGACGGCGGATACGGTCATCATTTTCGATTCTGATTGGAATCCAGCGGTGTGATGCGATGCATCGTGAGATTGCTGTCGATGCATCCTTATTTGCAGATGGATCTGCAAGCAGAGGACCGAGCACATCGTATTGGCCAGCTGCGTGATGTCCTGGTGCTGACACTCGTCTGCGCCGGAACCATTGAAGAGGCCATTCTGGAACGGGCCAATGAGAAGAGGGAGATCGATGCCAAAGTCATTCAGGCTGGAATGTTCAACGACAAAAGCACCTATACCGAAAGACAGAAGGCAAGCGACCATACCCATCGCCTTTTCTGTTATGACAGCTATTGCGTGATCCGCAGGTGTTAAAGGATCTACTGAAGAGGGGGTTGGATCCGACCTCGACTCGGATTCCGACAGATATGGAAGTGAATGAGCTTCTGGCTCGGAATCGCGATGAACTGATGGTCTTCGAAGAGATGGATGATAAAAGACATGTCAATCGTCGCAGAGATAGCCTCATGACAGAAGACGAGCTTCCGGACTGGGTCATGCATGGGGCCAAGACCAAAGAAACGGCAGAAGAAGTAGAGATACAGGCAGATTGCCAGAAAGTGCCGAGATCATGGCCCCCTCTGTGCAGGAAGTGGATAGTGGAAGTCACACAGAAAGCAGTCGACCAAAGCGTCGTCTGCGACAAGCAGCTCGCCGGATTATGACGTATCAAGAATCCAGTTCAGATGAAGTGACGCCCTCGACAAGCGGCGAGGCAAAGGAGGAGGAAGATGCCGAAGAATCAGAGGTCAGATGTTACACGAGAGCGCGTGATGTGACGGTTTCTGTTTCAGGAGATGGAGGAACAAGGAAGCCCAGAGAGAAAGAAACGCTGCCTGTCACGTCAACAGTCCTCTGCCCGCAACAAGATTCCGCGAAAGCCAAAGAACAGAGATTCCTGAGCCTGTCTATCAACATGATGTGACGTTTGATCTGAATGCGCCGCCGGTGCACGATGTCTGCGATCGGGGTGTTTGTGGGATGGTAAGAGATGGGCAATGACAAAATAGCTGTAGACAACAAAAGAGTGCGAAACATTCTCAAAGTTTCATGATAGAGGTCAGCAATTCATAAAAGCGCATTGCTGTCTAACTTTGAACTTTGGAAGTATCTCGTTTGTTGTCAATCCAAGAGGTCTTTAATAATGGAGAAATGGGCGAAATCATCGAGGGAGCTGCATTCATTCACACGCACTCCATCACACATCTTCGATCGATATCACACACAGCAGCCTTTCAGTAGAGACAGAGGAAGAGAGGAAAGCTCACTCTCAGCATATTGGACGGTTGAATGGGCGCTTCGGGAGAGGGCATTCCCTGTGGCATGGCACCGTAGAGCAGTCCAAAAGCATCGTGCATAACAGCAAACTCGTTGTAGCCAGGACAGTTAGGGTACGATCCATTGTCAACGAGTCTCATGCTGGCATCCAAAGAATAGCTTCTGCCGACCAATGAGGATCCAGAATACATTGGCGGCGGTCCATTCGTATGATGATGATGATGCTGCTGCTGCCTGGTAGGAATGCAGGAAGCCACGGAATTGGCCCTTGACGTGTTGGGCTCCGCAGGTGCATAGATCTGCGAGACGGGTGGATGTGTGTGATGTGTCGTCAGGGCAATAGAGTGCGAGTGCACGTGCATAGGATAGGCGTTTGTCAGTGCAGCGGCGGATGCAGGTTTGGGTAGGTCTCCTCCACAGACATTCGCCGCTTCATAGCCTCTGCTGCCATAGCGATGAGCATCGTGCAACATTCCTCCATCAAAGTCATGTCCGTTATGATCCAGCTGTGTACCAAAAGAAGAGAGAGAACGTGTTTCGTGCGTTGTACAGTCTGAGACTTGAGAATGATCCGCACTGTTGAAAATCTGCGATGTGCAACGACAGTGATCGACGAATGTTGTGTCTGAGCATGTCTCGTCTCCTGAACTGTGACTTCTGCCTTCATGTGTGCCCACTTCGTGGTGGTGGTGGTGGTGGTGCAGCACACTTTCCTGCACATCCGATTTGTTGACGGCCTTGAAAGACGCAGTGCTCTGTGCGGAGACACTGGCATTTATTTCTGGATGTGCGTTACCAAACATGGAACCACATGTGTGCTCCATTCCTCCTCGTGTGCCTCTTCTCCCTTCGTTCTTGGTGAGATTGGACCACGATTTGCTTGGACTCTCGACATTGTCCATTGTTCGTACCGATGGCGACTTGCCCGTCTGTGGTGCTGGAGATCTTGGGGCAACAACCTCCTCCTCTTCTACTTCTAATTCTTTTTCTCTCTTTAAAGTGTCGATCTGCTGCTGCAGACGAATGACGTGGGCATCGCGTTCAATAAGTTGTTTCTCCAGAGAGTGAATCTTTGCATGCAATCTTTGAATCTCGTCTTTCTGTTTTGGAGTCACAGCAACAGGGGGGTCTACTGAAACAGATGAGCACGGAGGGAGCGGTTTCGCCGGAATCACTCGGGTGCTTTGGGGATCGCCAGATGAGGAGATACTGCTGAGGGTTCTCTCTACTGTCTCTGCCATGGGCGAAGCATTTTTGTTCTCAGAATGAAGCGTTCTCCCTTGATAGGTGGTGCCAGCATCTACCGAAGGATCTTTATTCTGAGGGGATACCGCTGCTTGCTGCAGTCTCTGCTCCTCCTCCTTCTTCTCTGCCTCTTCGCGGTCTCTTCTCTCTGCACGCAATCTGGCTTCTTCGAGCGCCTGCTGATGTTCCCTCTCCAACCTCTCTTCCAATAATCTGTTCACAGACAGACAGGCAGGTAGATATCAGAGGGCATTATCGATGGTGTGGTCCTGCCTTCTTTGTTCTTGTTCTTCAATGCGCTTTCTTTCAGCTTCTTTCTTTTTTTCTTGCTCCAATCGACGTCGTTCTGCCTCTTCTTTTTCCTTTCTCTTCCGCTCTGCCTCCTTCTTCTCCTTCTTCCTTTCCTAAAGAATTCTGCAGCCATCCATCTGTGCAGGATCCATAAAATCAACGGACATTTCGCTTTGCTCTTTTCTCTTTCTCGTTCTGCGCTTTGGTTCTTTTGCGTTGTAGCTCTCTCTTCGCTGCCTCCTCTTCCTCTCTCAACAATTCTTCCTGCCTCTTTAGGCTTTCTGCCTCTTGATACGCAATCTACCATGGAGACAGTGCCCGGCGACATCTTATCCCTTCTCAGCGGAATTCTCACTTCGATATGCTCGTTGAAGATGTGAGACAAGACATACATCTCAACCGTCTGTCTGCCAAGTTCCGCCAAACGATGTTCGTCGCGTATGATGCTGTCTTTAATGGATTCATCGCATTGACTACTGCGGTTCGTTGCTGCATCAGCCTCTTTGTCATCCTTTCCAGATGCTCCAACATTTTCAGTCGATGCAGATTCAACAACGCTCAGAACATCGCCCCCCAGAACGAAGAGTCCATTCTTGGAATTAACAATGACTTCAGGATTGTCACCTCGATTGCGACTACCCTACCCAAACAACACCCCTCGCTCAAACAAACACCCGTCAACCGATAAACAGACCTCTAACCAGCGTCGGCTTTTTTCTTCGATCTGTTTACATCCACAGAAAATGGCATCCATCACGAGCGTGGATGTGACTTCTTTCTCATTGAAGAAGCGTTTCACCAATCCCTTCAAGATTACATCTTCCGTTTCCACCACAATGTTTTTCTTTTTCTCCCTGCTGAGGGATGTCCAGAATGCTCTGAATTCTTCCGCGTGGTCTTTCAAAGACGACAGCCCTTCGCGTCTTTGTTCAATGAAGCGACGGCAGACGCCTTCGACATTTGACAGATAGACACGCACAAGTTCTTGACGATAGTGTGGATCCAGGCATCGAAATGGACGATCCACATGATCTCTGCGACCCCATCCCATCATCATCCACAGAAACGAACGGAAACAGCGTACTTGATGACTTGGACTTGCGCTTTGATAACGAGCGTGTCGTTTACAGCAAATCCATCCAATACCTTGGTCAGCTCCATAAACTTCTTCCACCCCCAGTCGTGCTCTTTCTTGCAGAAACGATGCAACGTATCTACGCAGACAGATCCGTGCCGTCGGCAGAGCTATCCGTGGGAGCTGAGGACTGGGTGCGACCTGAGTACTTGGATTTCTTGGGATCCTTGTTCACCACTGCGATTGTAAACTGTGCGAAATGGCTCCACCCTGATGGTCACACAATGCCAGATGACGATGGATCGATATATAGACGTCATCACACCTGGTAGGAGTTTATCGTAGTCTGCGACGCACAAGAATAACGACAGGTGATTGCAAACGTCACATCCATGGGGATAGACCAGGATGTACCTAAGCATTATCCACCCATTGCACTCTCGCCAGAAAAACTTTGACACTCGGTCACACCACTTATACTGTCCGACTTCGAAAACATTGCTCCTCAGTTCGCGCTTGCTCGTCTCGGAGAAGCGCTCTATTTTCCACGTCACCTTGCCATACAAATCACCGGGTTTTGCTCCTAAGAGAGAGGCGATGTGTGACGCATGAGTGAGATGAGACGACGACAGCGACCGTCGGAGTCGTCTTCGAGATACGTCGATGTCGTCGCGACGAAGTCGAGGGCAGAGCGTCGCGAACAGAACTCCGTCGCTTCGGACGCGTCTGCCGTCACCGACAACGTCCCATCTGCCACGGGCGGTCCTTTCTCTTTAACACTGTGCACCGCGTTCAGTACTTCGCGAGGACGTGGGTTTGACATCTTGAATGCAACCCGAGGGCAGCGAACGAACGAACGAACAAACAAACAATCGCCAGGCAAATGTCGTCGCCGAGCCTTCAGTCTGCCGTGATGTGACAGACGGCTGCATCTATCCGACAGAGCCACACGCACGAACGCACCTTCCTTCCTTCACTCTAGATGGCTTTGGCACGCACGGCGATTCGCGTTCTGCATGAGGCGAAGTATCTCCCGAGCATCTTTCAGACTCAAAGAAAAATGACGATCGAATTGGAGACGTTCAAGGACAAAGAAACGGCGGAAGAGGTTTGCCTCGTCGCAGCGGAGAAAGTTGGGCTGTCAAATCACGGTCGCAGGCTGTGTTCTTTAGCAAACAGGACGAACGCCTCCTGAGAACACTCCTGAAAAAAGTCAAGAAACAGGCAGACGTGGTCAGTCAGTCTATGACTCTCGGTTCGGGCGGACGACTCCAGTAACGCGTATTGCTGTGCTAGACGGATAAGCATGAAGCAGTCGGCGAGAATGCTTGCGAGATTTCCAACCTCAAAGAGATTCTCCACAAGTACAACGTCTCGGAGACGGATATCCAAGGTCTGTTCGCCGCCTCGTCACCATTCCCCACTGCAACTGAACGATGGATGCCTCCCGTGTAGCATTGATTCGATGGAAGCACGGTCAGTAGTGGGAGGCTGCTGCGATTTTGACGATGCAGATATTGTGTGCGACGGTCTTCTCTTTCATTGAGGTCCCAGTGTGTAACCGAAGCGTTCATGTGTGATTGAGCTCGTGTGGCGGCGAAGTCATTGTTTCATGTCTCCATTGTTCAACGAGAGGACAGAGTGTGGGGCAGCGAGGCTGCTGCCTTTCTATTCACGACATGTTTGCCATGACTTGAAAATGGATCCATGACACAGGCTTTTCACAGAAAACTATCAAAAGAGTAAAGGACAAGTGGTACACCTTCCTTTACCGGGCAACATCTCTCTTCCTTCCATATACTCTATTCGGCCAATGTACTGGAACTGCCTCCGCCGCCACCCCCTCTGGAAAAACACCCATCCCTAGACGGCGACGTTCCCTTCTCTTGCACATGGATGGATGGATGATGGGACAGCGACCTTCGATCTTGCTGGTAACGGTGCATCAGTCTATGAAGTATCTCCGATTTGTTCCCTCTCGGCGAAATGTCTAGTTTTACTGCAATGTCTATCAAGTCTCTTTTGAGCTTGGATTTCAGTTTTGCCTCGGTTTGCACGGCATCTTCCGATACGACCTCGCTCCCTAATAACACTTCCTATCCATTCCATCGTCGAGCAGAGGAGAGAGGTCACCGCAAAGGCCCAGCAATGTCTGTCGATGTCCTGCCTGCTTAGCTCTTTTGTTCTGAACAGCCGGACATGCTGAAGAACGTCGTTTTCCATTCGCATCCGGTTTTGAATCGGGGCCGAAGCATCGACCGAGTGTCTTTGCCATCTGTTTACGTCGAGCCTTCTTTAACTCCGTCACCAATGGAGGCTCTGGACTGCATTCAAAGCGCCAACACCCTACACACCTTCCACTCCTCTCCTGTTCTCATCCCCACATCCAACCTCTAAACGTCCGTGGACTGTAAGCACTGCCTTTTCGTGGACTCTTGGGCAGAATGCTGCCCTCTACCAAGTCCGTCAACGTCCCCCTTCACTTTCGGCTATCAAGCGCGCTTCGTCTCTGTCGAAGGAGAGTCGCACCGTGATGGCAAGTCTTTGAGGAAAAGGAGGGTCGTCTCTTCGCGTCTCTTCGGGTTTCCGCGACTCTGTGCGACGTCGTTGCTCTCGTCGTCGACATTCATGTTCTGCTTGTGGTTCGTTATGGCGCTCATCAATCCATCAAGATGGTCTCATTATGTATGCGCAGGTACCGTGCATGCCATGCATCTGACAACGGCGGTTGTTACGTTTGGCCGTTGCATGAATGCGCGTCCAATCTGCCATTCGTCGTGGAAAAACGAACAAGAATTCGGTGACACTTGGAACGGCGCAGTTTCGCTTTGAATTGTTTACGATTGAAAAGATTATTGTTCAGACAATAAGCTTGCTAGCCTAGCTGTGCTGTCGAAACGTTCAAAACGCACCACATTCACGACGCCATCGCTCCACACGATGAATTTTGGATATTCCGTCACCGGACTCCTAAAAGGCAGAAAAGTGTGCACACGTCGACGCTTGTCGGACGGTTTGTACGTTCGTGTGTGATGGTTTACAGGTGACCATTAGTGTCTGGGATAGGAAAACATGCGGTCACATAATCCTCATCCATGCTTCATATGCAAATGGATACATGTTCTAGTGCGCCTCGCTGCTGAAGATAGAGACAAGATTCGTGACATCGTAGACACGTTTGGATGCAACTCGGCCCAGGCGCAAGTAAACGGGCCAGTGTTTTAAATCAGAAAAGAGTGAGCCATTGGTGTTTAGGGGCTGAGTCGTCCAGTAACAGATTATAATCGCCTGAAGAGTAGCGATCACCGCCTCTACCTGATCTGCAAGCCGCACTGGGTAAGGGGAACTCGAGTGATTGGTGGACTTCGGTGTGGGAGAAAGCATCTGTATTTTAAGAAAGTGCGAAACTGTAGCGTCTCACTCTTGTCTCACTCTTTTTCAGGAGGATGGTTATGAGGAATGCGAACCTATGTGCGTTCTGGATTTTTACATCCACGAAAACTATCAGCGCAGAGGCATCGGCCGCAGACTCTTTCGAGTACAGCAGGTTTGATGGTGCGTGCTTTGTGTAAGAGGGGTGTGTCTAGGCCTTCTTGGAGGGGGAGAACGAACAGGCCAACACCATTGCCTACGACCGACCATCATCGAAGCTTCTTGGATTCTTTAAGAAATATTACGGTCGTATTCAGCTGGTTTTCACACGATTTGCTCATCAATCCTCCTCATCCATTCCATGCTCTTCACCAGGACTGTCGAGAAGTGTTCATCAGAACAATAACTTCGCTGTCTTTGAAACATTTTTCGAAAAGACGCAGCTCCTACGAGTCAAAGTACTTGACAAAGTGCGTGTGCCCGTCACACAGCTGTCACATCATGTCTCTTATGTACTACTGTATGTGTGACAGAAATCCGGGTGCCGCAGCCGAGCGCCCACCAACTCGTCCATCACTCGATCACCCAAAAAATCTAGTCAGCGAAAAGAACCGACTCCGACCAAGTAAGCACTCCATCGAGATCCGGCTAGCCAACCAACCAGCCCATCCATGTTGTTGTGCAGAAGTCAGAAGTCGACAACGTCTGCTAGTAGCAGTATCATTTCCCGTTACTCCGGATTTCAAAAATCAAGTCGAGCGTCTGAAGCTTCAGTTGACAGCGTTGGAAATCCAAGGGAGCCGTTCGGTCGTGCGACGCGACGTCCACCTCTGCGACCGCTTCCCAAGAGATTGACGCAGTGTTCTAATCGCCCTCCTATTCCTTCCCGACTTCCGATGGGACCATACCCAGGATGGCAGCCCCTTGAGCCGGGGCCACGAATCCAAAATCGTCGAAAGAAAGAGAGCGTCGGGCTGACACGATTGACGCCCATTCAGAACTTTGCTCAGCAGCAACCACCGACACCGTCCTGTCGATGTGTGCCGCCATGGGCAACTGGACTCGCCGCCGATCGAACGGTAATATATTCGCGTACTTTAGAATAAACGGTTGTAACCGTTTTTTCGCGTCCAGACGGGAATAGTTAAGAAGATCGTGACGGCTTCCGCGATCGCCGGTCAGAAGCCGTCAACTGTACATGATTCGTCGAAGACCGCGTACATAACGTACAAGGGTCGCAGTACCGAAGCCCTTGGGGCGAAGAATTGCCTTCACTGGGGTCGCTGAATGGGACCGCCCAATTGTTTGCGGTCGTTTCAATGTTGATGCATTTTTGCACACTATGTGTTGTGGGTAATGTAGTTGTCGTTGTTGTGATAACGAATGTCTAGGTCCTCAATCCAGTTTCTGTGACATCGTTGTTTTTTATGCCTTTCGCTCCTTTCTTCCTCATTCCTTGTGCAATTTTATGTGATGTTGAACTGTCGGACCCTTAATGCATAGCCAGCCGTCGTTGTTTGCGTGAGTAGAAAGAGAGAGATGCAAGACTTGCTTCGTAGATGATGGCAATTTAAGCGTCCAGCTGATTAGCATCTTAGACCAATTGCATCAACCCGAACGTTGAGCGTGTACACGGCGCTACGTTTTTATGTGTATGGGAGAATGGCAGACAGTCCTCAAGGTCGTGATAAACCAAGTCGAGAGCTTATCGAAGAGCTCTGTTTACGCTTCGTTGTCAATAAACCGTTGGAAGATACGAAGTAAGATGCGTCAACTTGTCGTCGCTTGTGTATAAAGGATATGTCCATGATGTTAGTTCGTTCGAGCGGCTGTTGTTCTTGATAGAAGAGGCGCACTGGTACTATGAGGTATGACCACGCTGTTCCGCGTGTGTTCGTGCATCGACGAACGGACCGTCGCCACAGGACCACATTATTCCAAGACATCCTCGCATGAAGTCTTTGTCCATACGAGAATTCGCTTCCATGATGTTCGAAGTCTGTCCGGGACTTGACCAATACAAAGTGCGAGACCATCTCTGTCACGCGTCTGCAGGAATGGATAAAGGACAGGGGGATCTTCAAATGATCTTGAAGAGATTTCAAGATTTTAAACACACAGTACCAGTGATGGGTGCCATACTTCTTTCTCCAAGAATGGATAAAGTGCTGTTGGTAAGAGGATGGAGCAAGAATGCTGCTTGGGGGTTCCCAAGGGGAAAGCGAATGAAGGATGAGACAGATGAAAATTGTGCCATTAGAGAGGTACGGCGTCGGTGTCTCCTGTGCAGTTACTGTCACGACAGATGGATAGATGGATGGATGTTCCTTAGGTTTATGAGGAGACCGGGTTCGATATCAGAAGCCGTTTGAACAAACGACAATTTATAGAGATTCATGCTGGATTGCAAAGGGTCAAGTTGTTCATCATTAAGAACGTCGCAGAGAATATGCCTTTTAAACCCTTTGCCAGGAAGGCACGTTCCAGGCTGCATCATTCATTCTGTTGTTGTTCTGATGGAGCGTATGTTTGAGTCAGGAAATAGGCGCGTTGGCTTGGCACTTAGTTTCGGAGCTCCCCAATGCAAAAGAGTATTCTTGCAGGATGTATCACAGCCAGACGGGCCAGATGCATAGATTCTACATGGTCCACGTTTTCGCTGAACAGCTTAGAAGATGGATCATGAGCCATAAACCCAAAGTACTTGTTGTCGATCGCCCGACGCAACGCCGCGATAAGATAAAGGACATTCCTTCCTCATCGACCAGTCCCTCAAAGACAGCTGCAGAGACAGCAGGCGGGGCAGTGGCTTGTTTGAGCTTTGCCAATTTCAGATTCGACCGAGACGCCATCAATCGATGTCTATTGCTCCGAAACTAAGTCTGCCAGTGATGTATCATCGAAGTTGGCGTGCTGGAGTGGTTTGCCAAAACGTCTATTGGCCCATTTTATGACATTGTCTGTGCGTTATCGTGTACATATAGACTTCTTATGTCATCTGTCTTTCCTCTTTCTTCCAGGTTTTGTCTAATGACACGAGGGCAGTTGACAAAGAGTCAACTTTTCGATATTCATCAATAAACCAGTGATCTTTGCATTTGGTTGTTCTTAAGGGAAAGACATCCGCAGAATCCTTTCTACAATTGAAAAAAAAACTGATGATGAAGTTGTCGTTGTTGTGAGGTTGGCAAAGACAAGGATGGATAGAACCCCGCGCTAAAAGATGCATCTGTTTTTCAATGATGCGCTACGCCGAACATTATCGTTAAGCATAACGCACGCCGACACGTTGCACCTACTCTGCGTAACACCTTGCGGTGGAACCTTCGGTCCACTGCCCCGTCTATTCTGACGAACCTCCTTCGCACTTCCACCTCGGACTTTTTCAAAAGCCACAATTTTTTGCGGTCAGTATTTAACAATGCAGTCACCTTATGTTACGCCTACGGGCTGGGTCTATCCGTGACAGCTTCTCTACAGCTAATACGTCTTACACCACGGTGTTGCTGAAAACGTCACCGGTTCGTTGTCTAACCCCGTCTGACAGCAAATTCCTTTTCTGTTCAGTACTTAAGGTTGCTATGCAATCAATTGGTGCGATTCGACGCCAACATCCCTTCCACCTTATCCGTGAGCCCAGACGGTGCCAGAAGACCCAGAGTCAATCAAAGACGCGAAGAAAAGCGCAAAGAGCATCCTTGTGCGCTCAAGATAACTGCAGATGGAACATATGTGGCAGGATTGGGCGACAGGACCAGTTGGAGGAGCCATGGATACTACTGTCACGACTGGCAGGATCCAACCTCGTATGATTGTGCGCGGCTCTCCCGACATGGTCGTGAACCTACCTGCTTCCCTTCCAAATCGACAGCAGTATATCGAGCGTAGGGCGTTGATTCCCCCCACCTCAGAGATGCTTCCTTGCGAGAAATGGCATACGGCGTTTGTTGACGGTAACCTCCTCTGTGCACGACAGCGAATCTGAACGTTTCTGTTACAGATGGCATAATGGAAGGCGAATTGCAAAACTCGTATCTAGATGATAATGGCAGCTTAATTGTCGATGGTCGAACTAACCGTTGCCCTGTTGTCCCCCGCGTTGTGCTAACTGCCTCGTCGGAAGGAGATGCGAAGCTGCGTACCGAGGATATAACGCATCGAACAGACGTCCGGTCTGTAAGAACGAAGAGCGACGCAACAACTGAATTCGCGATGGTGAACGACGCAGGAGACACGACAGTGGCACCTGTACGCAAAACGAGTCGACGCAAGTACGATGAACTCATCGATCCAGAACTTCCCGAAAATGACAAGAAAAAACAACGAAGGTATGCAGTGAGCCCTTTTCCTTTCACCAGACCGTCTAACAAGCCATTCCACAGGATTCTTGCCAACCGAGCTTCGGCACGTCGTTCTCGTGAGCGCAAAAAGGAAATGCTCCAGAAGCTGATGGAGCGTGAAAAAGACTTGATTCGTGAACGAGACGCTGCTGTGCAAGAGAGGAACGAACAGATTCGAATGAACCTTATCCATAGAGAACGAATCGAATTACTGCAACGACAGTTGGCGACGTACGAGAGAAATAGACATAGTAACGCATATCTGCTGCATTCGACGGAAGGTTTTGGCGAAGTCGACTCGAGAAAGACACGGGCAACGGAGCCTATGACCAGTGCTGAATGTAAGATACTGTGAATGCGTTTTCCCATTTTTCTGACATGTTTGTGTTTTCAGTCTTCTCGGTGTCGACTGGGTCCGCTACTGCAACTGAAGGGATGGACCCCGGCTTCGCCGGAGAGTGGTACCGATGCTGCAGTCGAATCTAATCTTGAATAGTTTCTTTGACGACGACGATAACAATTCCGCAAGTATCAAATGCACATCTCTAAGAAGAAGCAATGCACATTTCGAGGAAAGGGGAATCGCCGTACGCTGGTTGTTAGTATTTGATGGGCAGCCAAATTGAAAACTGAAAATCCAGAAAAATTGCACAGTGATTACGTGAAGCGAAGCCATAGAAGGAGCAGTTCTGGCATCTGGCCGCCTTTTTGGGAGGCTTGCATGACGAAAAGTGCCTTTCGTTTTTGTTCACCATCCATTTATCATGTTGTTCGGCTATAATCTGAGTCTTATAGAAGAACCAACGGTTCCCCCCTATTCTTTTTCGACGAATCCGAGCTACTGTTTATTGTGCATGACAGAATCGTTGTCCAACGAACAAATTGTACAAAGAAATGACATTCTGACCACTTATGCATCAAAGGTGCCTGTTCCTTAGCCGTACAGCTGGCAGGTTCTCTGTGCGCTATTCGCAGCGATGAATTCCCATTGAATTCCACGGATCGACGAAACAGAAAGGCAGACGTGTCGTACAGTGCAGGACTGAGGGAATGCTCCGATCTGTCGGCGCTCTTCCGCTTTCCCGTTACAGCCGTCTGCCTCAACGCACAGGCGGCGCATCGCTCTCCACGTGTTTTCCATACACGAGTCACGGCGGGTGGCGTTTTGACGGCCAGTGTGTTCGCAGGGCGGCTCAAGCGAGGGTCACTGTCGCCGGTCCTCCTGCAGAATACCGTCTACGCGATGTCGCCTACGAACAGAGTCACGCTGTTGTCTCTCAAGAGTTCCCTGAACTGGTGGATCTCGTGGAAAACGGCTCGCTCGTTGTATACGAACCCAAGCCTGACGGCATCGGTCGTCGACTGAAAGCCGACTACCAAGAACCCAAACGCATTTTCATCGTCGGGACGTGTCACGTATCAGCGACGTCTGCCGCGGCAGTCATACGTGTGATGACAGCTGTCCGACCAGATAACCTTGTTGTCGAAGTCTGCAGGAGCCGAGTCTCCGTCCTCTATGAGGCACAGCATCCAGATCTCGCATCCAAAGCGTCCAACCCTTTCGTCCTGTCTGGAAAGAACTTTGCGGAAACCGTGATGCGGTCGATCGAGTTGGGAGGGCCCTTCGCTTTGGGTTTTCGAATACTTATGGGAATCGTCTATCGGCGACTCGGTCGTTCGCTAGACGTCGAGAGCGGGGTAGACATGCGAGCAGCTAGGCAATGTGCAGATGAGATGGATATCGATATTGTCCTCGGCGATCGGCCAATCGAAATTACCCTTAAACGTGCGATGGATGCCCTCAGCCTCCCTCGTCGCCTCAAGCTTTTTGGCGGACTGCTGTATGCTCTCCGTCTCCCCGACGCTGACATGCAGAGTGAAGCGGCAAAGATGCGCCGCCAATACGACCGTCTCGATAGCGAAGACATCCTGTCGGAATCTATCAATCAAGTGACGCGGTATTTCCCTGAACTGGCATCTCCCTTGATCCACGAGCGCGATCTCTATCTGGCTTGGTCGATGAAACGAGCGAAAGCGGTAAACGGCGCCAAGAATGTCGTGGGAGTCGTGGGCAGAGGACATCTCAAAGGCGTCTACTATGCTCTCCAGCAGGACAGAGGAAACATAACATTCAAGGATCTAGTGGGAGGGCGCAAGCCATCTTCACATTCCGAGCGCTGGACATCTCTCTCAAAGCGGTTGGCTTTTGAAGTGATGCTCTGCGTTGTCGGTTACTACGCATGGACAGCGTTTTCGCAAAATGTGTTGTTTTCTATGTAGTGGATACGAGATGCTGCTTCATTTGGTCGAGGTGGCTCTGTAATGCATGGAGTTTCTCTACGAAGACCGTGCTCTGATTCATCTCCTGATAGACATTCCCGCTCTGTTGCTTGTGGAAACGATGCTTCCGTGTCGCCTCCAGGACCAACATCTGGGCTACCTGTCTCACACAAGAACAGTCGATCACACTATCTTCCCACGGTCACTCTTTTGACTTCAATATTTTCCGAAAAAGTGGAACAGAGATGCAGCAGCTTATTATTGTCATGCTCTGTCTTCTGTGCCAGTTCTTCGCAGACGTGCTGGGCCACACGCACAGCTGCCAAAATTAACTGCGTAGCCAGCCACGAGTGAGATAACGAAAGAAAGTGTGACCGTTTATCACACTTTTTCGAGTTTGATCAGGCGCTCGTAGTCGGGCGGCATCAGCCATCCTTCGCTGTCGGATGTGGCGCCTTCCATCACGATTGTGATTTGATAAATGTCGGCGACGGGGCTCGAAGTGGAGGTGGTTGCAGATGTCGATCTATTCGACCTGCTGGAATCGACCTCGACGCCATTGTCGCTCTCCACGAACTCGGACGACACGACGACGCGCATCGCTCTGTTCGAAGCATTGACCATCGGCATTCCGGAATCGTCCAAAGATGCGTTCTTCCGCGATGGAGTGCTCTTTGGAGGTGGACTGTGTAACACCCTCGATTGGTGTCCTCTAAGACAGGAAGAGCGACCCATACGCGAGTTCCTTGCTCTCAGCTGTCATGCCAAGAATTGCAGACGGCACTGTATTGGCACTGTTGTCAGGGGACAGGGTCTCATACAGATCTGGACAATCGAAGCTGAGCTTCATCAGGGAAGACCGGCGGCGCAGATGGCATTAGGCATAGTGCACGAGGGCGGAATCTGTTCCTGTCTCCAATGGTGTCCAGATGCAAGTCTGTTGATGAAAGACATTCCGCGGACATTCTCTTCCCTAGGCTTGTTGGCCATGGCACTGGGAAACGGAGATGTGCAGATTGTGGCGGTGCCAGAGCCAAATGAAGAACGGCAATTGGTGCACGTGGAGCCGTGGATACGTGTCTCTCCTTTTGCCCTGAGCGGCAGCCTCGTTAGCTGTCTGGACTGGCATCCAGCAATGCCGCATGACCTTCTGCTGATGGGCAGCTGGAACGGGAGTGTGACCCTCTGGGCATTGCCTTTTCAGGAAAGAGGCGAGGCACAGCTCCTTCTCCATCATTCCATCGATTCTTTGGCACTGCGCCGAGTCGTCTGGCTCAGACCTCCGCCTGTACAGGATGCAGAATCCGACGCCCTCATTCGCCACTGTTTCTGTTCCGTTGGCCACAGCGGACACTTTACGATCTGGAATCGGACAAACATGTTTCAGCCGCTTCTGGACTGGACGTTGACCAGATGGTGGTTGATGGATGCCGATGTGTCTGGAAATCCCTTGAGCGTCTTCATTGCCTTAGAAGATGCCTCGATCCGTCAACTGCCTTTAGAGATGTCAGGTTTCACCAATCAACTCGATCAACCCGTCTTCCATGTCTACTCCGGCCTCAACAAAGGAACCATCCATGCCATTTGCTGCTCTCCCTGCAGTTCCCTCGTCAGTTACGGCGGCGAAGATGGAGAGATCGCCGTCTTTGCCAAAGAAAACGTGGGAGACACGCGTTACCGTAAACCCCATATCTGTGCCGGCGCCATGAAATTTGATACCGAAACCGAAACGCTGCGTGTGATCACGGCTTCGGATTTCAGAAAGATCGGTGGCGTTTACATCGGAGGTGCTAAATTTGCGTCCAAGAAACCCAAAGCCGAAGACTCCCATGCCGACAGCGGATCTGCCTTTGAACATCAGACCGTTCACTGCCTTCGTTTCAGTCCAAACGGACAACAGACCACGTGGCTGGCTGCCGGTTGTGCCAATGGCTGCATCAGAATCTTAAGAATCACTGAATAAAACAATATGAATGATAGCATCCTAACAAAGATCTCTCTCAGACCGCCGTCGTCTCTTCCTTAGACGTTCCAAAAACGGACCGCACACGTTTCCACAGATTCGGTCCGGTCTCGTCCGGAATGTCCTCTTCATCCAGGAGGAATTCTGGACCGCTCTCTTCGTCAAGTGAGGGTATGGTATACTGATCGGCATAGTCTTGGGCATCGCGTCGTCCTATCTCAAAGAGCTCAAATAGGCGCTCTTCATCGGGAGGTTGCAAAGCCATGTTCAGAAGCTCCTGCATCGTGTACTTGCTCCGTCGAAAGCAGTCTGGTGCGATCTTCACTCGGTAATCATCGCCCCAGCCTTTCATAGGAAAACAGGAAACCCGAATAACGCGTGGGACGGGAGGGGTGGGAATGAGATTGGTCAATCCTCCATCCATACACAGTCCTTGACGGTACCGCGTCAAAATACTGTTATCGAACCAGACTGGGACGTGACAGGAGGCCAGAAGCGCCGTCAGCAGATCGTCTCTGGTATCGAATTCTGAGATGAGTTCGTTTCTCAAGGGATAGAGACGTGTGATCGAGATGAAGGCGCGTCCTGTACAGTGAACGTGTGCATCGTCTGGCAGGAGCTCCTGTGCCACCTGATTCAAAACGGTACGCAATCTTCCACGAGTACCATTGACTCGGCAGTCTCCTGTCACCCGCAGACAGCCTTCCATCAGAACCTCGGGAGACATTCCAGCGTGATAGAAAGCCGAAATCAAGGATCCTGCCGAAGATCCAGCCATTTTGGTCTCCCCTAATGAATACCATCTTCTTAGCGACCCTCTAGGGCGTCATCGAAAAGTGTGTACGTGTGAGAAGACCGTTTTCGTGTAAGGAGGCCGCAACACCAATGAAGTAAGGAAATAGGAGACCACCGGCACTGAAACCGAATCCGATCTCCTCGGTTGTCGACGGCTGTCCGTTTACGGTGCACGGACGTCGTGCCGTAGCCACTCGGCGGCGTCGAGTGGGCAACGGATCGCGTAGCGTCGGTCCCATCATAGCGGTATCCCTCATGGATGCCATCGTTATCTGGCGCAGCAGAACGGGGGACATTGTCGTCGTGAGTCGTGCCCGCTGGCCACAAATCACATGATGCATCGGCACAAGAAGATTCTTTAGAGGGATGGTGACTGATGTAACAGCGTCGTTCGAAATCACCTTTTGGCAAATCTGCCCTTTGGCTTCTAAAAACGACAATGAAAAACGGGAAACCACTCGACAATGCTGACAGATGTACGAGGAAAGGGAACAAAAATTCATTGATACCAAACATTAGGTACTCTTGTATGTCCACAATTCATTGGGCATTGTGTGTGCGTATTTATTATACCAGTGAGCGAAGCGAAGCAGTCCTTCATCGAGCGAGATAGCAGGTGTGAAATTGAACGCCTCGCGTGCGTTAGTCACATTGGCATGAGTGAACAGTACATCTCCTGTGTTGCGTATGGTCATGTACTCCTTCTCCGTTTCTTGACCCATTGCCCGCTCCAAAGACTGAACAAATGCGGTGACGGAGACAGGACTTGTGTTGCCTAGATCACAGGGTCACTCAAAATGTGTGAGAAGATAGAGAGGTGACCTAGATTGAATAATCGATTGGAAGATGTTTCTTTGATACTTGGAGGCGTCGTGTCCATTGCTCCCATGATCCCGCGAACGATATCATCGATGTACGTGAAGTCTCTCCCGAGCTCAGTTCCATCTTCCGACATAAAAATCTGAATTGGCTCCTGCTTGGCAATTGCACGTGCAAATTGAAAACAGGCCATGTCTGGCCGTCCATACGGTCCATAGACCGTAAAAAATCGCAGCCCCGTCATAGAAAGAGAAAATAAACGATGATAGACGACAGCCATCAGCTCCACCGAGCGCTTCGTTGCTCCGTACAGCGAAGAAGGATTGTCCACGGCATCCTCCTCTGAAAAAGGCACTTGCGTATTGCTTCCGTAGACACTCGATGAACTGGCGTAGATGATGGCAGGAGGCACCAATGCACGACGCGCCGCTTCAAAGACAGTAAGGGATCCATGCACATTGCTGTCCACGTATTGCATGGGATGCTCCTTGGCGTAACGCACACCTGCCTGTGCTGCCAGATGGATGACGTGTGTGATGCTGCAGTCATCCATGATGCCTTGAATGAGTTCTTGATCTTTCAATTCACCCTCTATGGTATACACTCCCAACGATTCTGTACCAAAAGAGTGAGATGACACAAAAGAGAGTGACCAGAGACGAACCTAAAGACCTAGCTCGTTCGCGTTTCATAACGACGGGATAGTAGTCGTTGAAATTATCGAGTCCGATGACAGCATCGCCCCTCATTCGCAACGCAACTGCCGTGTGATATCCGATGAACCCGGCTGATCCTGTTATCAGTACCCGTCGACCTTTCGTCTTGTGCACGTCTATGCATCGCTGTTTCCACTGCGGACGGATCTTTTGCCATTCCCATCCTTTCACTCCTTTCATTGAATCTCCGTTTGGTGATTCGATCCTCCAGTATCCTCTGCTCGGCGGTCCATAAGCCAGATGGAAGAAAAAGAGGAGAAAAATAGCGACAGAAACAAAAGCGCTCGTGCGTTTAATGGTATAGTGACGCGGACTCGATAGTCGAGCAAGGGGACTGCCATCTCCTACGCGTACGTTTCTCATCAATGCACATGCACAGTGAAGGTATCCCGAAGCAGATAGTGACAACGGAATGTCCGACCTCTGTTGACAGGACACGTCACATCATATCGACCGCATCCGTCGCAGAACCAGGCAGCAGAATGTTCGCATCGACGGACGTCGGACGAATTACGGCATACGACCTAGACGCGAAACAAGAAATCTTCTACTGCTCCTGCGTAGCTCTGCTATTTACAGTCCTACGCTGGGCAGGAAATTACTTGGCTCTGGGCCATGCACGCATTCATCAAGTGAAAGAAGATCTCACAAAGGGGGAACGCCTCTTCGAAGAAGTCTGGCTATTGATTCTGTCATCCATCCTGCTTCTCGCCTCATGGGCTGTCTTTTTCAACAACGGTGTCGGGGCATCTCTGACACACACTCTGCCTATTGTTCATAACTGGCCTGATAATGCGGTGGCAATGAATGTGGTGTATCTCCTGAGGATCGAGACTGGATGGTATATGCATCAGGTGACGCGGGGAATCACTGCCACAGGTGTCCCCATCGACAATCTCATGTTCTATCATCACATTGGCTCACTGGTGATCATTGCTTTCTGCTACATAAAGAACCTCTTCCTCGTTGGCGTCCTTACGCTCTCCGTCTTCAATATCAGCAATCCCTTCTTGCATTTATCTAAGGTCCATATATGCACACCTCGTGCTTTCTCGGATATACTAAGCGGTGGATGATAGGTGGCGTATGTGATGGATTTGCGCCGTACGAGGGCGTTGCTCTTTGGTCTGTTTGGATTGGTATTCTTCCTTTCGCGTGTCGTGATGTTTCCGATGACGGTGATGAAGATGGGATACATTGATGCCTATGAAGAAAACGTCGAGGCATTTGGAGAGCATTTGCTTCTCGTGGGCAACCTGCTGCTGCTGTTTCTTTATGCCCTTCAGATCTTTTGGATGATCAAGATTGTCCGAGTCCTGGCGAGAGGACGCACTGGAACGACACCGAAAAAATCCGCCGCCAAGCAAACACCATTCTCCGATGCCAAGCCACCAGCAAATGGAAAGCCCAAAGACAATTGAGGAATAAGGAGATCATTTCTCCAGCATCCGCATTTCTGGACACTTTAACTGAAAACTTGTTTTAAAAAATGAGAAAATTCGACTGGTCGGGAGCAACGTATTTGGAGGTCAGTGGCGTCAGACGAAAAGACGAGGCACAGAAATCGAAGAGAGGACTCAGATTCTCCCACTGCTCTTGAGGACAGCTTAGACTCAGCGTATAGAGAAAGGGTGTGCCGGCAGCGCCATTGCGGAGAGAAGTGACATTCAACGTGTGACGGTATGTCTCCTTCGATCGATCGGAGCTTGTCGGAGAGGCCTACGCAAATGAAGGCCAGATCTGGGCCCACTGTCCAATGGTTACCATCAGGATGCTCTCGTAGGTCCAGTAGGTACCCCCAAATCGCTCTTCGGTCTTGGCATTCTCGATGGCCGAAATGGGAACTCTCTGATCCCCTGATTGCCTCGAGATAGACCTTCACCATTGCAAGAAAAGAAAGGGGTTAATGACTGAGTGAGGAAAGAGTGAGGTGTACAGGTCCGAGAGCACTGCTTCGGCAACTGACATGGCTGACGATTTCGACACATCAAATTCTGGAGACTCTGGTGGAGGACCCACGGCTACGGTTACTACAATTCCTTTCTCGAAAGCTCCCTTAAAGTCAGAATACAGGAAGAGAGATTCGACAATGTCTGACAGCGTTACGAGTCCACAAACGATGTGCTGTCGGCCTTCTACACTTTGCGATGCCGCCAAGGTGTAGCGGATAGGTTTTCGGTAGAACCCAATGGGCAAAGCGTTGCCGGTCAGGTCCTGTTTAGGATAGAGGAATTCGTATGCCAATGTCGGATCTTTGACGGCTCCAAAATCAATGTCCGTCGGAATCAATGACTCGATTCTGTACTGCAAACGCCAATCAGATCATGCCCTCTCTTGAGCCTGAAGTACTTCGGCCGTCGCTGAAGAGGGTTCCGCGATGAAGGTCGAAGTAAAGAAGGTTCCAAGACCTAACCCCAACAGAGCACGACGCCGATCTGACGAAGCATAACGCAGTAAAGAGTGAGAAGTGTGATCTTGTGGCTTGACCGAAATTCGCATGGACACAACACGCGGTCGCCGAGCGAAGTGATCTTGCTATTGCGCGTTCCTCGAAGAATCGAGAGACAGGTCGCTTAGTCAACCGACAATTGCCATCGATAACGCAAATCCGTGACATCGTACCAATCGAATCGGCCAATATCGATTCCTGTCTTCTCAGTCGTATGCAACGACATCGGTAAATGGATGATAGATGTCGCAGCAAGGGGACCAATCTATAATGTCTTGTCGCACGTACCGTCATGCATCCATTCTCGTTCCCTACCGTTCCGAGATGCGCGTTACACATAAACTGGATCCCACCCTGCAGCGCGACGTCATTCTCGGAAGCCCATCTGTCGAGACCCTATCCACTTTCATCAAAAAAGCTGAGCCTTTTGGGCAGCACGGTCGATGATGATGCCGTCAAAATAACGATCGACGTCGGAAGTCCATCTCGATAAAGCAGCACTTGATTCCATAAGCATAAAGCATAACTTGAATTTCGTTTGTAACAAATCTGCTGTTAAGTCTGGCCAAGATCTTATCTATTAAAGGTTTTGTCAGTGTTTACTAGACCAGTCTAGTCAGAGCATGAAATGAAACAATCGATAGATGAGCTAAACGAGCCATAGGGCGTCGTACTGGTCATCTAACGGGATTCCAGAACAGATTCTCTTCACAGAGTAATGCGTGCACGGGCAACCACAGTTTTCTTTCGTACGGGTTGTGCGCATGAGATAGCACCCTTGGAGTTCCGGACAAACGGATGATTTTATCACCAATCCCCAAAACTGGCTTGCCTTATTGCACATTTGATGGGGGATCTCGTCATGTTCGCAACAATCGCCAACTTTTCCAGCGATGGCCATCGCAGAAGACCATCCAAGTTTAGCCCGTTGAGGAACGGGCTGACACAGAACCAAAACGTCCGCATCCATTCCAACTGGCACAGCATCGTGATCCTCCTGAACCACACGATTCAATGGCGTTCTCAAACGGAACGCATTTCCTTACTGGTGATATGGAATGGTGCTCAAATTGAAGTCCGTCAAAGATTTCGAGACATTGCACGAGCGGTGCCTCGTCGAGATGTTGGACGAGTTCGACAAGGCAGGACTCAAAAAGTTGATTCTCTCTTCGAAGAAGCAGCGGGTTGTAAGTTGATAGCGATGCTGACATGTGCTGTGCCGAGAGCGCAGGCACCGTCCTGTCATACGCAACTGCGTCATCGGGGCGAAGCGTCAAGATGTGCTGACCTCCCGCGTCCGACGAAGCTGCCTCGTCCAGAGGCTCTTCGTTGTGTGTCTAAGAGTTTTGGACGACAGTGAGGTGACACAAAAGGCTTTGACCGAGACGGGATGCAGAATTGTCGAACGCCTTTTTCAAGAATAGCCATAGACAGCGAAGTACGTTGAGAGAAAAGAACGACAGAGATATGCCGTTCTCGTAGAAGCGATAGAAGACAGCGAGAGACGGAACATGAAACGAAAGGCCGGCGGGTATGGCAAGATGGCGTGTGCCCGGCACACGCCTATGTGTCATGTATCCGTATGCGCCCGAGGCGTCTTGCGTCAGTCGTGTGTCGCGTCACGCCAGGCACACGCCCATGAAGAGAAGAGAAAACTACTTACCAATCGTTGTGAATCGCACAAGGAAGCTCGGGGATGTCGGTAAAGACGGGAAGAGAGGAGGGCGTGGGGCAGGTTCCTGAAAATGAAGGCTGGATGTATGTGATCGCTCGTGCTGTGCCCGTTCTGCAAAATAACTGAGCTTCCTAGTGAAGGAGATTGATTTGCATCATCGCCAAATCTGCAGCTTCCGACCTGCTGCTTACGAACCAGTTGGGTTTGATCGGAGCATTCAGCGGACTCCTATGCCAATCGACCAATTCTTCCTTGGACGTAGGATTGAGAGAAAGGGCGTCCTGCTGGATCGTCTGTGATACGAGAAGCGGCTGCGAGCAATGAGGGTTTAGAAATCTCGACATCTTCTGTGCGATAGATGATTCTTCATTGGACGTTTGATCAGACAAAACACCCCGAAGTACAAAAAGGTGAGCGCTCAACGCCTTTCTGACGTCTATGCCAGACACCTAATAATAGATTTTTCTGCCAGTCAGGTGAGTGTGGCGATGTCTTGCATGCTTTCGAGAACAGAGGAATACGATCCGGAACCGCAAGATAACGACAGTCTCGCAGTATGACGTTCTTAGTATCGACACAAAAGTGCGTAGAGCGTGCCGTCGACGAGGAACCGAGAGATCGCAGCGTTCAGTCGACAGCATGGAACACTAAAAATCTTCGGCATTGTTGACGAGACGAAAGGTGTCGATCTAACAATGATACATCATGCATTGGGCGAAAGCGCTTTTTTCGTGATAGGGGTATCTATTCGGTTTCGACGTTCGATAAGAGTACGAGACGATAAGTCTGTGACAGATGCGACAACATCTGATGAAGTGGTCGATATGTCTAACAAGCAGACAATGGTTCAAGAGATGTCGAAGCTATCCTGAATTTCCCTCAACAGATTGCTGCTATTGTGCATTAAAAAACTGTTTCTGAATGTCGAGTGTATTGAGATCTGAGACGACGAGCCGAGAGTAACTGATGTGACTTCTTTGTTATGCTCCTCTCCTGCCCTCATCTACATGATAGCACTGTAACAAGAGACATCTGTCTGCTCGCCGTTCTTGTCTGGAGCAACCGAACAAAGAATCCAAAAACCGCCAAAAACGATATGTCTTGTTAGACAATGCATCTATGCGAAACAATGCGATCAGAGACCCAATTGGACAGCTTCGTCCTCCGTGATGCCTGTATTGTTAGATGTCAGTCGATAGTTTCTGCCTCCTATCATCGCTCCGCAGTCTTGGCACTGACTCTGTTCCAATGCTTGACCGCATTCTCCAATCACATACCAGTGGCCATTGGGGCATCGGTACAGCTGGCCACGGGTGCTGCCCGAGTGCATGGTCGGATCTGAAGTAACAACCGTCTTGAGAAGAGCAATCTGAGCTTCAATGGAAAGCGGAAAGAGTCGGCTCTTCAAATCTCGCAACTCATTCTGCTGCAAGGTGATCTGCATCCTCTACAAGAAACCGTTCGTCGATCGGACGGATCTGTTGTTACAGATCCCAGCCATACCTCTTCCCTGCTTGAGCATACAGCTAGAGCATTTGACAGGCTTTCTTCAGCCTTCTGCAGAATTGAGCGTTGGAGTTTATTGATGGATTCAGGGAGAAGTGTAGGATCGGATCGCATTGCTATCGTTTTCACCATGCCAGATATCTCTGTGACAAATTTCAGACATTCGAGATGGACTTGAGCTGAATCCATGTGTGCCTCTGTCAATAATCTGGTGCTCAGTGACTCTTGAGCGAGCCCGATCAGCTCAGCGATGTTCGAATCCATATCCCGAATGAATTGCAAACCACGTTGAATGATCTCCTGAATTCTCTCGGTCTACACAACAGGCCATGTTCAATGCAGAGCCACCATGTAAACAGTCACCCGTTGAGTGGAAATATAAGAGCTCTTGCTGATATGGTTTCTGAGCACTTCGATGTGACACCGATGACATTGCAACCAGAGTCTCCGGCAAAACACAAACCCAATGCAAGCTCTGCAAACACACAAAGGAATTATCATCAGAAACGATGACGATGCATGCACTGCCTGCATGTCTGTGCTTGATCAGGTTTGGGTTCAGTCAATGCGTCGAGTTCGGCAGCGAGCTCTTCTTCTGACCACTCTTCTTCAAGCGCTTTGCTCATGATGGAATCAAGCGTCTGTCTATAGAGTTCGATCGATGGCATTCTGCAGAACAGTAACCACGTCATTGTGACAACAGAGAATGATCAAAGGTACTGTTGCGAAGTGTCCAACAGTTTTCGGTATTCTGCTGCACAGGATGTTGCCCTCTTTCCAATTCTCTGTATCTTCCTCAGTGTCGAACGGACCTCGAGACCACTCGTCATGTTGGCTTTCAGATCGTCCAGATCCCCGTCGATCTTCTCGACATCACTCTTGAGCTTATTCTGCGTTCTGACAAAGAGGCGAACGAATCGTCTGTCCATGAGATCGATCTCTGTCTTCTTGATGATCCGGCCATAACGGCGAATGGATACAATGGGCGATCTGCAGATCATGCAGACTCTTCTGTTGTCCAACATACCCATGCGTTCACCCAGCACTGGTCTCGTCCACCTGTCCATATCATCTTAGAAGATCAGCCACAACAAGGGAGTAACTTTTCGTATTTATCCTGCTCGTAGAACTGCTTGATGTCCATGTGACCATCGAGGGTGGACATTAAGAAAGCGTGGCCACAGTTGAGAACGATCAGTGGATCCTGAGTGAGGTCTTCGTCGGTCAGCTCTCCGTATTTGCGGAACTGAATCATGTCGACCTCCTACAGTGATCGAAAATGCATGGTGCAATGCATGCAGTGAACAACAGACCATGTTCTTGACCGTAGGGTCAGCATGTACATGGCAGAACGCATCCGAAGGGCACTCCTCCCCACAGAGGGATGGACATTGACATCCACAAGCAAGTTGTTTACGACAGCGATGATCACAAGGTAACCGTTTGCACGGAACTCCACACGGAAGTGTGCACTCTCCCTGGTGCTCGCACTTCCACGAACATGGCTCGACACAGGATTCGCGTTTGTCTGAGCACTTCCTGTGGTTGCTCTCTTTTTGATGCTCACAGACAATGGAACACTTCTCCTGACACGGACTGCAGTTTTCATGATCTACGAACGACGTCCATAGACAGAAAGAGAAGATGAGCAATTTACCCGGATGACAATGATCTTTGCACAAATGGCCACAGAACAGAATTTTGCCGCAGAGAGATTGGCACTTTTTATGCTCCAGCAGATGAACATTCGATGACGAGAGTATAAACTGCGGGTTCTTTTTCAGCGTTTGATCCAGACAGTCTCCACATTGCCTCTGGCATAAGTGCCCACAGCCTCCGATCTGTCGATGGCACCGTGCGAAGCAATTGCGTGGATGCTCTGAAATGGTGCCCTCTCTGTGGCAGGGAACGTTAATCTTATGCCCACAGAATGGCATCAACACAGAAACAAGTTCGGTGCAGCTCTCAGGGTTTTCAGAGAAACGCTTCGCACGAGAGCATGGCACCTGGTATCTGTGACCATGTTGACATCCTTCGACACCCACCTCGATGCTCTCTTCACAGAGGACAGTGGCCGGATTGGCAGCCCTGTCATCCAATGGCGTTCATTTCGTATGTCAAATCAACGAGCCTGGTACTTGTGACACGGAATCTTGTGCTGGACGTGCCCACATGGAAGCTCGACGCTGACAAGCACAGGACATTCGCTTTGTGTGTGTTCTTGGTTTGTGACATGACAGCGTCTGCTCGAACAAATCCACAACTGCACACCATTCAAAGTGTGCACATAGACAGACCTTCTGCAGATGTGTCCGCATGGTAATTGCTGTCCACAAAGCTCCTGACATCCGCCTTCTGCAGCCAAGCGGCCGAAGTCTTTCCAGTGAGCGATCTTCGTTGCCTTCTCCGGATGATTTTGACACTTTAGCTGAGACAAGCAGCAAAGTGGAGCACGATATGTGTAGAGTACGAATCAACTGACCTCCAGTTCAGTTCCGACACATCCTTCCTCTCGCATCATGCTGAGGATATCCTTCCACATTGTGTTCTTGCGATAAGCTTCCAGAGACTTGCTGTTTCCGAGGATATACATTCCTTCTCGCGCTCTTGAGAGCATGACATTGATTCTGTTCTTGATACCCACAAATCCAATGTGGCCCTCTTTCTGATTTCTAACGAGCGACAGTATGACAACCTTTGCCTCTTCTCCCTGCCGATAGTCACATCGTTGTAGCTACTGCAAAGGGGGGTTCACTTGAAAGTTATCCACAGTGGCCAGGCGGACACAAGATTGCATTTCTTTGTCTGCATAGACCTTCTTCTTTTCTTTTTCGCCTTGGTCTTCCTCATCGTCACGAATATGGTCCTCTGCCGGTACGTTTGGATCTCCTGGATAGAACGGCTTGGAGAGACGGGGTGGAAAGGAAGCAGATGATCACTTGTTGCTGTGAAGTCTGCCAGCAGCTCTTTGTCATTCTCATCGATGCGCATATGGAGAGATACTTCTGATGTGAGCTTTCTTAACTTCAGCAGCTGTCCCACATAGGGCGTCACAATCGCAACGTCATCTATGCATCGCATTCAGAGCTCTATTGCTCCAAGAAGCAATCCACCTCGTCTGAAGCAATCCTGTTTTAGCAGGTATGCCGCCAAATGAACCGCAAAGTGCGCCTCGAACGTATTGCTCTTGGATTTTGCATCCGCGGTACCGTCCTCTTCGTGATCATGATCGAAGAAAAACAGCGTCTTAGCCATTCCAGGCACCGCCTCTGGATATTTTTTCACTGAAGCGTGATCCTGAAGCTCAGGGTAGACAGTGGAACGAATCAGTCTGACAGAGATGAAGCTACAACAGCAAAAAGCGGTAGCAATCCGAACAGACCTTGAGAATTGTGGGCGCATCCGTCGTTGACTTTGAAGTGTGACGTGGTGGACGTTGCTCTGAGTAATGAGCCTTTCAAACATCGAAACATCCAAATCGAATCCCGATCCAGAATGCACTTGAAGCAAAAAATTGTCAACCTTTGGGCGAAGCTGCTCGTGATCTCCAATCATGATTAATTGCTGGGTGTCTGCGGACAGCGATGTCAATACGTGAGCTTCTAACACCTCGGCCGCCTCTTCCAAAATCACAATCCGGGGTCGGAGACTTGCCAAAAGATCTTGATGCATTGCCACGTATGTTGTTGTCATTCCAACAACAGATGCACTTCTCAGACACTCCAAATCTGATGATTGCTTCAGTTCTGCATACTGCTCTCTGTAGTAATCATACTCTGCGATCAAATCTTCCATGGTCTCGTTTGCTTCTCCCCTAACTTTTGCCTCCAGGTAGTTGTACAACGTTTCGTGCTCCGTCGGAGAGATGTCCCAGAAATCGTGTATTTGCAGTAGCTCTTCTAAAGGGCGATCTGGGAAAAGACAAGCATCTTGCCAATCTTCATCACTGTATTCCCAATACATTTCACACCATTCCATCCACGCAAGGGAGAAATCTTTCCGCACGCCATCATACATTCTGGCATGATCCAGATAGTCAAAGAACCGAGGGCAGTAAGATAGAATGAACTTGCCCACTTGACACCATCTCAAAGCTCTGAACAAGAGCAAGACAATATGGTGATGCACCCCATTGGCAGCTTTTTACTTTGCACTGGATCTCTTGAGAGATGCACTTCTGAGTTCGATTGTTTCTTCGAGACCTGGCAGTCTGTCTTTCAGCAACTTGTACCCCGTGGCGCCTGTTCCTCGTTTCGGTATGTTCTTCAGATTGTACTGCTCCAGTGCCTTGCAACGGCTGTTTCCACCGACTCGAATGATGTCACGGATGCCTGCCTTGAGCAGACCAGTTAAGAACTGATCGAGTGCGTGATTCGTGTAGCAGATGCAGAGGATTGGACCAATGGATTTTCCTTCCTGTTGTCCCATTCCACAGAGCCAGTTTTCAAGACGACGATAACGGTCGGGATGTTTGAAGGTCAGCAGAGCACGGACAATCTGAACTCCAACATATGTCTTCCCTGTTCAGTGTCACACAGATCCGGTTCCTGGAGTGAACCATAAAAGATGTGTATCTACCTGTTCCGGGCGGGCCCTGGATCAAAGCGATCTCTTGCGTAAGGGCTGTTTTCAAAGCCTCTGCTTGGCGTTTGTCTAGCGTGGTCCATTCGTTGATTGCTTCAAGTGGAAAATCGTCAGGAAACTCTAGATTGACTGTAGGCACCCTACAGCAATGTCAGTGTCTTCCAGAGAAACGTATTCGGCGCCAATAAAACCATGGAAACAGATCATCTTTGTTCAGAAAAAGGAATCCGAGGTCGAATGTCCCTCCATACGCTGCATACTCAGGTACTGTTATCACCTGCTGGTTTGTTCCTCCTTTCTGTCAAGAAATGCAACTCAACAACGAGTGATGCCTCTTTGCTAAGGTCCACCGTCGATGGAGGCGGTGGCGGCTGTGCAATGATGTCGTCCAATGGTATAGGAGCTGTTTTGAGAGCTGCCAAAACGGACTCAAACGCAAAGAAGCTCGGGCCTGCTTGTAACATGACCACTTCTGACTTCAATGTGTGGTTGTGGTCTTCATCCTTCAGCATGAGAGACATGAGTTTCTCGTTGTAAGGACGCGGCAGCGATCTAACAAGTCTCCTTCAACAAGAAAAGAACAACTGCGAGATCTAACCGGATGCCGAGAGTGGGACGGGAAGACGACAGCTTATGTTCATTACGCTCTCCGATAGATCCAAAGACAAGATGGGGGCGTTGAGTGTTGCCCGTGTGCCAGCAAATGCAGATCAGAGTTCCGTGAGCCAATCGCTTCGTCCGTTTCCAAAAAGCCATTTTCTGCTGCGATGAATACCTCGTTAACAACCCAGGTTCGTTGAATTCAATCTGGCAAGGCTTGGAAAATAACTAAAGAGCCAAATGGTGTGCGGCGTACGTTATAGTAGACCCCTTCGAATCGATTTGCTCCCATGGACACCACCTCCACATGTCTGTAGATATCCATCGAGACATCTCTGGATTCAAAACCACAGGTCACTGTCTTCTTCAGCTGATCCTATCAACAGAGCAACATCCACCAACCCGAATTCGTTAACGTGTTCTGACAGGGTTCCGCAAAGCGTCGATTCCTCCAGATTCCATGAAGTTCGCGATGGCTGTTTGGATGTCCGAGACGAGATTGAAGCGCAGCAAACGGAAGTGCAGATCGCGATGGGCCTCGACGCTGCCTGCAGGAAGATGCACAACGGAACCAGCCCTGTGGAACCCTTCAGCTGTCATCATGCAAGCAAAGGGCCGGGAAGCACTTGTTCGGGGGGAGGTAGGGCGGCGATGAACAGAGAGCCTCTTCTTCCGTCGGGACAATGCAGATCTCTTCAATGTCACTGTGATCATTGTCGTGTCTCGGACCCTTTGGATTCAGCATACCTGAGGGCAACACTCGTATGCCAGTCGATGGCAAACTGCATACCTGGCGGATCAGCATACATGTTTACTTTTGAACGTTTTTCCACTCTTCTGGAAGTTTTCAGCAATACAAGCTTCTTTGCAAGTGCGTTTCCTGACGCATCTCTGTTTGTCTTCTGTGCAAAAAGACTGATACAATCACCATCTCTTAAAATGCAACGCATTGTGACGGAATCTCTTTTTACTTTGAAAACTCTGTGTAGGCTTTTACAAACTTCCGGTGTTTTCGATGAGGGTGTGCGAAATCGATAAGAGTGCGATCCTTTATAGCTTCAAGGTGAGACTGAAGAGGTGAGATGTCCTTTAGAAAGGAGCTGTCGAATCGCCGAAGGAGCTCCAAGAAGAACAGCAGGAGCGGAGATAGGACCTCTAACCACATATCTTTGTTTTCCGCATCCGACTGCCGAAATCCCGATCGATCATTTCGATCCGAAGCAGACAGATCTGTCTCAGACAGCGAAGGAGGGACCTTCATTGACAGAAGCTCTTTGAGCATCGACTGGATCTGAGTCCACTCAAAAGTCCGACCCAAGTATCCAAGAAATGCGTTCACGTATTTCTGAAGTGTTGATTTCAGAATCGATGGTGAGGTCACCAATCTTAGGAATGGAACGAAAGTATAGAGGAAGGACACCTTTAGATAACACCATATTTACGTCGAAATAGAAAAAAAGACAAGTCAGGCGCACTTCGGTAGTTGTTGTCGTTTTTGTTTGATTCAGCACAAATTTTTTCTGTGGACCGAAGAGGTTAAGCAAGATCTCCTCTCCAATCTCACTGCCGAGCGTCCGGAGAACAGTCAGCTCGTCTCCTCCGCTGTCGGCGTTGAGGCATCTCTCCATGCACTGAATGAACGCGTGCGCTTGCCTTGTCGAGCATCTCTCCAATCGCATTTCGACGAACATACTGCCGAAATACTCTCCTAGGTCTACTTCCGAATCGCATTTGAACTGTGGACTTACGTGAAAACAGTAGGTGCGTCAGTGTCGTCGCTCGCGGATTCATGGAGGACTTCGTCCGGCCTGGCGTGTAAGTAGCGGCAGTCGTCGCCGAACCGGCACGTCCCATTGCGCGCGAAAAACTGACAGATCGCGGTTTTCCCAGTCCATTTCTTCTCTTCAGTCACTTGCAATGTTCGCGCAACGTTCTCGGGATCCGATGTGTCGTGCGAGAATCGGCACGAGGTCCCGAACTTGCATGATCCTGTTCTGACGAAGTGTCGACATAGTTGTTTCGAAGTGGTGCCTAATATCAACAGTGTGTTCTGCGAATAGCGAGAAATAACGGCTTACTGCTATGTGACATGTTCCTTTTTGTGCACACTAAAGTAGAGATAGGAGAGTAAACACAAAGACGGGATGTGCCGTGCGGAGCACGGCGATGGTGTCACAATCAATCACTTCTACATTCCTTCAAAGTCGCATCAGGATCTGGTGCTGCCACAATCAGTTCATTTCCTCCTCGGCTGGACACCTCAGGGCGATGTGTTGTTCTAAGGGTAACACCGGAGTGTGCGTGTGCTTCTTTCATGCGACGTTTGCGAAGTATCTCGACGCATCTGGCGGCTGGATTCTTGCAGGTATGCAACAAGAGGACGTCGCCATCGTTCGCGGTCGACGATGTTTTGCAGCTAGCAATCGCTTAACAGATCATCGGTGATATGCCACGCGGCGGCGGCCTCAGTGAATACGTCGCCGAGTTCCGCTTCAGACAGGCGACATCCATGCGCTGCCAAAAAGGAGCTTTGATACATATATAAGGCGTAATCGGGGTTACAACAACAATACAGTCAATCAAACAGCGCTCTGAACTCGTCAAATTCCACAAAGCCTGATCTATCTTTGTCATGAAACTGGACATTCGGCATCAAATCAAATTCCTATTCTCGGCAACTTGGTCATTCAGGAATGCAGAGCGTACGAGTGCTCACTTGCAAGGTGTCACGCAGTCGGTCCAATGAAATCTTCCCCGTCCTGTCTGCCTGTACACAGAGACGCCTTTCAATGTGTCTCCGGCGTGATTCGATGAACATTTCCGCCGAGAGCCACAAAGGCGTCGACGGTGGCGTGGATGTCTCTGGATTTCTCTGCCGCCTTCTTCTGTTTTTCTATCGCCTTAAGAAACTCCTCAAATTCGATGACACCGCTGTTATTCGCATCGGCCTGGATCGCGTCGATGACTGGCATCGCTCTCTGCGTTGCTTACTTCGCTCATGAGGAGAAACAGATCTTCATCGGATATCGATTGGCCGATCGCCGTCAGCGCAGATTTGATCTCGACAATGTCAATCGTCCCATTCTCTGTCATCTTTCATCGCACAGTCTATTCGCATAGGGCTGTCGTTTACTGTTTTTATCGTAGCGATTGAAAAGCTTTCGACAGACGTCGATTTCGGTCGTCGTCAGTCGAACACCTTGCATGATGACGTCGCTATTGACTGCAATCTTTCTCGTCTCAAAATTCCAATCGTGATGTGACGTGACAGGAGCGTGTATGATCATCGATCATCGAGCAGCGAGCAGAACTCGGCTATGACCTGTTCTTCTTCGTCCATGAACGCGTTCGTTGCTACCTTACTCGTTTTCTCATTCTTCGTTGTCCTCTGCCATGGAAACGATATCACTTCGGTCTTGTCTGCTGAAAACGCCGTTGGAAACAATGCCTCGACACTGAGGAACTCAGACAAAGCCAACTCGAAGGATACCCACCACGGTAGAGGGACGATTGCTTCCAAGGTGGAAAATTACGTCAAGGAGGAGTTCGCCGGCGACCTTCGCGAGGCGGAGGAGAAAAAGGGCATCGCCTACAATCAGAGTGCCAAGTCTGAACAAGTCAGTCCATCGAAACATCCATCGTCTTCGATATCGGATACATGGGTAAACACGAACAGGGATTGATGGAGACGGTGGTGCGCGTCAGTCATAAGCAGAGAGGGAATGGAAATACCACATCGAGTGAAGCTGTTGCGGGTAACAGTACGGTATCGAATCACACGAGTTCTGCCAAGGCACATGAGATGGAGTCGGATGTGGACCGAATGATCGACTCACACGACAATGAATTCGTGCTATCCAAACCCAAGTCTGTGCAGCGACGCTGGGTGGAGGCCTTAAGATTGGCGCGTGGGTTACAGGGAGCTCGGTGTGCTCACGCTCGATCCGGTATTTATTCAAGATCTGACGATTCTCTACACAGCGGCAGCTGTAAGACACAAGTGCTGTATACTTTTGCTTATTGTCTTGCGCAAGACAGTGTTTGGGATTGGTGTTTGAGTGCTTCGGCCA
Source organism: Putridiphycobacter sp. (assembly GCA_965230195.1). Lineage (GTDB taxonomy): Bacteria > Bacteroidota > Bacteroidia > Flavobacteriales_D > Crocinitomicaceae > Putridiphycobacter. The sequence goes on from OZ245997.1 coordinate 1,199,706, forward strand.
GCCCGTCATTAACGGATATTTTGTCGCTGGATCTATTGTGGGCACAGGTGGATTCATGCTGATTCAGGTCACCCTTCTCCTCTATCTTCCCCTCTCATGCTGTGTCACAGGAACTCGTTCAAGTCCAGTCTCTAGCTCAGCTGGGAGTCCAGCTGCTTCTCTTTTACCTGGGATTGGAGTTCTCCCTTGCCAAGATCCATGCAGTGGGCGGTGTCGCTTTCTTTGGTATCCCCCGTCAGATGACGATGCCTGAACTTATTCAGTTGTGTACTGCCAGGTGGTCTGATAGAGATGCTTACCTTTGTCGTTATCATGGTCTTCGGTTGTTCCATTACTGGAGCAGACGTCGGTATCGGAGCGTTTATCGGTGCCCTTCTATCGCTGTCATCCACGTCTGTCGTGGCCAATTGTCTGGAATCCAGCAAATCCACGAGCTCTCCTTACGGACAGATCACGATCGGCACACTCATCCTGCAAGATTGTACAGTGGGTCTCATGTTTGCGACGATGCCTCTTATCCGAGGACAACAGGATCAACCTGCAAATGCCGATGAAGGTTGTCAGAGCCCTTCCGAAAGCACTCGAGTTCTGTGATGCGCAGAGTCGTCCATTTTTCCGCTGCTGCTCAGTCTCGCCGCCAAGCTCATTGCCCTCGTCGGCGTTGGCGCATTCACTTCGAGAACTATTCTGCCTCCCCTTATCAAGAGAGCCAATTCGTGAGATCATCTGCTTGTCCCTCTTTACTGACTTCTATCCGGCTTCTCTATTAGGCTCTTTAGTCAGGATCTCTTTCAGATCATGCTGCTCTCTTATTGCTTTCTCTGTGCACTCCTCACGGGGTGGATCGGACTGTCTCACGAATTGGGCGCCTTCTTGGCTGGGTGTCTACTGTCCTCCACTCCCCAAGCGCCAACAGCGATCAAGGCCATCGAAGGCGCCCGAAACATTTTCATGACGCTGTTCATGGCCTCCATTGGCCTCATGGTGTCGCCCACCTTCGTCTGGGAACACATCGCTATCCTGACTTGCAGCGTCATCGCTGTGCTTGTCTGCAAAGCATCCGTCATTACCTTTGTTGTCCGTGCCTTCCGTTTCGACAGCCGCACGTCATTGCTTGTAAACCCAGCAAGCAAGAACGAAGAGGACTGGCGTTTTGCTTTAGGTGGGCTTAAGTTTGGCACAGATCAGTGAATTCGCCTTTGTCTTGTTGTCCATCGGCGTCGACTTTGGATTGCTGGAGGTGGAGATGTACCTCTTGCTAGTCGGCGTGACAGGCCTGTCGCTTCTGATCACACCTGTCGTCATTTCCATTTCCCGATCTGTTCTTCAGCGGCCCCATCCATCCTCAAAACAAACGGCAGCGGATAAGGAACTGGAAAATGGTCATCAGGTCTTGCGCACGGTGAATTCTGACCAAGTGCGTCGCAGTAGTGACCTCGATCTATTGTGAAGCGATGTTTGGAAAGAGCACACCGAGCCGTGGACAGCAACGTCGACGGATGCCGCAAGTCAAGATCATTACACAGAGAAATGACTTGACCACATGATTATCAGTAGCAAAAAAATTTGTGCCTGAAATAAGAGACCTGATACCTTCCAGGGAGATAGACGTCCGGAATAGAAGATGTCTTTCGTCTCTGCCGTTTGTAGCACAGTTGTACAGAATCGTGTAAAACGCACTATAAACCCGTTCTCTCTATTTGATCGCGCCTTACGCTAGAGAGCACAACTGTTGGGGTATCGGGAGAGACGCAGGATAGAACTTAGAGCTTTAAAGGACGAATGATCGTCATCACACTTTAAGAGTGATACAGAAGTCGCTGTCATCGGATGATGTCGGCTCTATCGTTCCTTTTCATCGAAAAACTGTGGGACGACGCGTTCCAGTTTCTCCAGCTTCTTCATCTCTCTATCGATCCAGTCTTTCTGACGGACATGTAGATCTTGCTGAAAGGCGTAGGACTCGAGTTTCCAGTCACCACGCATCGCCATCATACCGTCCAGAATTCTCCGAATCTTCGCACAACGCTTCTTCTTCTCTTCAGTACAGGAGGACAGATCGATGACGTGCGTCTTGGAGTAGAGTGCAGGATCCATTTCACGCATTTTCAGACAGAAGACAGATTCGATGGCACGATCGAAGATGCCTTCGAATCCGCGCGGGGGTCCAAATCGAAAGATGTCTGCTTCGGCCGGACGGGGAGAGCGTCCCATGATGAAGAGAAAGTTCTTCATGTCCTCTGCGAAGGAGGCGGCCCTTTCGGCAGAACTGATTTCTACGAAAGCGGTACTCGACTCCTGTCCTGTCACTGGACACTCCAGTCGACGGATGTTGCCACAGTAGTCAGCCACCTCGACAGCATTTCGGATCTGCTCGTTCTTGAGCTCGGTTGATACGCCTTTGAACACGACGGTTCGCGATTTGGGCAGCTGTACTGGAGTTTGGAAGACAGCTTCGAGTGCTGCGATGTCCACGTGGGACTTGTACTCGATCAGCTCTTTGCAGATGCTTTTGACATAGACATCACACAGCCTCTTCTTCGACAGTGCCAGCCACTTCTGCATCTGTCTCCATTCCAAGGCCACATCGTACTCAAACGTGTTTGGCTGGCAGAAGTGTGGCGGCACACCGTGATCTAGAATGTATCCTGGGAGGTCATTCTTTCCCCAAAGAGGCTCTAATCTCTGAGGAAAGTGGCTGAGAATTGGACGGGGAAGGGGCGATCCCGGACAGTCTAGGTAGAGCGTCTCCAGCTGGAGCATTCCTTTGATGGCGCTCTCGAACGAATCGAACTCGATGCAGCCGTGGCCAGTTCGCAGCGTAAGGGATTCGATTGGGACTTTGGCGAAACGCACGGCATCGACGCCACTGAGGTGTTGCGTCAGTTCGTTCGCAAGTTGAGCGTCATCGAAGGTCGATCCAAGATTGCTGATGCAGACCTTCGTGCCGAACACTTTTCCGCAGTAGACTCCGCGAGCGAAACGCTGCTCCAAGAGTTTAACGATATCGGGATGATCGTCAAAGTCCGATAGGTCATCGTCGTCGACGACGTTAGGCGTTTCCTCTCTATCCGTCAGTGTTCGTTCGCTATTCTCATTCTCGACGCGTGCTTGTTTCGGGTAACGGATCGATCCAGGAATCGAGCAACTCGGCGATAACATCGCGCGTAATGCAATCGTGTCGTACGACGAATCGTCGATCAAGAAAGGCGCGATGAGGTGACTGATGGACGAGCGATGTCGATTCTGGATCGCAACCTCGATGTCTTCTCTGAGACGTTCTCCGAGTCGAAGATCGCTGAGATCACAGCGACACCATCCGATCCGGCATCGATGATCTCGTCGATATTCTCCTCGGTGATACCTCCGATCGCAACGATCGGAATCGAAACTGCTTCTCGAATCGATCGCAGCCGATCGACACCGACGATTGAGGAGTCTTTCGACGGTGTTGCGTACATAGAGCCGACGCCTAGATAATCGGCACCAGCGCTCTCTGCCGCCAGCGCTTCCTGCACTGTTTTTGCAGAAACTCCTAGAATCTTATCGGGACCGATCAGTCGTCGCGTTTCGGCTGCTGGCAGATCCTCCTATGGGAGATCAAAATAACATTGTCGGATCTGGCTCAGGAACCGGAAGTATTTGTGTACCTGTCCGACATGGATACCGTCAGCATCAGCGGCGATGGCCACATCGACCCTGTCGTTGACGATCACTGGCACTCCATGTTGTTCCGCCTCTTCCATCGCGACTTTAACGCAATCTAAGAAGTGAGACGCATCACTATCCTTGTCTCTGATCTGCAGAATAGTCACGCCTCCATCAATAGCCCCTCTCACAGCTTCTCTAAAGCTCCGCTTGTGCTTCTCGTTGTACCTCTGATCCGTGATTCCATAGAGACATAGACTGAACGCTGTCCGAAAAGACCGTCTTTTTGGCCAACGATGTAACCGATAGCCATGATGGAATGGCAGCTGTGTGCCTTGACCGATGTCCATTTCTAGACTGCCGCCCAATGCGTCTTGTAGATAGAAGATGGCATGTCGAATGGCAACCAATGGTACCATGCCTTGAGCCAGATAGGATGCGATCGCCGATGACAATGTGCATCCGGTTCCGTGCAATCGCTGCGTTTCGATGAACGCGTGTTCCAGAATGTGCACATCCCTTCCATCGAAGATCACGTCGTGGACCCTCTTCGATTCCGGCATGTGGCCTCCCTTCACGACAACCATTTGTGGACCTGCTCGATGGATGCAACGGGCGGCTGATTCCATATCGTCAAGCGAAGTGATTCTCTGTCCACTCAGGATCTCAGCTTCGTGGATATTGGGCGTCACCACTGTCGCCAGTGGAAGAAGCTCCTTGATTATCATTTCTGCAACCTGATCTCCAGTAAGTTTGTCTCCGCTTGTTGCGACCAGCACCGGATCCACCACAACACTTGGCGCTTCATGTTCTCCCAGTTTCTTCACAACAGACCTCAGGGCTTCGGTAGAAGGCAACATGCCGATCTTGACGGCATCTGTCCCGATGTCTGCACAGCGGCCATTTGCGATTCGGTCAACCTCTGACAGACGTTACCAGAAAGGACAGCGTCCATTTGGCGTTCTATCTCTCCTGCGGGAATGGAGTGGATGGACTGGACACCGAAGGTGTTCTGCGCCGTGACAGCCGTGATCGCCGTCGTCGCAAACGATCCGACTGCCAGGCATGTCTACCAAATCCATCTCCATCAGTCACGACGACGTAGCGATTTAACTAGTGTGTGACCTTGAGATCTGCTTGGATCCCTGCTCCGCCACCGGAGTCGGAACCCGCGATGACGAGGACACGGGGCACACGGCCAGCCTCATCGAAGAGAAACCGCTGCACTTCTTTCCAGTTCATTGCCTGAAACACCCGAGGGTTCTCTGCGTCTGGCAAAACAAATAAGAGGTGGATCGAGTGGACGAGGTGGATCGACCATTTGAACTCTCTCGGATGAGCTTCGAGCTCGTATTTCTCAAACTGCCTGTCGAGATAGATAGCACTTCCACACGAGCGCGTTTCAGAAACGACAGAAGCGTCTGGTCAGCACCGAGAACGATTCCAACATCCGCCTGTGCAGAACGAGAAACAGTTTCAGCGATGCTTGATAAGGCCATACGAGAAGAAGGGGTTCCAAGTCCAGGAGAGAATCGCCGATGTAGATCGTTTGACCTTTCGATCCAGACCTCTTCACCAATAACGTCTTCATCCGCTTCCCCTTCTCCTCGCCGCACTCGATCTCTCTATGCACAGCGGCGACCCTTTGCCATAGTGTGAAGCCATAAATATGGATGGATACTTCACCAGCCTTCCTGTTGAGAGGCCATTATCGTACTCCAGTTCGTTCGCATGGATGCGAATTCTTTCGCTGTCCTTTTCCAGAATCACTCTGCACAACAGTGATGCTCTGTTGTAAGAAGAACTGGTGGTGTGAGATGTGCAAGCTTGAGGTTGTTGGATTGGTCAGTCAGAGAACGCCGGATCCATTCTGCCGACCAGTTGATGCTTAGAACCTCGATTGGTATTCCTTGCTTGGCACACTTCTCGAGCACCTGCACGCATCCAGGATGCAGTTCTGTTTTTCGGGCGGCCTGCAAAAAGACTTCCTCGTGCACTCCTATTCCGCCGTCGAATGCACGATCGATCATCACAGTGCAGATCGCTGACCTTGCAGGACGCGACTCTCTTCGAGTATCCCGACCCACTTCCTTTCGAAGGCGGCCATCTTCGAAATGAAATCTCGAATCATATTCCAATCGAACACATCCGTCGACTAGAGAATCCATCGTCGACAGTCGCGCCTTCCACTGAATGGCCTCACCGTGGAATCGATGCATTCTTCGATAAAGGCATCGTATTCTTTTTGATAGTCTGCTGACACCTTTGCCATCGTTTCCGATCGTTCTTTCGCGTCACTCTGATCAGGGGGCACTCGGTTTAATGAGACAGATATCCAAGATAGCAAACGATCGATTCACTGGTGCAAAGGACTCTGAAATGGCTGCAAACTGTCGAGGTATGGAAGATGAGAGGGTGAGCGTCGAGTCATAGTCGACGTAGAGAGCCCCGACGTCCCTCTCTCCGACAGCGACGTCTGGGCGAAGAGACGAGGACATGTGGAGATCTTTTCGACACGCCGCCTTCGCAGACCGCAGCATTCCTTCAGCGACGCCGATCGTCTTGACACTTCGCTTGGCAGCTGAGCATGCGTTCTTTTGTGGGCAAGGGCAACGTGGAGGGAGACAGCCGACCTTCTGTCGGTGTTCTTTGACGATCAATGCGTCGACGTCGATCCGAAACGTACGCGACGCTTGGAGACCAGCAACGTAATGTACATGTGATCTCCGTCGTGAGGGCCATTATTCGGAAACGCATCGTGGCAGTTCGATCGGAGCGGATGGGACCTATAACCAAGAACGAATAAGACATATCGGCCCTCTCAACAGGAATCGTTCAGCACAGCCCCGATAGAGTCATAAACCTTCTCAGTCATACTTCAGACCGAAGATGGCAAAGAAGAAGCTCCAGTGTCTACTATTTTCCTCTGTGCAAAACCGCTGTGGTTCGAATCAAAGATACCAATACAAAAATAATCCGTCTGATCGTGCACGTCGAGAAGCAGTTAGTCAAGAGCCTCGTGAAGTGCGGCAACTGCTCTGCTAGACACAGGACGACGAAAGATTTCCATTGGCAAATGCCATGGATGAATCGTTGGCGATCTGAAAAGAAATCGGGCTGCCAATCATGGACACGTGGACGATTGAATGGAATGCTCCATCCACCATAGAGAACTCAGTAAGCACTACGCCGCGAAATCTGACAAGAGAGTCTCGTCCGTGGCATCGAGATAAGGACAGGCGCTGGTTTTGACGGCCTGAAAGCCCTTGACAACTGGCAACGCCGCAAACGGTAATATTTTCTGAAGATAGACGGAATCGTTATCCTAGAGAAGCGCCTTAAGAGAATCCGGTTGTCAGTTGTATGCACACCGCTTTTGCGTTCTGTATGCGTTCAGTGGTGATGCTGTCGAGGCGATGAACGAATTGGTTGAGGTGTTCGCTCGCAAATCCTTTATTGCGAAGCTTCTCCAGAATCGATGCTGTCTGCTCCAAACGTGGAATCTCCATACCGATCTCATTGCTCTGACGGGCATGAATAGCCGAATAGTGTTGGCAGATTGCATCAAGCAGCCAACTCTTTCGCTCCATCGTAGGCTACAAATCAGTCTTCCGTGAGGGAGACGGACAATGGATCGAAACCGACCTTCCACGAACGGTCCGCCACTGTTCCCGTGGGAAGACCATTAAGCTGCCGCAGTACATCGGCATACATCAGGGAACCACGTTTGGCGCATTGAGCCACGACGGATGCCTGTTTCTTATCTTTTATCGCTGTCCAAACGACACATTCCTGAGCCTGAGTTAACATCAGTGTCTCCGCAATCTCCAGAGACTCGGGTGAGAGATCGGAAGGCTTTGGATTCCCAATCTGCATCCAAACAATGAGATCGCATCACCTGAACGGAACATCACCTTTGCTGCTACTCTTCGCAGTTCTGAAAAGACAGAGGCGGATTCCTGCGGCTCGTTGTTCCGTTCAGAGTTTTCTGTGTTGGAGTAGAGATTACTTGGAACAGTCTGGCAACGGCGACTCCTTGCTTATCCGAATGGGATTCGTTGCTCGTCTGTATGGCCTGCTGCGAAAGCAGAGCTGCAAGGTTAAAAAGGATAGCCGCCTTTTCGAGATGGATATCCCCTTTTGTGTATACCCTTCTCGCCGATGTGGAATTGGTCCAGGAGAAGGAAAGGATAATTTTGGGTTCATCCGAGTCAGCTGTGGGCAGTCTCTCCAGCGCACAGAGGGAACGGTAGTACCTGCAGAGTATTCTTGTATCGAACAGGAGTGAAACGGCATTACGTTGCAAAGACTTCCTTATCTGCATCGCCATTTGGCTCAGCATCGACAACAGCAAGCACCTTCATTCGTTTTTGGTTCAGGGCATCCAAATATTCGCGAGCATCGGAGAGGCGTTCGGGCCCATGTTCCTTTAGTATATATTCTGAGATGGGCAGTTTTAAGTCGCATTTCGTGGAGTGTTTAAAGTAGAAACAGTTGTATTCTGCGGAATTGGACAAGCAGAGTAAGGCAGAAGACGAGAGGGACAGTCGACCGAAGCCGCTGAGTTTTCTGGAAGACATATCGGAGACGCAAGTGAAGTCGAAAAGTGGAGACGACGCTCAGTGAATCTGTCGATTCGCTAACAATCTATAAACAGCGCTGCGTGATAAGTCATTAAAAGCAAGGCGGGTGAAAACGCGAAGGCAACAGAGTCGAAGCGGCAAGAGTGTCGTGCTGAAGATGGATGGATGATTTGATGTCACACGGCTGCCACTCGATATCGTGTGGCAGCTAGTTCGTTAGCTGGAGCTCAGTGCAATCGACAACTGTTTCTACAGAAAACGCCGCGGAGTTTCTGTTGTCCGTTGGTATATTCGCCGCCTCTCGATTCTCGGCTGTTCTTGGGATGAATGTCGAGTTTCGAATGTTTCAGTGTGGAGCGACGAAGGAAGCTGCACGAATAGCTGAATGCACAGAGAGTGTCTGTCGTCTAAACGCCTTCCAACATTCGGGCAGTGTGCGCAAGCAATTTACATAAGAGGAATCAGTTACCCCATTACAAATCGTCTCGCCAACGTCATCGCATATTTGGCTTAATATCCGTTGTCGCAACCAAGATCAAAACCACTGTACAATGAGGTGCAATCCAAAGCAGTTTCGGTTTCTAGGCATAGTCGCTGATCTTGTAGTCTGCTCTGACATCACACACGGGGCATTTTGTGCTATTTCTGTAGTACATCTCACAACACTCCGCGCAAAAACACTTGTGAGAACTGCGAGGTACAATGTCATCTGTAAAAGAAGTCTAGATAATGCGAAGATTGTCTTACGTCTTTCCATGAAGGAACCCGGATGTCTGTTCTTTAATCTGACAGACGAGACACATCGGCTTTGTTACACTCTCTGCAGCTACCTGTTGAGTGAGCGACGAGAGTTAGTATCTAGTGATATCCGAGTTCACTCACTTCAAGGTGCGAGGACTCCGCGATGCTGAACGATATCTTGACGATGATAGTGAACCAGCCATCGTCAAGGAATCCTTGCATTGGATTGTCGATTAGTTCTCTCATATTAAAGAAATCACTCCAGCCCCAGCCAGAATGGCCAGAAGGGAACGTGTGCATGTGCTCTTCGGCATCCGCTTGTTTGAGATTGCTCTCAGACAATGGCAATGCGCACCTCTGACGACGCTTAGATCGTTGGATCTTTTGTTGGCAAGAGTGACCTTGAAGTTGGCCTCCAGGGGAAGATGGGTCTTGCAAAAGAGAAGAACGCGGCAGTCCTCTCCATTCAAAGCCGTTTCGCGACGCTCCAGTTTCAAATTCCTATACGCGCATACGACGATTCCAACCATTAAACTGTCCCCGAGCATGGACGAATGCTATCACCAGATTGTGCTGCCGATATGGATGTCGTCCGAAATCGCATCCGAAAAGCGGATCTCCTCTAAACAACGCAATTCCCACTAGCAGCACTCCCTCTTTCGTATCCAGCGCTTTTTTGACCTTACTGTGCTTGTACATGTCGGCCCTATGATTTTTTTGCTGAATCTATGGTTGTCCGGCGTCACCTGTCCAAGCTGCACAACGAAGACAAAGCTGTCTCCCAAAAGATAACCAGCAGTTGCGTCCTTGACGCTTGAAGACAGAGAGATATCAGAAAACCCTTTAGCCAATCCTGGTTTGATCGTGTCCCGCCATCCTGCTCGACCAGTCCCTAACTGTGAGATCATAGCACTTCAGAGATACCTTTGGTTATGCTTTTCTTTGAATCCAAATGGTTGACGAGGGTGAATCTGTAGACCGTATCCGAAGGAAGCACACCGTGTAAGATCAAGAATACGGAAATCCGTCCGTTTTTGTCTTCTATTTTCAGCCTCCTGCAGACTGAGTGTCAAGAAAAATCCTACGAGTGTTCAAAGAGGAAGTGCGCACCAGTTGCGTTAGGCAACCGTGAATGCGTCGGATAGGAAATCCTCAACACTCGCGTCGAAAAAGTATCTGTGAATGCGGCACTGCTCGAGAGCATCACGGAGAAAGCTCGTTGATTTATACGAACACACTTCGTAGCTTCCGGATCGGCGTTCCGTCTGAAGGGTGTAGGAATAATTCACGTCATTGCTTGTAGAGCTTCGACCTAAAGCAATGCACCTGAATAACTACAACAAACGTACTGCCGAGAAAGGGTCTGTGCACATGTAATATTCTCCGCCATTTTCTTGACGTCTATCAGTTAACACACAGCTGTATGGATGTCTAGGTCGACGGCGAAAGGGATGTGATAACGACGCAGCGTCGAAACAATTCGCTTTTTTAGACACGCGCGAAAAGAGGTTGGATGCGGTTATCTCTCACAGGAAAGTGGCAGGCAGTACAGTAGTTGGCTTAGTGTGGCAGACGTGCGGTAAAATCAAACGTAGAATCGTTTCCAAGGCTTACGCGGAAAAGAAATTCAAAAAAGATCATGTCACGTCAGTTCGAACACGAAAAAGACATATGCACCCATAATATCTTCTGTATCGACGTGTGACAGCCCGAAGCTGACGACGCGTCTTAGCTAGTGGTAAGCGTATCCACTTCTTCCATCGCAGATTTTGTTAGAGATTTCTTCCGTACCTATCGTTTACGGTTTCGTTCTTGTTGATCTGCTTATTGTCACCAGTTCGTTACTGTTGGGATTGTAGCCAACAGCCATAATGCGTGCCTGCTTGGTGCATGCCTAGATGGACGGGTGGATCGATGGGAGATAGAAGAATATAAGATGTGTGGCCTCTGAGGGCCAAATAACGCAGCCGGAATTGAGGAGAAGGGCTCTGTATTTGATCAGTGTCCGGGTGCTCGAACGCGACGCACCTCGACATTTAAGGCGAGGTTTGTTCTGGTAGAGGGTTGTCACATATCATATCTTAAGCCAACCATCCGGCAGTTCGAAGGAAAGATACCGAATCAGCATAACTTCTTTTTTCTTTCTCTGCGCTTTCTTACGGCCTCCCGTTGCTTTGCGTTTGTGCAACGTCCTGCGTGTGATGCCTAGAATGAAAAGAGGTCACGAAACAGGCAAAACATGATGCCTTAAAGGAAGAACTGCGCACCCATTGTATCACAGTAGAAACGATAGCATTGCCTTCTTGATTTAGAATACTGCCTTAGCACATCAACTCTTGTTTTTGAGCAGGATCATTACTCAGTTAAAATCACACATAAGGATATGTATGTCTTTGTACAATCTAACAACCACAAGATGACGAGTCCTCTCGGCCTTCATCTGGTCGACGGATTACGGCATAAAAGGATATGAATATCGTATCGAGACATCCTCGAGCATCTGTTGGAGTCTGTCCATCCGGGACGTAGTGTCCATCATCCTCGCCGCCTCCTGCTGGACGGTTGCCTTGAAGATCTGTTGTGGGTGCAGGCTTGTCTGTTCCAGGTATTGGAACGTACTCGTCGACTTAGAGTAACACACAGTGCACATCTTGCCCACGATTGATCCATCCTCATCTGTCTCGATGTTGAGATTCAGAAATGGTACACTCCTGGTCCCTGCCCCACTACTGACTGTCAATCTGATCGACTGCATGCGATCTGTATAGATAGTCTTGAGCCAGTGTGAGACGTCCTCCGTTGATCTAAGCGTTGAGTCTGGACGGGTGAGGAGGAAGATGTTATCGATATATCTCCCGTACATCCATGTCTGGGCTCTGATCGCTTGTTGAGCTGGTAGTTCACACTGTGCCCACAGTGTGACGCAGGCTGCCCATGGGCTAAGGCTGTAGCCCATGGGCAGGCCAGATGCTTGTCTGTAGTACACCTTGGTGGAGGGGAGGATCGTTGTGATGATAACGATGTCCAGGGACCACGATATCAGATCGCATAGGAGATCACACAGGTGGTCATTCCATGCCCATGAGTGTACTTTTTTAGATCTTCTGCCCATGGGCATTGTCTGAGGAAGATCACGAGCGTCTTGAAAGCTTGATGTACTTGGTCCACAGGCACATTCGGATACAAGGCCTCTACGTCGGCTGTGTACACTATTCCCCTATCCTCGGCGATGGACAACTTCTGTATTGCGTCTCTTGCGTGTGTTGTCTCCAGGATCGCAGTTTTCGTTGCCGCCAGCAACGGGTACAGGATTCTGGCCAAGATTCGGTTCATCCTTGACTGGATAGCACTGAATCCCTGAACAAGGGGCCGACAGGTGTACATTCCATCCCGTTTGCCCTTATGGATCTTTAGGATAGCGTAGAGTTTCGACGTGAAGAGTTGCCAGTTCTCTTCATCTAGCATCACTCTTTTCACAGGTGCGCCTGCGAATTCAATGATTTGACGCATCATTGAGTTCTGTTCGATCGTCGTATGATGTTTGTTGGTGAGCTGGTTCCAGTTCGAGGTCACACTTTTGATCTGGGCTTTCGCCTTGGCTCTGTGAGCTGATGATATGTGTTTGCATCTTGTACAATCGTCATCAGCATGGCGATATATATTGGCAGCTGGATCAGGCAGATGCCCTGATTCTTATCGGCGGGTTTGACTACCCACTGCTCAGAGTTTCTGATATTCCTGATCACCTTTCGCACACGTTTCTGCTTCTCCGTTAGTCTACCCTTGAGTTGATTCTGCTGTTGAGGCTGGAGCACGTGTTTTATGTGCTCTGCATATGGCCCGATCACAGGATCATTTTGGAGTTCATTGGTAGACATCGATATCATTGGTGTGTCATTGGTTTTCTTGTGGGCATATATATGCTTCTTTCCACACCTCTGACTCACTCTCTTTGATGTCTTTGGTTTGCAGATGAGCACGGGCTATGTAGTCATCGATGCCCATGGCGAGGCCTTTTCGGGCGTCAGTCTCATCAGGATGCGGTATCCATTTGAGGCCGTGCTGCAGTATCTGGATCTCTTACTTAGAGAAAGGTACTATTCTGGATCTCTTACTCAGAGAAAGGTACTATTGTTCATTCCTTGTGGATGAGATGTACCAGAGATCGATCAGTTTTGTATTGTTTCTTGACATGTTCTTTGGCCAGTAGTGATGCATCATTCTTCAGTTGTCGAATCATCTTGGTGGTTAGGAGTGGTTTTTCTCCTGGGTACCAAAGCTTATTCGGCTTTCTGATCTTCGAGAGGGGTCTTATGCTTGGGCCTTCTGGCCCTTGCTGCCAAATCGGAATTAAATTTTCTGTTGTAGAAGATGCGTCTGATCCAAGTACGGCTGGCCCGAGATCCGACGGCTGGCCCTACGGATGTACACATCGACCATCAAACGTGTGTGCGTACAGATGTCACATCTACAAGGCGCTTGACTTCTTCTCTACCACTAAAATTAAAGCTAGAGGCGGTGTCACAGATGCAGATGTCTTATCACCCGACGTAGCCATCGGAGACGGTTGAGTCGGCGCAGAACCGCCCTGGCGCACTGACCATCGTCGCGACGGGTGTTACTCTCTGGCCTGACTGTTTAATAACCATCGGATGGTGGACGCGGTACAAAGACTGAAGTTTGCAGCCGTCAGACTTAAGGTTAGGCAATCCCCAACCATCCTGAGTATTTAACGGCGACATTTCTCTCTAATCAATCTCGAGTTCGTGTGCTAAGTATGAGAGCGTCTTTTTCGCCGCCGTTAGCGTGTCTTTCGACTCTCAGTTTATTAACGTTGTTACACGATTCCCGACAGGCGGATCATTAGAGTATGATGATCCGCCTGTGCCCGCATCTACTACAATCAAAAACACCCTCTTACATGATTACATCGTTGCGTCGAGAAAGAGATCTTTGCAGCTTTACAATGTCTCTCGGTCTTCAAGGACTAGAACAGATTCCTGAGCATCCGAACTCAGAAACTGAACTCTTGGGAGATATTCAATGAAGGGAACGGTTGCCAGATGCCTCTATTTAACGGGATGAAGCGATAAAAAAGACATCTTGACCTTTTGTTTGTTCTCTCCCTTATCTCTTGTTCCATCTCATCTGTCTTGTTTATGTGATCTTAATCGAACGTGTGATAATGAGCGATAGGAATTCCCGGAAGGCATTAAAGAATCGTCTATTCCAACACACTCTCTTCGACGAGTTTCACTAAACCGCATTTCATGACCCCCAAATGATGTCGGATGAGCTGCTGTCGGTGAATCATGTAAAATAAAGAGACTTCTCCCTCTCCAAATGGAATGTTTTACTCATATTTTTTACAGTCTAGCGTGCTACCGTGTTCGGATCCAGCTAGACGTTCAACGAATCTTCCTGCTCCTGGCTCTGAGGGCGTTTCTCTCGCCTGTTCTTCAATCGGATGGTCGACGCAGCTAGAAACGCAGCTATCAAAGTCTCCGTCTGTCGAAAGCAAGTTTGGCGCATTTCTTCGTACAATGCACAAACAAACAGTTCAGCGAAGGCAACACGCCAAGCATCAGACGTCAGGAGAGGCCGGTCTGAAGGTCGCCTTATGGACCAAAACACAAATCCCTTCTTCCCCGCCGTTTCGGCAGCGCCTTCATCACGAACACCATCCGTGCGTCTCTCCCCTTCCATCGTCTCTCGGTGATGGAGGCATCTACAGGAAGACGCTGCGGCGAACCAAGCGTGGGCAACTTACTATCGTAACTTACAGCAGAACACCGCTCTTGTGGCGCAGTACCAAGCGCAGGGCTTCTACAACCCATATGCCACGACACAGGACTACCATGGCGCATCCTCTGCGCAGATAACAGCGAACTACGCCTTCTCGTCACTCCAGCCGTCGGGCTACGTCCAGCCCACAACCATGACAGCTTCCACAGCCCTTCCTGCAACGACTGTAAGCATACTATGTTCGTTCGTGCACTGTATATCTTGGACATTGCCTTTCTCAGGTCGATGATCCTCTGCCTCCGGGAAACGAAGATATCGAAATCCCAGGGCTTGGACCCTCAACGCCCGAGGCACAGAATCATCAAGAGGGGCACAGTCCATCTGGGAGTGCGGAGAACTCGTCCAGCGATAGCGTCCATGTACAACAGTTTATGCAAAGACAAGGGAATTCTGCTAAAACGACGGATACGACGAAGGCAGCCTCTTCTGGTAACGCTGCTACAGATGCCAGTCGACAGGAATTGTATCTTCAGCAATTGCAGCCAGAGCAGTTCATTGCCTATCAGCAATACAACACAGTCGTGGGTGCTCAGAAAAACCAGCAGGTCGCTGATCCCTCTCTTGCCTTTCTTTGTATAATGATGCGAAGATATGGAATTAGGTGCCAGGATTGGAAGCGCGTGCACCCCCTGTGCTCTCTGCTGGATTCAATTTCAAGAACCCGCAGACGGTTGCAACGGCGAGCGCTCCATTTTTGATCAAACCAGGAATTCCCGAGAAGACAAAGCCCGCTGCCCCTCCTGCTTACATCTCCATCCCTCCCCCTCAACCATCTACTGAAGTCTTGCTGAAGCCGAAACAGGAGACGGAAGAGGCACAGAAGACAGTAAACAAGCCACCCATCGATCCTCCAGTCCAGCGAAAACGGAGGAAGTAACCTTCGGCGAGGCATAACCAGGTGATGAAATGTTAAACTCGTACAGGTTTGAGAAGAATCCACCTCCAATGAGCAAACCATTACACATATCCACCATCGAAGAAGAACTGAAGAAACAAGAGAGAAGTGCCAGATTCAGTCGATTGACAGTCACAGCTCCATCGTACACTCCTGAGGAACCGAAGCACAAGTCCAAGCTCATTGTAAGCGCATCCTTTCCATGACAAGGCAGCGAAGTTGGATGATGCTCCTCCACAGGGAACCAGTCAAGATTTGGAGAAGAGCTATTTTCGATTGTCTTGCCGGCCAGATCCTTCAGTCGTCCGACCGGAGTCTGTTCTAGAGAAGGCACTGAAACGTTTAGTTGCCCTTCTCAGTCAAAAGGAAGTGGATTACTTTTACGCCGTCGATCAGTTCAAGGTATCATGCATCTCTGGAGGGATTCTGATGTTGAGAATGGATGTCGCTTCAGGGCATGCGACAGGACTGTACTGTTCAGCAACTTCAGTCAGAGACATGTGTTCGCATCTACGAGGCATCGGCACGTGCACATTTGGAGTATGGTGACATCTGGGAGTACAATCAGTGCCAGTCCAACCTCGAAGCATTGTACAAAATTGGTATCCATGGATGCCGCTCTGAGTTCGTTGCCTATCGTATCCTCTACCAAGTAATGCACATCAATAAAGGAGAGGCCATTAGCATGAACAAAACCATCCGGACGCTGGATCCTCAAGCAAGCATCCGGGGCTGAATATGTGTATCCTGTAAAACGAGGTGTCTGTTCAGGATCGCCAGGCAACAGAGGTGCAGCATGCATTGAAGTTGACAGCTGCCTTCATTCAGAACGACCTCGCTCAGGTCTTTGCCCTCTACGCCCAAGCACCGAATTTGGGACGCGCTCTGGTCGATCATGTTCTCGATGAGGTGCGGTACAAGGCAGCACGCTTGTTTATAAAATCTATCCGGTAAAACAACAGAGGTATCCGTCTTCAAGACTGAGTGGATGGTGTGATGTAGGTTACAGGAACCTGTAGATGCTTTGGTGAAGCCATTGGGTTTTTATTGCGAAGAAGCGATTGATGAACAGGGAGAGGAGATTCTCCCCGGCTGCACAGAATCTGTCCATTGTGGCGGAGCCAACCTACAGGTCATTTCACCTCATCTAAGCATCGTTATCGCATCCCTTTAGCAGACGGATCGAAAGGTGGCCGTTCAAAATTGCGTTGAATGGCTCAAAGCCCATGGAGCCGTGATCATTGAAGGTAGGTCTCTTTTAATCACACATGTTGTTCCATGGAGAGGGGTGAATGTGTCCTTGTACAGGCGATAACTCCGATGTGACGGAGACACTAATTGATCCCGTTGCCAGTCGAAGCAAGCTTTTCAAGGCCAAGGCCGAGAATGCCGTGGCCCACGGCGATCCTAACCTAGACATGTCCTACTTCCTGGTAAAGTAATTTGCGGTGACAGACGTTTTGACAGATGAAACCATTAAAGTGTAATCGCGTTAAGTGCGTTCGAATAGCGATTAGTCGTTCGAACGATGAGTTCGCTTGCAGCCGCGAAGGCAGATAACTTTTACTATCCTCCGGAATGGGACCCATCGAAAGGCAACCTCGATAAGGTACATACAGTCAAGGGAGAATTGTCACCTGCCCGACTCGAGTTTCGGCTCAGTTTCATGGCACCCATGCGTTGGGCGTTCGGGCCAAGAGGCTCAAAACGGAAGGCGTTCTTATCATACGGTACGGCACAAGGCGACGGAGGAGTGACGGAATGGATGTGTGAGCAGATTTGAGATGCCATTTAATGTCTGGTGCACACAATGTGGTGACATGATTGGCAAAGGTCTTTTCACTTTGACATTCATTGAACTGTCAATTATGAAGTGTGATGCTGACGTGACAGGTGTGAGATTTAACGCAGAGAAGAGACATGTGGGTATGTATCACTCGACCAAGATTTGGTCCTTTGTGATGCGTCATCACTGTGGATGCAAAATCGAGATCCACACAGATCCACGCAAAACAGAATATCGCATTGTTGAAGGCATCCGGCGCAAAGTGACCATTTCTGAGTTCAATCTGATAAGAGTGCAAAGATAGGCGGTTGCAGGTGGAGAACTATTCCGCAGAGGATGCTCAGGTGATCGATCTGGGAAAGCACGACGGGGAATCTTTGGATGTACTGTCGTCTTTTGAAAGAAAAGAACTGAACAAACGGAAAGCCCATGCAGAGCATCAGAGATTGGCAGCATTGAAAGAGGACTGTGATTTCTTTGCCAAAAATGATGCGAAGCTGAATCGATTCATGCGAGACAAGCTCCGTCCTGAGCGAAGAGATGAGAAAGCTCGAAAACAGAAGTGCGCTGAGATTACTCTCCTGTGATAACGAAGTGGTACTTGGGTTCAGGCGCAAAGCTCTGGGATTACCTGAACACGTCCGTCTCTTGCCTGAAAACGCCGAAGACATTACTGCTTCGAAAAAGATTCCCTTTGGACGCATTGCTCAAAAATCGCATCGCACGGTGAGGAAGGAGATTCTGAAGTCTTCCATATTTGATAAGAAATCGCGCAAAAGTGTCCGAAAACGATACAAAGAGACATCTAACTGATGTTTGGTGTATACAGTCACTCTCCTCAGAAGGTCGGCAGTGACCTCAGTGAATATCCTCTGTAACCTCTCCATGCGTAGTACGCAATTCTCGAGTGATAGAAGCCTGTAGACAGAAACGCGTCATTCTTACTCTATGTAGAGGTTCTCTCGACCTGGAGTAAACGTCAGGAGACCAAGGACAAAGAAACCCCATCCCTGGAAGTCTGATATCGACAAAGAGATGCGTGTGGTGTACTCTCACCGCGCCGGTTGCGTCGACGAAGTGTCCTACGGCGTGGAGCAGACTGAAAACGAAGAACGTCACTCCCAGCAGCAAGAGTGACAGGGCGAGGCAGACAGATTTGCAGATGGCAGCGCTTTCTTCATTGAAGGCTCGCTGAAACGGCGTCTGCTGACACCGTATCTGACGACTGTGCAGCAGAAATGAGGCTTACGAGTTCGCTAGGATCGTCGATGCTCAGCGGAACGTACTGACGTCTTTGGTTCATTTTTGCCTGGACTGAAATGCAGAAGAGTTGCCACAGCTGTCGGTCGAGCTTTTCTTTTCGATATGTCGCATCCGTCATGTCGGAGACTCTGAGAAGACACGGACACGCCTGTTCACGATAGTCGTCGGCATTACAGGATCCGCCAGGATCTGCTTTACCTGCCGCATGGCAAAAGAGTGACGGACATAGAGAGGACCGTGGGATATGATACGTCGGCTGCCAATCGAGGAGTGACGCAGAGAGGTCGTCAGCAATCCAGTAACACTTTCATTCTTCACTCCACGCGTTTCTGTAGTCGACTGATCTCAATAACCAAAATACGATAACACAGATCGTTCATCTCCAAATCTGTTTCTGAATGAAAGCCACCGGCGTGGGGCTGAATCGCATGGAAAACATTTCATGTGGGGAAATAGCGCCTATAGCATCCGAGTTTCATGCTGACTCAGATTTGCCAAAAGAACGTCCGAGCTCCCGAAGGGTGTTCTGACGCATCTCTTCGTAGCTCTTTGCATCAGTGAGTGGAGCGAAGAGCTTCTGCCATCGAGCATCGACCGCATCCGCCATCTCTTGTGCGAGATGAAGCTTCCATTCACCAATGTTGCCGTTTCGGACCTTTGCCGTCGTGCTCGTGACAGCGTTAGGATCCAATCCAGCAGCAGCGTTTCTCATTTGTTTCAACGTTTTTCCACGAAATTTCGATTCATGCTTCTTCATAAAATCGAAACTGGCCTGGCGAGCAGTAAAGTGAGTGAGTGATTCTGTAAGGCTAACGTGTAATTGACGACCTGGTGCTCGACGAGATCGAGGAGATTGGCATCCCCGGCGCCGATGTTCACAAAGTCCGATATGAGCTCGACGCATCTCCTGAGATCTTCTTTCAGATCTTCATAGTGCAGCCACAAGACATTTGGATCTTTGCGGTGCGGATACCAAGACGCTACAGCTCAATTCTGATAAGAAAGTAGCATGACCCGATTAAATCTATCTCGCCTTGATGTCTTAGTTGTATTGCTGCAAACTCATTGTACTTTTCAGGAATCTCACTAGCAACAAAGTATTCGACGAACTCGTTCAGGTCAATTTCCTCTGAGGTGAAGAACCAGTTACAGAGGTATTTGTAAGTGGAAACCGCAGAGTCTTTGGGTTCGCTAGAAACAGAACTTCAAAAAGATGCAGAAAGGGCTTATGCTAACCGAGTGACGACGATGTACTTGTCAAATCCTTTAGGACAGACTTCATAGGGAAGATGCGACTTGAAGACGTTTGGCTGAAAGGGTTGTGGTGCGCCAATGTCTACGCCGTATGGACTTTTTTCGAGGTTAATAACAACATCGTCGATCTCTTCGAAACTCATGTCGCCGCCTGAGCGCAGTCCATGGACAATCTGCCGGTTCACTGTTATTTAATGCTCAGCTCAGAGATTTAAGGTGCGTACCTGTTGGACCCATGTGGTTCCAGATTTGATGCCGGATGCGATGCAGATCTCTCCAGGGTTTGGTTTATAGTTGAGAGCTGCTTTGTAGCGTTCTGGGGTACTGAGGTTTCCGAAGGCAGTTATAGCACGATCGACGACTTCTGGAACATCTGTATATCTCCGGACAGATGCCATTCTCACTGTATGTTACGAAGATGTGTTTTGGCTGCGTTGTCGAATAGATGACAGACGACAACACGGTTAGTGATGTGTTTCGTCGTGAATGCGCACACGCGGCAGCGCATGCAAAGTCGAAAACCGTACGCAATACAACAAGCAACAAACTTCACGCAGACATTGGGACGTTCGTAATGGCGCATTTGTTATGATTTTTCAGTGGATTTGTAAATTAAACACCAATGCACTGCTTTGTAAAGTTTGTGCTTCTTAGACTAAAAGCCTGTGCACACTTTTCCGGAATGTTGTTTCGCTTGAATAACGGTAGTGGATAATGGTTCACCAAGTTTCTCTTCCGATCGCACATGTCCAGCGTCCTGTTGCACGAACACCTGCGTAATCTCGACGAATTCTCTGAACCTTGTCGTTCGCCAATCAGCAGAACCTTTTCGTTGGGCATCCTCGAGTGTATCGCTGTCGAACGCATTGTGAACAGTCCATTTA
Source organism: Putridiphycobacter sp. (assembly GCA_965230195.1). Taxonomy (GTDB): domain Bacteria; phylum Bacteroidota; class Bacteroidia; order Flavobacteriales_D; family Crocinitomicaceae; genus Putridiphycobacter. The sequence goes on from OZ245997.1 coordinate 1,220,565, forward strand.
TGGATGAGAATGCTAGAATCGAACTGCAGTTTTCTGTATTACATACATCCTCCAATTAAGCTCGCCGTTGGTCTGAGGCGAGAAACGCATTTCCGTTGCCGCCAGATTATCTTACAAATTTGGCAAAATTGCCAGTGGAAAACGGAAAGGAAACACGTTTCGGTCCGCGCGTTTCTGCAGTCGACTGATCTCGATCGCAGAAGGACACCGATACCGATCCTTAGTCTTTATTGTGTTCACTAATGAAGGCCGCAGCGTGGCTCTGGATCACATACAAATAGAAGTCACATGAAGAGCGGCGCATGCGTCATCCAATTTCATAAAGATGAAGAGCCGAGGAACGGACGGTCGAGCTCCCGAAGAATGTTCTGGCGCATCTCTTCGTAGCTCTTTGCATCGGTGAGTGGAGCGAAGAGCTTCTGCCATCTGGCATCGACCGCATCCGCCATCTCTTGTGTGAGATGAAGCTTCCATTCGCCGACGTTGCCGTTTCGGACCTTCGGCGCGGAAGTCGTGCCTGCATTCGGATCCAATCCCACAGCATGGTTTCTTAATCGCTTCAGCGTTTGATCGCTGAACTTCGACGTGTGCTTCTTCATGAAATCGAAACTGGCCTGGCGAACAATAAAGCGAGTGAGTGATTCTGTAAGGCTAACGTGTAATTGACGACGACCTGGTGCTCGACGAGATCGAGGAGATTGGAATCATTGACACCGATGTTCACGAAGTCCGATATGAGCTCGATGCATTTCCTGAGATCTTGTTTCAGATCTTCGAAATGCAACCACAAGACATTCGGATCATTGCGGTGCGGATACCAAGACGCTACAGCTCAATTCTGATAAGAAAGTGTGATCGGATTAGATCTTTCTCGCCTTGGTGTCTCAGTTGCAGTGCTGCAAACTCATTGTACTTTTCAGGTATCTCACTAGCCACAAAGTAATCCACGAACTTGTTGAGACCCATTTCCTCCGAGGTGAATAACCAGTTACAGAGGTATTTATAGTTGGAAACCGTAGAGTCCTTGGGGTCACTAGAGCCGGAAATTTGTTAAGATGCGGAAAGAGCTGTTGTATATGCTTACCGGGTGACGACGATGTATTTGTCAAATCCTTTGGGACAATCTTCGTATGTGAGGTGCGTCTTGTACATGTTTGGCTGATAAGGCTGCGGCGTGTCAATTTTTGGTCCGTACGGACTGTATTCGAGAGTGAGAACAACATCGTCGATCTCCTCGAAAGACATATCGCCGCCTGAGCGCAGTCCATGGAGAATCTGCCGTGGATCAATTAATGCTGCTAAGAGGTATAATTAACGCATGTGCCTGTTGGACCCAAGTGGTTCCAGACTTGACACCGGTTGCGATGCAGATTTCTCCGGGGTTTGGCCGATAGTTGAAGACTGCTCTGAGACGTTCTGGAGTGCTAATGTTTCCGAAGACTTTGAAGGTACGAGCGACGACGTCTGGAACTTTCGTATACTTCCGGGAGGATGCCATTTTCGCTGAATGCAACGACGTTTCGTTTTGTTTCTTTGTCGGATAGGTGACGACCGCCAACACGGAACGTGGTTAGCTTCGTCGTAAATTCAGAACGCAAACAAAGCGTGTTAATTGTCAAATAAACCGTAATACAATAAGCAGCAAACTTTACGCAGACATTTGGACGTGCGTAATGGCGCATTTGTTGATTTTTTAGCGGATGTGTAAATTAAACGACCAAGTACTGTATGAAACTGGTGCTCGCTAAATTAAAAAGCGGCGCGCACGTTAGCGGGATATTAGTTCGCTTCTCAATGGTAGTCGATAATGGTTCACCAGATTTCTTTTGCAACCGCATATGTCCAGTGTCCTGTTGTACATCCATTTGCGTAATCTGATCGCAATTCAGCGGAGGAAAGTTTGCTAAAAATATGAATGAATCGATCTCGCTTCGACGATAAAAAGGTTTCGTCGCGCCACCAGCAGCCATTGCACAAGCGCGCAACCTAAACATTAAAAGCAACGAACGAACGGCATAGAACCAATTACCAGCTACTCTCGAATTTTCTTGCATTCCAACGAGCCTCTACTGAGAAGGATCGGCTGCAACGTAAACTCGAGTTTTTCTCTTAATAGCACAGCGGGGTGAGCAGCCAGAAAGAATCCCAATTCCGTGAAATAGTTACCTAAGATTTTGCGGACGCCGGCGTGCACTTTTTTAATAGATGACGGTCCTTGCATCGCTTATGTCGTTCTCGAATGAATTAGGGACACATGACAGCTTAGATCGCCCCTTTCAAAACACTGCGAAGCGTGTCGTCATGTCTAGCGTATGGTCAGATTGTTGCTTAAGCTGAAACTGGCTATTGAAAGTGCTTTCTTCACTTCATGTGCCCGTAGGTCCAGAACGCACGTAAGGTAAAATCGCCGTCGAGAAGTTCATGCATGACAAATTAATTAACAAACATCCATGGACTGGCGAAAATTTCCTAAACGAAATTATTTTCTTGTTCGGTGGACTGACATGACGTTTGTATTCTTGGCAAATACGAGTAACTAACGCACCATCTAGGTCTTCTTTCGAATTCTTCAATTATTACGTTTGCCTGATATTGATTCATCTTTGGTATTGAGTACTGTCATGCCCTCCGAAGGACAGAGGAGGAGAAGCCAGACCGAAGATGAAGACATGCTGAGAAACATGACGAAAGCATATAACGTCATGCTCAATCTCACGTATAAAATGAGGGGTACGAACAGACAGTCGATTTATTGTTAAAAGCAAAGTTCGTTACGATCTGCGAAAAGTCTATACTGCAGTCTCTTGCAACGCCCGTACGTTTTACGCGTATCAGTACAGTAATGAGAATCAAGTCTCTCTATTCAAATGACTTACTTCGGAGGAGAAGATGCATAGATTTCGTTATCATGCATTTGCTTTAGGCGGGAAAGATATTTTTTGACAAGGGATGAGGGGTTTTCGATTTTGTGAGTTGGTCGTGACCTATTTGCCCTTTCAAGTCTGGTTGGAATGTTGTGTCCAAGTTCTTGAATGAACTGCTTAAAGTTAATCGATACTTTGATGCAATCACGAAGTCGTTTGGTAGTCTTCTTATTCAACATTTGTGTTTAAACGTTTGTGGCTCATGAACATGCAGTGAACGACAGGGCATTTCTTTTTTCGCTCTTTCTCGGAGAAAGCTCTGCGCGAATGGCTCATGACGACGGGCTTCACTTTTAGCGTCCTTGGCTTACTTTCCTTCGAGAATGTGATGTCAAATGCGCTTGAAAAATTGAACCGAACTACGAAATCCTACTTCGATCACATCAGAACGGCTTCTGACAGTCTTGTTGTGACAGCACTGGTGATAAATACAAACGATCGCAGAGACAAGGCGCACAATACACAATATAATAGAAGTTCACATTCCTGGATTTTAATACGACTTCCAAGCGGGCTGAGTGTCCTCCAGATCATTCTAGAAAGGACTATATTGTCGCGGCCAGTCGATCGGCAATTGCAATAGTCGGCCTATTCCGTCATTGTGTTTGACTTTTATCGTAATTTGTTATCTGAACCTTTCCCTTTTTGATTTGTAGTTGGAACTAGCCTACGGAATTCGCCCCTTGCACGCACAGTGGTCTGCCAGTCAATATCCTAGCCAACATGCCACGTGTGCGAGCTGTTACCGAATGGTTATTGTATATGAATTCATCTGCGGTATCCGTGTTCTTTTTTACTTAAACAATTAAGAGTTGTTTTATTGATCATCGAACTAGATCAACGTTTTTTCAATATTTGCGAGAGTAGCGTTTCGTCTGTGCTTCGAGACGCGGTTTCTCAACTTCTATGTGCAGTTTATAATGGAAAACCTAATGTAGGATGCAAACACGAAAACATTAGCGAGATTCTTGGCCCGTAGATGCTTCCATGGGCGGGATGCAACCTTCAAGACACACGCCATGCCTGATCTGAAAGACGAAAGACAAGAAGGTCAAAACGAAAGTACACCAAATGCAATAGGAAATGAACTGTCTAACGGAGATCGAATTCTCTTCGATCAAGAGAAGACGTTGAGACATATCATGATCCCTACCAACATTCATTCAGACCAAAGGCAGGTTCCGCGGTTCGATGAACTCGCTTTGTAAAAAATCCATACTCAAACTGATCAGATGAAGGGAGAACGGTTTCGCAGACTGAATCATATTTAACCTACGTGGCCGACGCTAAAGATAGCAGTAGAAATCGCTATGATGACAGCACCAAATCACGCTAATGCGCGGCACAGACGTGTACGTTCTTGGAAGAGTTGAGATTTCACGCCCCCTGTTACAGCTGCTTTAACGTTTCGTTTTTTGCTTCGAATATACGACGTTGCTTGACTCAAAACTTGCAACGTCCGTTCATCCGTGGTCCAGTCGACGACACCACGAAGCACAGCCCTGAGAAGAAACGACAAGCATGACAACCGTTCGAACACACTCAGAAGTTGGAGATGTATTTGACCGTGTCCTCATGGGCATTGCAAAACTGAGCCATCCCGAACGCGGCCTTGCCGCGTTGAACTATCGACCGAATCCAGGGGAGGTCTGCATCGCCTCCGGTTATAAGTGTGGAACCACGTGGGTCCAACAGGTACGCAGATCCAATTTCTAGACAGAGCACGAATTGAAATGCCACGGCAGATTCTCCATGGACTGCGCTCAGGCGGTGACATGAGTTTCGAGGAGATCGACGAAGTCATCGCAAACCTTGAATTCAGTCCCCATGGAGCACACATCGACGCACCGCAACCCTTCCAGCCAAACATGTACAAGACGCATCTCACATACGAAGACTGCCCCAAGGGATTTTCCAAATACATCGTCGTTACCCGGTTCGTACACATCTGCCCAGATCACACTATAAAAATATAGAGGTTTGTTTAGAAACCCCAAAGATGCTGCCATTTCTGGTTACTGGCACCTCCGTGACTGGTTCTTCAACTCGGACGAAATGGACCTTAATGAGTTCGTGGATTACTTTGCAGCCAGTGAAGTACCTGAAAAGTACAGATTCTTTGCAGGAATGCAGTTAAGACACCAAGGTAAGATCAACTCAGTCGAATCACGCCTTTGAATAAGTCTTGAGCTGTAGCGTCTTGGTATCCGCACCGTAAAGATCCGAATGTCCTGTGGCTGCATTTCGAAGATCTGAAACAAGATCTCAGGAAATGCATCGATCTCATATCGGACTTTGTGAACATCGGTGTCGGTGATTCCGATCTCCTCGATCTCGTCGAGCACCAGGTCGTCAATTATCTTTCGACCTTACAGAATTACTCACTCACTTTACTGTTCGACAGGCCAGTTTCGATTTCATGAAGAAGCATGCATCGAAGTTCCACGATCTGCCGTTGAAACGAATGAGAAATGCTGCTGCTGGATTGGATCCTGAAAATGCCACGAGTACAACGCCAAAGATCAGAAACGGGAATGTCGGTGAAGGAAAGATTCACCTCACACAAGAGATGTCCGATGCAATCGATGCCAGATGGCATAATCTTCTCTCCCCGTTCACCGATGCAAAGAACTACGACGAGATGCGCCAGAACACGCTTCGAGAACTCGGACGTCCTTTCGGCGAACCCTGAGTCGCTGTGAGATTTCGACCTCACGCTCAACACTGATCCTCTCTTTAATGTCATTTATGCAAACGCGCGGAATGTAGAATGAGCGCCTGCCTTACTGACGTGCCGACGACGTCTTTACGTTGTCGGTGCGGGAAGTCGTTGTTGTGAATGCATGTGACGCCGAACGCTAGCGAATAGCATCTTCGGCTCACGAATTCCTGAGATTCATCCTCACCGTCAGCAATGCGGTGCGCGGCGTCAACTCAAATGACGACGACGTCCGAGTGACGCTTCCCACTCAGTACATCCTCGATTTGCCATGCGCCTTTCTCTGCATGGTTCATCCACATGGATCAGCAAAATCCCTCAACGCGAACAGTCAATGCGCTATGGTAGTCTTGCCTTTCGCATGCGACATCGACAGGAGTTTTGACCATCTCGTCGAAGATCGTGAAGATCGTGCATCCATTGCGATTCTCTCTGCTTTTCGCTTTCTTTGTCACATCCGTCAGATCAGAGCTCGGCGAAGTGATGAAATGGACGCATTCGACGAAGGCGATTCTATTCTTGCTGTCCATCAGGCCGCCTCTTTCGAGATCTGATCGATATCTATCGCGCATCGTGTTTATCGCTTCGTCTCAAGCTTCTCCTGTTAATGGTATTGCTGCGACATACGATGTGCGTTCAACGGCACCCAAACTCGTCGTCGAATTCGGATGTCTTCCACTTCTCGACAGTCGTTGCTGCACCAAAAAATCGATCTCTTACATTTCGTCGTGGATGTCATTGCAAGTTTTCCTCGGATCTCCAGAGATATGATAATTTTCGGCACAATGTCGAAAACACATTGGCCAACAACGGTCATCTGAATGCCGCTGCAAGAACCATACAACGTCGGATTTGCACTTGCGCCGATATCCTTATGGTTTATTTCGGTGTTTCTTTTTTCGGCTATTTCGTTCTCTTTTTTCGACAAACCACTCGATGGCACGTCTTTTTGGCACGTTATATATCTGCTGCAGACTCCTGGACACCAACAACTCAGCAAGGACGGTATAGATTGGCAGTCGCACCGTATTTCTTCTGTCGAAGGCCGCGTCGTCGAGAGCCAGAGTTTTTCGAGCCCTTCGGTCTGCATCCGAGTTAAGGGCGGTGGCGGAGGCGGCGACTCCACTTCTGTCATTCATCAAAATCTTGCCAAAGGTTATGACGCTGAAGTGGTGCCTGAATCTGATCCGAGGATATCTGGCGGGGCGCGCGCTTTCTGTCTTTGCTTCTTCTTTCGGCGCACCTCATCCACATGATTTTTGAGTTTTTGATCGGCCTCTTGGCTCTGCTTATGCGCCGATAGAATCGATTCGCGGACGCTACGATCAAGGCTTGTCACGGCGGGTTGAAAGAGAGCGTTTACTCTGATCGCATATTTCGCATTTCTCTGAGCCAGAGAAGGATAACCCGTCTTGGGAGGCCGAGTTCTCGAGACAGCTGAATAACCTGAGGGCAATGACAATAGTGAAGCTCAAACGAGGATAGACGGTAACCCCGAGCTCTTTGCGGTTACACAGAAACCTCTTTTCGAGCGCATTCTGTTGCCATGGTTCGAGGTGAGCCAACTCTATTCTCGTTTTGTGTTCGTGTTGCCACACCCCTTGTGATGCCGACGTGGAATTACGAAACGCGCAGAGCTGTCGACCACAGGTGACGACAGGTCGCGCGGCAACGCCCAAAAAAAGCCGATGCATCAAACAAGGAGGCGCTGCAATGATAACATCATTTGCGAACCCATGGGCATTTAAAGCTTCGTACGAGAGCACACATCTCTCATAAATGACCCAATGGTGATCAAGAACCCTCTCTCTACTCGATGGCGTCTCCAATGCACGAGAAGCAAAATCGTTTGGAGTCTGTTCCACGTATCAAACCTATTACCTGTCGAAAAGCCGAAGAGGTCACCTGGATGCGTGTTTCTTATTTGGAGCAGCAGTTATACTAATTTCTCGATGTAACGAGAAGCATGGTCGACAGAGGACAGCATACATTGTAGCTTTATCGTATACTGACATAACCTAAGATGTTATTGGTTCGTTTGATCGATGACGATGCTGCGAGGAGCTGATGCGGATCCTTGCCATAGGAAGTGCTCATCGACGAATGCTGAAAAGAGTCTCGTGTTCAAAAAGGATGGTCGACAGTTCCAAGGTCGGTCGGTAATTATACAAGAGACGTCCACTCGGAATTGCTTTGTGATCATCCATGTGACGATAGGGAGGAGTGAGCGAGATGTGAACAGAGGTCGACAAGAACAGCAACTCGCCAAGCGGATTGAGGAATACATGATGATGCGTTTCTTCTTTCGATAGGCCAAGTGTCGGTATGCACACGTCGGTCGAGTCTCGTGTGATATGGAACGAAAGGCAAACATACTTGCATGCGGCAGTCCAATCTCGGCGTCTGACAGTGACTGTATCTCCTTAACCAATGCTTCGGCGGTCGATCGTTTTCGTTTCCACTTCTGCGCGGCCACAACGCGTGGTCAGACAACAGCGCGTTGCAAAGCGGAGACAGATCGAACGAAAGATATCTTCATGTCGCCGCCACGTCGAGGATACCGAAAACGATTCAGAAGACGAAAGCGATTTAGGCGAGAATTCATGGGACGCATTCAATCTCTCCGTCACGCTGCTCTGTTTTCATTTGACCATGAGCAGCGGATCCGTTCCCCTATTCGCGGCAATGATGAACACGTCCATCGGCGATCTCACGACATCCCAACTCGCATGGATGGGTCTATCACAAAGTGTTATCCAGATTGCCGGTATCAAGACGATAGCCGATCGCTTTGCTGAGAATGACGATGGATTGGCACTGTCCGTCAGATTTCGTCTGGACAGGAGAACGTTGATGATTAGTGTCATCGCAGCAGCAGTCGTCGATCTCATCGACACGCAGTTGTCGCACTGGTTGCCTCCTTCCGAACCGTCGCTTTCTGAGATCCTTGTCGGTCAAAGAGACGATCCGGTTGCGGCGGCCGTCGTGGCTGTGATGGCGGTGTGTGTTGGTCCAGTTCTGGAAGAGTACCTTTACCGTGGTCTTCTACTACCTTGCCTTCTCACCTTCTACCCTCTTAACATTTCTCTCCTTGTCAATGCATCGATGTTTGCCATCGAACATTTCTCGTTGATGGCTTTTCCGCAGCATTTTGTCTGCGGGGTTGTTTCCGGAGTGGCTTACGTGGAATCGAACGGCAACCTCGTCGCCGCCATCCTGGTTCATGGACTTGTAAACGCTATAGCTGTTATCGAACGTGTTTCGATTTGTACAACGAAGCATATAAGGAGGCCTACCTGCGCGATGCTGCACGATATCTGTATTCTTGTCGCATTCCGCGTAACAATCCTTTCAACTAATCGTTGTCATCTTGCTTCTATCCGCCGCCGTGCTGTAAACCATTCCAAAAGATCTTAGCGAGCTGTCTATTTACAACAGATACGACGCCACAGCAATTGTTGCTTTTGGAAAAAACGAAAAATGGCTTCGGTTCGAAGTTATTCAGAAGTTCCAGAAATCGTTGAACTTATCTCCACAAGAATCAAAAACCTGTCTCGCCTAGACCGCATCATGGCAGTTCTAAACTACAAGCCGAATCCTGGAGAGATCTGCCTCGCCTCCGGATTCAAGTCTGGAACCACGTGGGTTCAGCAGGTACGTACGTTAGTTATAAATCTGAGTCGGGTGTTAATTGCATCCATAGCAGATTCTCCATGGGTTGCGTTCGCGCGGAGACATGAATTTCGAAGAGATCGACGATGTTGTTGTCAACCTTGAATACAGTCCTTACGGTCCAGAAATTGACACGCCACAGCCTTTTCAGCCAAACATGTACAAGACACACCTCACATACGAAGAATGCCCTAAGGGATTTTCCAAATACATCGTCGTTACCCGGTTCGTACACGTCTGCCTATGTCACACTGTACTGTACAGATAGACGTTTGTTCAGAGACCCCAAAGATTCTGCCGTTTCTGCTTATTGGCACATATGTGACTGGATCTTCACCTCGGACGAAATGGACCTTAATGAGTTCGTGGATTACTTTGCAGCCAGTGAAGTACCTGAAAAGTACAGATTCATTGCAGGAATGCAGTTAAGACATCAAGGTAGGATCAACTCGGTTGAATCACACCTTTGAATAAGTCTTAAGCTGTAGCGTCTTGGTATCCGCACCGCAAAGATCCGAATGTCCTGTGGCTGCACTATGAAGATCTGAAACAAGATCTCAGGAAATGCATCGAGCTCATATCGGACTTTGTGAACATCGGTGTCGGGGATTCCGATCTCCTCAATCTCGTCGAGCACCAGGTCGTCAATTACACGTCAGCCTTACAAGGATCACTCACTCACTTTACTGCTCGCCAGGCCAGTTTCGATTTCATGAAGAAGCATGCGTCGAAATACTGTGAATTCCCCTTTAAGCGATTAAGGAACCATGCTGTGGGATTGGATCCGACTGCAGGCACGACTTCCGCGCCGAAGGTCCGAAACGGCAAAATTGGCGAATGGAAGCTTCACCTCACACAAGAGATGTCCGAAGCGATCGATGCCAGATGGAAGAAGCTCCTCTCCCCATTCACCGATGCAAAGAACTATGAAGAGATGCGCCAGAACACGCTTCGAGAACTCGGACGTCCTTTCGGCGAAGCTAAGTCGGCATGAGAGAGAAGTGGGTGTGGTGGATTTGCAAGAGCCATGACCCAAAACCTACCAGCTCTTGGCTTCGTCAGTATGAGATTCCAGACGTCGTGTACAACACATTCCATTTTGAAAGCGTCTTTACGTGATTGTATGCGAAAACCGCGGAATGAAGAATGAACGCCTTCCCGATATACCGACGACCTCTCCGCGTCGTTCACCGATGCGCAGTCGCAGTCCCGTGTCGCAACGACAACTTGATTTCGCGAGTGCCCGCGCTCTGCAACAGGAGGCCCAGATATCGGCAGAACCCGTGATGCCGTCCATCGTCAACAGCTTCGTCGGCTCACCACGTCTAAAGCCCGCCAAGAAACGCGTCCACTCCATTGACGATTTACGACGATTTCTTGAATCTTCCTCCGCTCGCGAGTTCCTGGGATTCATCCTCGCCCTCGGCGAGTCGGTCCGTGGCGTTAAGCTGACAGACGATGTGCAAGTGGCACCTGCCATTCAGCGCATCCTCGATTTCCTTGCACGTCTTTCGACATGGATCGACGAAATCCCTCCGCATGAGCAGACAATGCGCTATGGCAATGTGGCCTTTCGCAAGTGGCACGATCGACTGGAGTTTTCCAACCATCTCGTCGAAGGTCACACTCCCTTTTACCACGCTCCGTATCCATTCACTCTTTCCAGAGATCGTGGGCGATGAGCTTAAAGGTGCTGTGGTGGAATTGACTCCATATGTCTATGACAGTTTTGGGAACAAGTCGAGGATTGATTACGGGACGGGGCACGAGACAAACTTCTTTGCTTTTCTTTTCTGTCTGGCCAAGCTTGGATTGATTACGGATGGTGATCGTGTGGCAGTGGTCACTCGTGTGGTGACCTCGTATCTGGATCTGATGCGAAAGCTCCAGATGACATATGGACTGGAACCGGCCGGATCGGCTGGCGTCTGGGGATTAGACGACTATCAGTTTCTCCCCTTTGTTCTGGGAGCTGCACAACTGATCAACCATCCCGTGTTACCACCTTCCTCAATTCTACAAGAAGACGTCGTGCGCTGTCACGAATCGCACTATATGTTCTTTGGATGCGTCAGCTTCGTACAGAAAGTGAGTGACAGATATCGCTGGTCTGTCTTCCCTGAGTCTGTGTGTGGTGAAGATGAAGAAGGGGCCATTGGCAGAGACGTCACCTTACCTGTTCGATACCTCCAAGGTCCCGACATGGACAAAAGTGAGTATCGGGGTGCGGTATGGAGAGATAAAGGGGGTCGTGTTGTTTAGGTCCATAGTGGACTGATTCGGATGTATCAAGGCGAAGTGCTGACCAAGTTTCCAATCATGCAACACTTCTTGTTCGGCACACTTCTTTCGTTTCCAGAATAGTGCCGATCGGCACATTTCATTGTTGTGGAGAAGAGGGCTAGATGCATATGGCGCGTCGTGAATTTTGCGGTTGGATTTGTTGTTGTTGCTAACACGCAGAGAATAGGGACTCCGTTGTTAAATTGATGTTCCATCAAGAGCTCTGCAAAGGACTTCGACAATACAACGTGCTTTGCTCAAGGGATGGATGGGCTCTTTGCTTAGAGCTTCAGTTTGGTTCTTCTCCAATGGCGTCGCTTTGCGTTGTATTTGATCTTGTTGTTTGTGCGAAGGCGAATCCAGTAAGGAATCGGTCTGTTCTGGCGCATCTTTTTCGCAAGTTTGCGCTTGACGGTCGCAGTTTTGGTAGCCGGCATGGTTCGATCGGAGAACCTTCAGTGAGAAACGACTTTGCGCGCCGCCAAACGGAAACAAGTTTGATGAGACGTTTGCAAATCGTACAATCGGCGTCAAGCATCGAGATGCAAAGAGAAGGCGCGTTCTTGATGTGACGTGGCGTATACAGCACTGTTTGCGATTGATCTCGATAAAGACAAAGAGAATCGAAATCGCAGACAAGCGATCGGCATCATATGATCAGACGGTCTCGGCTGTTTGAATCTCGAGCAGAAGCGAGTAGCATTCTTGCAGCGTTGCCAACAGTCCGTCTTTGGAAAGAGCCGGCATCGCGATTCGATCGATCCTTAGTTCCTCCAGGATATGTCTAAAGAGAAAAGACTTGTTATCATCAGTTGGATTCAGTGGCGACGGTTTCACGATTACCTCATTGTTTGATCGACGGCCTGAAATTTGCGGAATTCATTCGGTGCCCGTTGCCTTGCATCTTCTGATCGAAACGATATCTCGATCGTTGACCACACTGCAGAAGATACCGGATGTTTATGTCCGTACCATGATCGCAGTTATAGAGAGTAAAGAAGGCTTCACTTACGTTCTTGACAGGTATGACAGGTATCGAGGGTGTCACATAGCAAGATCAAGTTCGCTGTCAAAGATCGAATGCCTTGTTCGAGTTCTTCACAAGTAGAAGCGTCTAGTGTATGCAAATGTTCTTTATGTGCTGTTGCTTTCTGAGAAAGCGTCTCGTGATCGATCATAAGAGGCATGCCTACACGAAGTCCCGATCGGCGTCGACGACGATTACCGATGACGGATGTGAGTGCTTCGTCATGGACCTGTCTCTTCGTGCGTGGTAAAGTTGAGTGTCAGCATCGAGCGCCACTCGTCTTCGATCGCAAGCACGATTCGCCGAAGAGAAGTCTCTTGCCGCGCTTCTTCATGAATACGCCGAATCGAGTCGATCGCCTTGGCACACCCGCTGTCGAGGACATCACGAAATCTAAACACGTCACATCGTGTGATCGATCGCAACTTCGAGCGGCCGCCATGTAAATGTGACGTCGCGAACATCATCATCGGGCGCGATCGCTAACATTCTTACGTGTTTTCCGAATCCAATTTCTCTTCGGTGCTGATCGCATCGCCGATCTGTGTCCAGTGTCGCTCCGAAAGCTCGCAACCTGTCAAGAGTTCAAGCAATGGCAGATTGTCGCCAAACGCATCCATCTTCTTTTTCAACTCTTCGAGTGCATGCGCCGTGGAATCATTGACAGTTGCCGCAATGCTGGTCAATCGATCGTTCCTACACGACATTTTTACGTGTTGCATCACAGAGGCGATGATCGATAGATAGACCAGTCATGCAGACGCTGATCGACGTCGTTAGCGACAACGATCGATAACGAGAGATCCATTATCGTTTCGATTCCTTGAAGAACTTCGTGACAGAAGGACCATGCAGCAAAGTGATTGTCCAAAGTATCTTTGACGGCGCCAAGATCAGCACATACGTTTGCATCTATGTTTAGAATCTTCTGTCGGCGCGTGAGAATCGTGGCCCTGCTGATCCGTTTCTCGATTTCGTCCGTCAATTCCTGCCCGATTTGACAGCGATCGATGTAGCGATCGAGGTCTCCGAACTTCGTATAAGCATCGACCTCGTTCTAGCAACATTCGATCTCGCCAGATATTGCGCGTTCGAATGGTGTATACCTTGATCGCCTTCAGATCGTCTTGGAGACATTCAGCGTCGGACAACAGCTCCGTTACGAAGTGCTTCTTCGTTTCCTCTAGCGACACGGACACTTCATTTGAGAGTTCCCGAAGTCGATCCGGCCAAAGCTTCGCTGCCCATGCAGCTTCGATGACTTGATCGGCTACTTGTGCTCGGCATCGATGAAAGGAATTAAGCATCTACGATGTAGGCGATCAAGCAGAAGCACATATTCATTGTATTGTAGAACAGATTTGCTTTACTTCATCGTTGTGTGCGATCTCTTCCCCTGCCTCTTCCAGTTGGGTGTCCAGTGTTGCAATGACGTCTAGCAACTCGCCCAGTTCTTCTATTGATTTGGGTGATGTCATCAGACGCTGCTCGAGTGTCTCGAAACGTTCCCGTGTCCGATCATTACGTTGTCTCCATTCTTGACTTAGATTCTGTGTGATCTCTGTACATAACGCAGACGCCTTCTCAACGAGGAGACTTTTCACGCCTTTCAGGTCGACTGCGAAAACATTCAGCATAACAACGTTCGGTAATTCTTCCGCTATCCTTTCGATTAGCTGTATGCCATTCAAAAGATGATAGCTGTGCGATCGGAGACATCTTACTCTTTTGATATCAAAGAGTTGATTGAAAGACGCTTCGTTCGGTGCATCGCCGAGATCGCCGTCTTTTTGCAAAGGAAGATCCTGATAGTCTGATAGACGCAGCAGAAGATCATCGAGATGGGTTTCGTCGATCTCCACAAATCGTTTAATGGTTTCTCGCACTCTGGCGATCAATGGGTGACGATTGTCGATCGAGGCGAGCACGGCACTCGACGCCGCGTCGCGCATCTAAAAAGGAAATGCATAGACGAGAGAGATCGCAATCTGTCGATCGACTCTCTCGGAGACATCCGTGATTTCTGACAACGAATGGACAATGCTGTTTAACGGACACTGCAACGCACTTCGCACTTCGTCTTTCGTCGGATTGTAGAAAAACGCGCCTTCTTTCCAGACGACATCGATTCGAAACAAAGGACGATTTGTGATCACTTCTGCTGCATCTAAGCAAACACCAACACAAGACACATATTCGCTTCAAGAGAAGCAAAATGTGGTGGTACTCTCTGCCCCTAGAAACGACGTCAGGATGTCTTCGTAGCGACCAAGTGTGTTGACCACGACAGCGTGAAGCTGATCCTTCATCACCAGTGAGACCATCTTGGCCAAGCGCTCCACTTGCTTCTCTACAGGGTCTTCTGTATCTGTCTCGTGTCGTCGATCCAGCGAGAGCGTTTTCTGTTTGCGATGGCTCCTTCTCTGTGCTTCGGATCTGGTCGTCTCCATCACTCCGAGTATCTGTACATTCGACGCTGATCTTAGATAAGGCAATTGCTTTTGGGTAGCTGACCTTATAGACCCAATCGCAGCGAATTGCCTCAGCCGCATCCGAGAGATGCACGTCGAGAATTTCCAACAGTTCTGTCAGTTGAAACGGCAATGTCCATTCGTCAAGTCTTGGGACTAAGCAAACATCGGAGACGTCCAACTCTCCAAACACCATCTGGATTTGTTCCAAGTAATGTGCATTCGCTATCAATGATCGTCCTTCGATCAGATTCTGTAGATCGGCGAAATTCCTTAACTCTAGTATGCTTTGATACTGATGACGATCCACTTCAACACCAGCGGGCAGTGGTCGAAGATCGACACAGCCCTGAAGTAGAACGACGTGTCGATAGAGGAAGACATGATCAGGTCGTCTATTTCTTATGTTGCCAGCTAAGTACCTGTTTCGGAATCGGTCGCTGATTACGATTGACGATCGATCGCAATTCCTTCGTCGCTTCCTCCTCGTCAGATCGACACAGCATCCATCGGACACCGATCTCTTGAAGACACTGGCGGCGCATATCCTCGACCGCATCCAGAAGCTCTGCCACACGAAGACACGATTCCGGCCTCTCGTCGAGATACCCCAGCTCGTGCGGGCGAACCTTGTGTAAAATGCAGCCGATCGGTGCCGATTCCGATTCGAATGTTGATGCGCGAACACATACCCTCGTCCAGAATTGCCGACGCCTCGGCATCGTCTGTTCGATAGGCGGAGACGAACCGATCGTACTCCCTCTCTGTCAGAAACTGTCATTATAGATGAGCACCCTTACTGTGCATACTCGGCTTCCGACCTGTTTCCTTAGTCTCCTCGCATCAATGATGCGCTGTTGGAATTCGATCTTGTCTTCGTCCTCGAGCAGCAAGTTCAATCGCTTCACCCATTTCTCCCTTCCGTTATCCAGCCATTCGATCTTGAACAATTTCGTCGAACTGCGCGATCATGATCTCAAGGCGTCAAAAACGAGTGTCAGTACCTATCGTATTGGACAAGGCGGCAGTGTTCCCAACGAAAACGCGGCTTGAGGTCGTATCGTCGGGAATACGCTCTTATCTCTGCCCGATTGAGCGTCGACGAATCTGTCATCTTCGATGCTTCCGTCAGTTGCTGTACCGCTTGCTGCGCACATTCATCGCTTTCGGGAACGATCTCGTCGAACGCATCGAGAGGAGGATTGTTCTCTTCTCCCTTGCTCAAGCAATTGTTTTCGTCGTATTCCATGGATATCCATCCCTGTGTCGATGGC
The DNA here is from genome assembly GCA_965230195.1 of Putridiphycobacter sp. Classification (GTDB taxonomy): domain Bacteria; phylum Bacteroidota; class Bacteroidia; order Flavobacteriales_D; family Crocinitomicaceae; genus Putridiphycobacter. Next base: position 1,236,935 of record OZ245997.1, read on the forward strand.
GCATCGTCCGGTAAGAGCTCAAGGGGGTGCAGAATATCGCTCTTCGGCGGGATGCTCAGACGCAGCTTGTAAAATACGAATGGATGTGCTCGGCGAGGAGGAAAGATGTCAGGATTGGTATAGCCCGTTTCAATTTGTGCACAAGCATCTTCTCGTTTTTCCTCGACTGTCCGTTCTGTTTTATTGACCTCTCGGCGTTTATCGAGATCGTGTTTCTTCGTATTGGGCCGCGATGTTTTGTGACGCGTGTGCAGAGAATCTTTTCGGAATGTCCCAGTGTTCGTGGCGAATGCGACGCCGGACAGAACGAAGGAGGGGATCTTGATCTGTTCGAACACTGCACTGCTGCTATGTCTTGTGGGTTGTAGACGTTACGTGCCTTAAATGGAGGATCGACCGCTAAACGTTTTTGGAAAAAAGGCATCTCGGTCACGACAATTGGAGAAGGCTGACGCTGTTGTGCGGACGGCAATCGATCGCTGCTTCTACGACGTGAGCACACACATGAGAATGATGGATCAAGGAGTCATTATCAATGCTGTTGTCGATCCTAACTTAAGCACGCAGATGATCATCACGTCTTCACTGAGGAACGGGTATGGTCAACGATAGGCGTTGCGAGAATCTGCGAAGCATTTGTTCACGTTGCTTGAGTCGACAATAAAGAACCTTTTCCGACGTCAGTTCTCATGGCGCAAAGTGTCTCCCTGTCCATCGGAGCTGTCGATGCGGGCGATGGCTGGTAGCTCGTACCGGATTGTGGTACGTAGATCCCCAGCATCCAAAACTGTTATCGTTTCGGTTTTCATCATTTTGAGGATACACAAGAATATGTGTCCGCTGAGTCTGTTCTATCGCAGTTTCCTCCTTTCTCACATGGCCGTCTCTCGGGAGTGTCATTGCTGATAGAGTTTAAGTAGTACACCCTGGCCTTGGCGCCGGATCCCTACAACAGAGCGAGTGGCTGAAAATCGAAAGACACCATCTGGGTTGTGGAAGTGTCCCCGCAGTTGTCGTGGTCATTTGAAGGATCGGACATGCATCGACTGATGAACGTTGGAGACGATCCGTTTTTCGTTTATCCCGAACCCAAACGTCGAAGAGATGGCAAGAATCTGCTCGAGGGAATCCAAGTGGACTTCCAGAGAAATGGCATTGAAGCTCAGATTCCAGATCGCAGGTTAGACTGATCGAAACACGGGTGCCTGCAAGAGTGAATGAGTGTCTCAGGAAACATGGGGCTTTTTGATGTCTCCTCTCTTGTGAATGCACTGGTGGCAGGTGCTGTGCTGTTGGTATAGCCCAACTCGTCGTCTCATACATTGCCGTTCATGCACTGGGCCTGACATCTGTGATCTACGCCGAACACAAGGAAGAACCCGCCAACTGGAGAAAGGACTATGCCCGATTTGCAGTCCAGTCTCTCGTTGCTGGAATGGCGTTCAAGAGATTAGATGATGACAGATCGGGAACTCTGGATCGCCAAGAGATCTACAAGCACTTGGCTGCCATTTTTCAAGGCGAAAGAGAGAATGATCAGATTTTGAGTCTGGATGAGGTGGCATGCCTAGTCGACTTCTTTCTACGCCACAGACAGTTGACAGATGGAGATGGCGAACTCGAAGAACAGTCAGAAGCCGTAAGTAAAATTGCCTATTCTGCATCTCATGATCACTGCTGTGGGAATGGCGCTGACATGGTTCAAGATTACGTATCAATCTGGAATCTACACTCCTGTTTCAACGGAGGAGACAGTGATTCCGGTTCAAATAAAAAAATACACTCGTTTGCTCTTCTGTTTTTTCCTCCGACTTCGTGTTCTGTCGTTCCTCGACACACAGCTTCATCTACATTCAAAACTCCTCAGAGTTTTTTGTCACAAAGATATCGATACCGTGCTGGTTGTTGCCGATTCGTGTGTTCTGTCTGATGAGAGCCATATTGCTGTTGTTTTTGTCATTGAGGAAGTTAGTGAAATGCAACGAACAGACGGATGACATACAGTTCACGTCATCCGGCCTCATCTATGCATCGCCGTTTTGACGACTGTCGAAGATGGTTCTCACCTGTGCAAGACTGCAGAGCTGTTCTGCTGGTTAAGAGATGTCTTAGAGAGCCTTTAGTTGTCGTTGGTATATTGACATCTGCACTTGTGTCGGACTCGCTGCACTTGCACATTCATTGGTATCGGCCTGAACAGATTCCCATCCATTAAGAAGAATCTTCCAATTGTTCCATCTGCCCGATTTCAAAATCGCCATAGCTGTTATCTGCGGTTGTTTATCACTGCATCCCGTTCGTAAAACCCCTTTCGACGCATTCGACGTTCTAACGCCTAAACCTATTTCGACAAACTCGCCTTTAAATTGCCGTTCTCAGAACGACTCCTGGAGCAACGACGAACTGCTGGACTGCGGAGAAATGGGAGACGGTTCTCTCTCCGGGGCGGAGCGTTCTGAAAGACTTAAAGAAACGCGGAACGCGCTCGGATTTAACAAGACGGTAAACGCATTGAACACATCCGCGAGTGCTGACACTGTGGGCGTTTCTTAGCGTGACCGTTCTGTGGCTTTCGAAGAAGGTGCATCCGCCGAAATGGGCGTGGAAAAGCCGTTCAGAGACCACGGTTGGACGCGTCGGCGAAAAGAAACCTTCGGGAGGACAGACATGGCTGACGACAAGAGACTCAATAGATCGCCGCGACAAGTCAAGGTTAGTGAAAACTGTGCGCTGTTTGGCGACTTCGAACTTAGCGTCGTCCTTTAGGCGCTGCAACGTAAGGTCTGTACGAAGAGTGTAAATGGAGCCAGCGCCTATCCAGCGTCAAAGGTGATGAATACTTTACAAGGGACTCACATTTAAACATCGCGTACGACAGGTGTGGGATCCTCTGAGTGTCACCAGTCCATTGCAGTCCTACATTTCACGTCGTAATAGCCGTGGGCAGGCTGCAGATGTCTTCGCCAAAGGATACGACCGCAAACGAGTCGTACTTGCGAAACCTCGTGTGCAGATAGCTGCCATCCCCAAAAGCTGGCACTCGGTCAACACGAATTCACTACCGTTCCGTCAAGCAGATAGTCCTTTTTCTCTAACTATTTCACCCGCATTCAAGAAGGTATTCTGCGTTTACCCCGTTTCGGCTTTTAGATCTCTTCTCAGGGTAACCTGGTTGAAATCTGCGAGGTCAACATAGAGGGACACGGCCTCGTGAAGATCGTTCAAGTCGGAGGGAAGTTTGCAGGGAAGATTGTGGAGCGAATGGGATTGTTCACGAAGACGTCGACTGTTCCACTGTACTGCGAGGGTCTGCGCGACCCAGAAGAAGCGATGAGAAGCCTAATGTACCTGCCACTAAGTGCTCTGCGTCGTCGCGTCCACATTCTGTCTGATCGATCTCGCGGCGTCGAGAGATTCGTCTTTGTGGGAAAGCTAGGGCTTTGGGGCGGCGGAAACGGAGAAGCCTCGTCCAGCAGCGATGCTCATGGACACCAGACAGCCGTCGAAGAGAGTACTTCTCGCTGGGTGACAAGAAGGGCTTTGACTCGCATGGACAGCTCGATCATCAGAAGAACACTTGTCGGAAGACGATATTGTAGTCTCGAGGAAGTGGTGAATGCTTTCAACCAAGAGGACGACGCCGAACTGAGACTTGGGCTGGAACAAATAATGCGAAGAGTCCTCTACGCCTTCAACGACATGCCTGTGCGAGCCGTGACAGACAATCGTGGCGCAGTAGTCCGAGAGTACCTTGCCATGTGCAGACTCGACGGCTCAGGCGACGAGCATCTGCTTCTTCTCAAGGACTTCTTCGACAGCCTTCGCGACAAGCTGTGCAACGACGCGCTCAACAACAGATATCTGATCGAGGCAGTGGAGCACGCGCTTCAGAGTGTCGACACCGAGGTCTTCGCAGACGATCCAAACTGTCTTCTACAGCTGGCCCAGTTTCTGTTAGATGCCTTCGATCCGCAGAGAATGAGCTTCTCGAAGGAGATGTTCCCAGTGCAGTGCAGTGCTCTGCACGTTGTGCATCAGTGTCTGAGAATCCTCTTTGACATCGGCTCGGGCAGCTGGGATCCGAACAGACCCGGCGGGTTGTACGCCAAGTTCAAGAACTGGAGTCAGAGAGTGATCGACGCTGCGGGGCACTATCCGGTAAAGTACCAGGCGATGCTGGTGCAGCAGAGCTTGACCTTCTTGCAGTCGTCGAAACGAAGCGTCCGCATCACCAACAATGCAAGACGAATTGCCAACCTCGTGTACGGCACGGTGGGAATATGTCAAGCGGTGCGAAATGCCGTCCTTCTGGACTTCGATCTGGGGAATGCGGAGTCCACGGCGAGTGCACTGTCCCGAGCGAGAGAGAACCGAATCGTTCGCGAAGAGCAGTGGTACAAGTATCTTTACGCCCTAGATGTTGTGCGCTTCGCGGCTATTGAAGATCCCTCTGCGTTTGAACAATTTGACGATCTCCTCTCGTCGCTTGTGTTCGAAGAAACGGGATCCAACGAAGAAGGATGCAAGGCTCTGAGGTTTGGCATAGTGGAGATGTTGACCAGCCTCGCAATTCACGGGAAGGATGACGCCGTTCGATGTATGAGCGCCGAGACTCTAGCAGGCCTCGTGAAACCAAGAGATAAGTGTGACTGGTCGAGCGACCCTGACCTCTTCTTGGAGATGCTCGACAATCTAGCACAGTTGAGCGCCCAAGGACGCAAGCCAGAGCAGCACAGAGCGCATGGAGCCTTGAAGAACTTGGCGTCGAACATGCATAGCGAGTTATGTGAGGGAGTGCTGTCCGAATGGTTAGGAGGGAAGACGGTCGAGGAACGGATCCAGTCAGTCCCGTCCGTCCGGACAGAGTCAATAAGCAGCAAGCTGTTCTCCCAAGTGTGGAAGAATCTCGAAGGCGAATTATCGCGTGCATCAACCGAAGTTCATTCTCCGCTGAAGAAGCATCATTGTTTGTTTGCGCCTCTCGTGGTTCGTCACTTTGCAGGGAGAAAGTCTGAATACACCGAATTGGTCGAAGCGTTCGAATCGAGCACGGAGCGAGTTGTAGTCAAGGCAGTCGTCGGGCCTGGCGGCATAGGAAAGTCTCAGCTCGCGGCGAAGGTGTTCGAAAGTCTCAAAAGCATGGGCAATTACGTTAACGATTTCTGGATTCCTTCAGACTCCGCGGAGGGCCTCTCAGCTGCTTTCTTACAGATTGCAGAATGCTTGGAGCTTCCGACGGACATCGAGATCCCGAAACTGGTCAGACGTGTTCACGAAGAGCTGAGAAAATCGCGCAATCTCTTCGTCTTTGACGACGCGCCTGATCTCGAATCCATTCGTGAATGTTTTCCGCTGGCAAATGGACATGTTATTGTCACCACGAGGGACGGTGGAGCGAGGGACTGGTCACACGACATGGTTCGACTCGATCCATTCGACAAACTCGAAACACAAGATCTGGCGAAGAAATTTGGATTCGGCGATCCATCATATGGTAATGATTTGGATGAGTTGACCAACATCTTGCCGAGATTTCCGCTGGCTCTTGCACAGTTCTTCGCAATGGTGCAGCATGAAGAGCAGACGCCCGCTGAGTGGTTAGATAAAGTTCGATGCTATGACGATTCGGAGAGAGAAGCCGAGGTGATGGAAATGCTCTCTGCAAAGCAATTCGGTGGGGTAGCCGGTGGAATGGTTTTCGTGTTCAATTCGATCATGCGAAAAATCTCGAAGGAACCCGGCGATCTGGGATCGCGTTCACTCGACCTTCTCGCCAAGTTAGCACTTCTTGACCCGAGCGGAGTGCCTATCGAGTGGGTATACAAGTGGATCATGCCCGAAGATCAACAGTCCAAGACGACGATACGAAAATCGATAAGGCTCCTTGAGCGTTTCTCCTATGTCTCATGGGATAGAGAGAAGAACCAGATCTTTATCCACGCGGAGACACAGCTTGTAGTACGACACCTTCTCTTCGGCAACAACATATCCAGCCAAACCCAAAAGCACGGAGAAACAAACAAGGATACAATCGAAGAACACATCAAAGAAGTAGTGCATTCGATCGGCCGATACATTGGCGAGTGGAAAACTTCTCGTTCAAATCGAGAGCAGTGGACTTTGCTCGCTCGTAACGAGTTGTCACTCCTAAGAAACTCCGACAAATGCAACGACACTAACGTGGAACTGGGATTACTGAAACAAATGTCGCGAGCCTATCAAGAGATATGTATGTTCGGCGAATCGCTCTTATACTCTCAAAAAGCGCTAGAAATGTGCGAGCGCCTTCACGGCGACGCCGACCACCCGGAACTCGTCGACTGCATCAAGAGATACGCCATCGGACTCGACCGTACGGGGAGAATCAACGAGGCTCTGCCGGTTCGCAAGAGGGCTCTCGATATGTGCGAGCGCCTTCACGGCGACGCCGACCACCCGGAACTCGTCGACTGCATCAAGAGATACGCCATCGGACTCGACCGTACGGGGAGAATCGACGAGGCTCTGCCGGTTTACAGAAGGGCTCTCGATATGTGCGAGCGCCTTCACGGCGACGCCGACCACCCGGAACTCGTCGAATGCATCAAGAACTGCGCCATCGGACTCGGCCGTACGGGGAGAATCGACGAGGCTCTGCCGGTTCGCAAGAGGGCTCTCGATATGTGCGAGCGCCTTCACGGCGACGCCGACCACCCGGAACTCGTCGACTGCATCAAGAGATACGCCATCGGACTCGACCGTACGGGGAGAATCAACGAGGCTCTGCCGGTTCGCAAGAGGGCTCTCGATATGTGCGAGCGCCTTCACGGCGACGCCGACCACCCGGAACTCGTCGACTGCATCAAGAGATACGCCATCGGACTCGACCGTACGGGGAGAATCGACGAGGCTCTGCCGGTTTACAGAAGGGCTCTCGATATGTGCGAGCGCCTTCACGGCGACGCCGACCACCCGGAACTCGTCGAATGCATCAAGAACTGCGCCATCGGACTTGACCGTACGGGGAGAATCAACGAGGCTCTGCCGGTTCTCAAGAGGGCTCTCGATATGTGCGAGCGCCTTCACGGCGACGCCGACCACCCGGAACTCGTCGACTGCATCAAGAGCTACGCCATCGGACTCGACCGTACGGGGAGAATCAACGAGGCTCTGCCGGTTTACAGAAGGGCTCTCGATATGTGCGAGCGCCTTCACGGCGACGCCGACCACCCGGAACTCGTCGACTGCATCAAGAGCTACGCCATCGGACTCGACCGTACGGGGAGAATCAACGAGGCTCTGCCGGTTTACAGAAGGGCTCTCGATATGTGCGAGCGCCTTCACGGCGACGCCGACCACCCGGAACTCGTCGAATGCATCAAGAACTGCGCCATCTGTCTTTTTAGATCTGGACATATCATCCAAGCGTTGTTGTATTGGAGAAGACAGAGAGCTATGCGTAAACGCCTCGATAACAAATGAAAAACGGTGTTTGTTGTCTTGTTTAATGTATTTTGTTCTGGTACATTTGTTTGTGTAAGCTTTCTTAATTAGCGTCCTGTCTTCTTAAGATACGCAACTTGCATATATGGCAACATTTGAATTCTATCCACACGGCTCCCTTTCTTTACAATTGTTGATAACGTTCTTCAAGGACAGTTAACCGCTTTTCAACATTTAATAATATCATCTGATGTTACCTGTTTCTGCCAGTTGGTGAACTCGGTTTTTCTTGGTTAGACTGAAGAACAATAAAGTTCTTCCGTTTCATCTCCAAAGTATCACTATCATGGCTATCCACCCACGAGCAGTTGCTGACCAAGAAGCGGTGGAGACCGATGTGCGGCGAGTTCGTTCTCAGGTCGACAGCGAGGGGTCGGAGTAGTAGATCGTCCGCAAACATCGTTATGCCAATTGGACAATGATCTGAAGGGTGACATAGTCTTTAGCGGCACGCGAACAAAAACGGAGATAACGACGATGAGCCGTGTAAGACTTCCATTGTCAGTTTGTGGACAAATTTTGTATTCTCGTGATCCATAGAGGCCCATCTCTTGATAAGGAAATCATGGATGAAATGTAGGACTTATCTAAGGAGTGACATGTTTCTGAGGCAACACTGGATAGGCCACGCTGTCAAATGCAGTCGTTGGATTGAGGGAGGTCAAAAACACTTGGTCGGGATCTCTTGTCGACTGGGGTGGAATCGATTGTGTCAAGTGCAATTACGGACTCTACGATATTGTTAGCCAAGGCTTTGTTAGCTCCTCTGACTGTCTGACTGGGCACAGCACATGTTAATTCAAACTCCATGTTAATGAGGAGTTAATTATATTGTCGCGTTGTCGATAAACGACACGAATACGACGAAGGCGTATCGTTCAACAAAGACTGTTCAAACAATATTCTTCTGAATTTATACAATTCTTTGGTCAGCTGCACGAAGGTGGACAGCTGTCCACTGACATATATGCAAGTAACCTGCGCTGACATCAGGCATCCAAACGCTTGGTCTTTCTTTTTGACAAGTTCGCAAGTGCCCATCATCATGATAAGCTTCAGACGGTCTGCCATTGGCATCATTCTGCTTCTAAACTGTCTTACAGAAGCGCAACAGAACTCGGAAGTGAAAGAACAAACGTACCCATTCTTCGAAGACTACGCGTAAATACGTAATATTAACTCTTGTCGCTCTTCCGGGCCGGGAAGAGTTTCGAGTCACCGGACGCCAAACGTATACGCTGACCACACGTCCTGACCTTGATGTTTTCTCCACAGGAGAGGGATGCGCCTTGAAAGACGAAGGCGCCAACGCATTTTTAGTAGAAAACGTGGTATATGGACCATCGGCGACGAGTTCTTCGAAGACTACGACTTACAAGACGTTGTCGACTGTGCGAGCGCCGGTGATGTAATAGGCTTTAACGTCTCCAAAACCATTCGTCCACGAAGACGCATTGAGATCGTGAAACGTCTCGAGATTCGCGGGGTCCATAAAGAGCGTCCACTGTTACAAACGCCCCGAAACCAGCGCTGACGTGCCCGTTGGACGACTCGCTCCTCCCTATCCAGTCAGTCACAACAGATACCGCAGTGTAGTTCTAAACTGTGTCTGCAAGGAATGCTTCTTCTTGCCTTTTGCTGTTTGCTCTTTTCTGCACGTTTCGGCATCATCATTCAACTTAAAGATGAACGTCCTTAATCTGTTTGAATCTTCATCTCCCATTGATAGTGCTTTCACTACACTGTGCAGTCTTATTCTGAACGACAAGAAGAACGACGCTTTATCATCCAGTTTAACAACAGTCATTCTGTCTCTAAAATCGGTTTCTCCTTGGTGCTTGCTTACTTTCTGGCAAAATACAAGATCCATGAAATGCGTTTCGTCCTCCTATCGAATGGAGAAGAACTGCCATCGAATAATGTATTTAGTGTGATTAATAGCTTTTTCGTCCATTGTTTCGAACAACTCAAAGATACACTTACAAAGAAACCACACCATACACAACATTCTGCTTTGGATCCGAGAGTCGAGTTGACATCGGTTGTAGGAGATGTAGCATTTAACTGCCGTCTGTAAACCACCGGAAGTAGGAGTGCCGTAGTATAACCATCCAGGCGCGCTGACCATCGGTCGCGACGGATGTCGGCTCCCGAGCTAACTTCCCCATAACGATAGGCATGTGGTTATCAACTTGCGCTAGAAGTTCACGACTGTTAGGTACTAAGGTTAGGAAAACTGTAACCACCGTGGGTACTTAAGGTTGACATTCCTGTTGTAATTAATCTCGAGTTCCTGTGTTATCGTTTGAGCATTCATTCGCGCCGTCGTTCGTGCGTTGTCGACTCGGCACTTCTGTGAAACGTTACATCGACCCCGATATCGGTTCTTCCAAACTAGTCAGTCGGCCCTTTTATGATCAATTCTTGATCCTGTTGATCGCATTTCATCTGATTACATTTCAGTACAGCTCCTCGACATATTTCATTGTCTTATCGGCGCCTTTGATTGAGAGCCATCGCATTTTTGTTTTCTTGCGTAGACACGAGTCAGTGAAGAGTTTCTTATCATGGGTAATATCGCATTACCTTTGCTAAAACAACAGTCGATGACATTGATGAAACCGCGACAAGCAACTGTTGCTCCGACCGTAAGAAGAACTCGCAACATATCCGCTGGGAAACAATGAAAACAAAATGATCGCAATGATGTGTGTCAGTCGTGATGTCATCGGAGTGTACAGAGAATGCGTCCTATTGCTGGAACCGCATCACTAAAGACATGCGGCAACATTTTTGAATTGAATTGGTATTCTCGCGGAAGGGGTTCGCAGTCAGAGGCATTCGTCGTGGCGCTGATCGCGGTCATGCGATGTGTTGGCCAATGGGGTACATGCATGCGAGTGGTCAGTTCTCAAAAAGCTCAACACACGTTGGACTTCAGACTACAGATATAAGTTCTTGATGAAATCCTTGTTAGAGCTTCCATCAGAGTTTTGACACACCGGAATAAAAGTCTTGTCTCCTGTTGTAATGAACTTCTTGTTGTGGCCGCTCATAAAATGATGCACGGTCCCACCAGTAGGATCTACGGCGCATTTGTGGTTCGTGTCTGTCGCAGCAAATCAACACATAAGCTTCACTAGACGGTAACGCGAGAAGGTTCGCCGTCATATAGCACTCTTCTAAAGCTACCTTGTTTATAGTCTGCTCAGAGCTTCCATGCAGTTTTACCAGGTGAGGAAAACATGAAGAATCCGATGGTTATACGGACGCGCCAACGGAAGAGATGATCGAGAGGACCAGAGGACTGGCACGCCATTTCAAGGAACCTTTTGCGAGATTGCACCGAGAGGTTCAGCCGAGCAGGTGACGCAAAAGAGAAACTAAGGAGGACGATGCGGTAGACCTAGATATGCCACTGGCCGAAACAGACGTGGTTCTCAGAGCCTCTTGGACACCGCCGTCGAGGGGCGACGATGTCTCTCAAGCAGCTTTCCTGTAAACAAAGACGTTCGTGGCTCTTGCTCCTATATCTGCCGTTCCGCATTGTGTTGCGGCGTCTTTCTAGCTCTAAAAACGCACGAATGCTGCCGAGCAGTGCCGTCGTAAGGAATGCAAAGAGTCATCTGTGGCGCCCTACGGCGCTATGTCAAGACATTCTTACACCCCTCATCTGCTGTTAGAAGCTCGACAACTGGACCAAAGATCTACACGTGCAGGTATTAGTTGCCAGTCATCAAATGTGTTCTTGTGGCTTCAGTCACATTCCTTTTCCCGAATTCGACAAAGGCGACTGATTGGCTTGCGAGACTTACGTCTTCCACATCAATGTTGCTTCAAGAAGTCTCACGCGAAACGCGTAATCGTCAATCGATGTCGGTCGGCGCCGGAAAGAGGAAGAATACAAACGGGTTGCTTTCTAGATCCGGAAGATAAAACTGTGCGAAACAGACGCGCAATAACAGCTTTTGGAGTTGTGCATTGAGTTTTCAACGCTCACACCAACAAAAAAGTGCATAGTACAGAACATCTGGCCGATTTGACTGCAGCAGTGCACAATGGATATGTGCGTGATGAGACAAACATGCGTGCATCTTGAATTCGTTATATATAATCACTTGTTAGCGTAGCGATCTGGACGGAATGGCGAATGGCTGTCGTGCTTTCACAGAATGCTCAAGGAGATACGGTAGTCCACTTTACGACTTCTTTATTCAGCCTCTGTTTGAGTTTTCCACGGGAAAATCAGTAGTCATCAAAGATTGGCGCCTTGTATGTAATACGGGCTGCACGCCGTCTTTTCGCTGAGGATGTGTCTCAGGGTTTATCTTTGAGGTTGCTTCAAGCGATCATCTTATCCTACATCTTTGTTGACATTATAAAGAAAGGTGCTTACATGCGCCAAGAGGTACCTACCCACAACCGTCTGTCAAGATCATTAACTGACCGTTGAGATATCAGGTGCCAAAGGGCGCTGTCGATCCAATCGTGCAGCTAACACTGAGTGAAAGAAGACAAGTACTCTCAGATCAACAGTATGTAAGAACGCCAGTCTTGCTTTTCATGGCATCAAAAAAACCTTCTGTGATGTCTGGTACAGCAATATGAGAACAGTAGCCTGCGCTACTGTGGAGACAGTGCAAAGGAATACGAATACGCGTTTGGAGGCATGGAATATAAAGAGTTCCAGTAAGCAATAACAGTAAAAAGTGCAAAGAGTGGTCGGATGGGTTTAGGTGTTTGGTGATGGACATCTTGTCTAACACTCAGAAGGAAGAGAAGAAGTTCTTCGTCCCCACCTATTTGCTCGTCGATAAGCTCTACTACGTCGATGTGCCGACAGGAAGAGATTGTCCAGCTGTGAAAGATGTTCCAGATGTCTGCGGCAGAGCCAGTAAAGTCAAAGAGCACAGTTTCTTTGGCATCTGCATCTTTAACACAGTGGATCAGTACTTCATGATCGATCCCGAAGTGATTCCATTTGTAAGGGGCCTGACTCTGTGGCGGCACTGGCACTCAATCTTCTTGTCTGTGCACCTAGACATTCATGCACTCCTACTATACATCTGTCGTGGACAAGAGTGGCTCCGTTCCGCAGACAGTTATCAGAGCGGAAAACTACGATGGAGGAGAGCGCTGGGAACGAGATGGCGATCCTATACGCCTTACCATAAAGCAACTATTGAATATCAGTGGAGTGGATTTGGACAAGCGACTGGATGAACAGCCTAACGGTCAGGGACTGGATTTGTTGGCTAGGGACGATGAAACAGTCCCCTATCCCTATGCTCGTCTCTCTGGAGTCACTCTGATCATGACGTTTAAGTACTACACCCGTGCACTGGCTCCTCGTCGCTACAAATGGAGGTCGGGAGAGAAGGCAGGAGACACGATCTGCATTGTTGAAGTGACTCCTCAGTACACATGGTCATCTCAAGCGTCAGACATTCAGCAGTCGATTAACTATACAGATGATCCGTTTTTCATCAATCCAGAACGTGAGCGTCGCCCGGAGAATGCAACAGAACCTCTTTTGGAAGGGATCCAAGTAGACTACCAGAGAAATGGCATTGAGCTCAGATTCAAGATTACAGGTCAGACTGCTTACCATCGCCAGGATTATACGAAATGTTTCCTAGGGAATATGGGACGCTTCGAATTCTTCTGTCTTGTTAATGCAGTGATAACCGGCGCTGTATTGCTGGGTTTTGCACAGATTGCCATCTCTTATGTTGCAATTTATGGGTTGGGCGTAGCGTCTACGCTCTACGCCGAACACATGGAAGAACCCGTCAACTGGAGAAAGGACTATGCCCGATTTGCAGTTCATTCTCTCGTTGCTGGAATGGCATTCAGGAGATTAGATGATGACGGATCGGGAACTCTGGATCGCCAAGAGATCTACAAGCACTTGGCTGCCATTTTTCAAGGCGAAAGGGAGAATAGTCAGATTTTGAGTCTGGATGAGGTGGCATGCCTGGCCGACTTCTTTCTACGCCACAGACGGTTGACAGATGGCAACGGCGGACTCGAAGAACAATCAGAAGCCGTAAGATCGTCATGTCTTGTATCTCGCCGTCGCATCTCTGTGTCACAGTCGTCCGGTAATGTGGAGATTACGACAGTTGACATGGCTGACTGGATTGACACCTTTACAGAAGAGAAGGTGCAAATCAGTTCCTTGACGCGTTTGGTCAAGAGTGAATACAACGATCCGAAGACCATCGAAATCCTTCTCGCCCTCGCCCAGGTGCATCGTGTCAAACATCGTGGGAGAACTGTGAACTGCGTACCTGAAGGGACGGGCGCTTCGCACTGGACCTCAAGTAACGACTTATTCCAGATCTGAATCTCAGACGGGAAATGCAAGAGTCCGAGAACCATTGCTAAAACATGATCTCTGAGCTCAGACGCTGCATTTCGGTTAGCAGAAAGAATTACACCAACAATTTTACATTTTTATTCGCATCAGAATGGCATTCTGTCCGTTGTGTGTGTTGTTAGTTCCAGCCTGTACGGAATTGCATGATCTTCGCAGCGTTGAGGATTTTCTGCAGTTCAGAGAACAATACACATAATTTAGTTTGACTGCTTGAAGATTTGAATAGAATTTTTTTCTCGAAACAGATGGACGACCATGCACAACGCAGCGAGTGTAGTGATGCCTGTTTAACTCTGTTACATAGCCCTCACTCAGCCCAAAGAAAGACTAAAGGATCGATTTTGTAGACCTCGCCAATGCGTTCCATTTTCAACTCCGTTGTCCTTGTTGCGCGAAGTGGAGTCTGCATGGATACTTTAGATCTCCGTCAAGGTAAGGTGTTGCGACACACGGGATTACAAGCAAGTAGAGTAGTGAGAAATTGAGCGTTTGAGTATATTGACGTTGACAAAACTCAGAAAGGGACAGCTATCCTTGCGACGTGATAGCGGAAGCTATCAGTGTCACTTATGAATCTCAATTGAACGATTATCATCGTTCTTGTTACATCTGCCATGTCGCGCTCTAAGTGCCTAGACCGACAGACCGACAGACCGGACCCACGAACGAACAGACGAAATGCTCTAACAGCCAGAGATATGTTTGTCAGAGCAAATGAACATCTGTTACGCTCTCGCGTAGAAATCACATCATCTTCCTCGATTCTGAGGGGTTCTGTTCTTGAAGGCGCACTCAGCGTCTTGCCAGGTGCACTTTCCTATCACTCTGAACGTTGGATGATTCAACTGATCTGTGAGGTCTTGTCACATCCTACATATAAAATGGGGAGCATTCCGTAGAAAAACGACCTTGCTCTGTAAACCGAAGAAGCCTTCCGCTGTGTACGTTCGTTCAGCGCGGCATTTCCCGCGTGACAACATCATTAACTCATCTTCTGTCCTAATAAGGTGTCAATGGATAGTGTGACTGTTGGTCCGCTGGGTGATCAAGCGAAGAAGTCTTTGGCGACGGTTTGGAGGCCGTCAGAACTGGTCGCTTGAACGTGAAGAAGCACTCAGAGACGGTTAAGAAAGCGCGCTCGAGAGGGTCGCAAAATGACCGAAGTGGGGTGAAAGACGAGTTTGTAATAAGACGTGAAAGTTGTGAATTGGCAAGTATCCAGAGTTCGAGTCTGGATGACGTGCATCCTTGAAGTGTTCGGAAAAACGTCACTGTCATCCGTGAGCACTTAGACACTCGCCAGAAATCTCAGAAACTGGCGGAATTCGATGATTGCTGAGGGCGCAGCGACGTGATTTCGCAAGTAAAAAAGCGTTGTCAATAAAGACACACAAAACAACTTATTAAGTTTGAAGTGTTTTTTGCCTTACGTCAGAGAGCGTCCATGGCGCTTATTAGACAGCTTAAGGTTTTGTCAATCTGCACCGTTTCGTGATGAATCCTTTGTTTTTTTATCTTCACATTGTCGATTGCCTGGAGAAACCCGATCACGATATCCGCTTGGTATTGTAGGTTATCGTCTTCTCTGATGCCTTTCTTCAATTCGTGGAATCGCCTCTCGACACAAGGAAATCGACCTCCCCAGCATCCTTGACTGCGTGTCGGCGTGAACGCATGACTTGCCAAATGTCGACATTGACTTTTGTTTGAGAGTTATCGGTTGGACTGTAGCAGTCATGCCCTCAACACTTTCTCGGTCCTCAGGTTGTCCGATTCAATAATAACAAACGCGGCTCCACCGTTATTCAAGTTGCTTGAGGATCCAACCAACAAGTAATAGTGAGCCCTGATAGGTATCCATGCCCAGGATTGACGCCAGTCCGAAGCTTTGTTTGCTTTCCTGGGCTGTGACACATTGATTTCAAAGAGCATGGAGATGAAGTCCCAAAAATTGTGAACTGTCTAGAGAATGTTTAGAGTAAAAGCTAGACTGTCATATTGTAGAAGGCGGATATCGACCGAAGGGGACGGACGGGGTCACATCATGAGTTTAAATGGTGATACGTACACGACTGTTGTAGCACTTACTTCTGGCGATAACATCTTCTATAAGACGAACACGACGAACACGTTTTCTGTTTGCGGACGTTTAACACATATACTCGGTGCGATTTCAAGAGGACACAAACTGCTCCTTCACCTCTTCTGTATCGAAAACAACAACCAGGAAGTGTCATTGACACCACGTAGGGCCTCGATGCCCAGAAGCACTGCTGATCTTTAAGCCTCGAGTACTCACTTTTTTTATTTACAGAGGCAAGAATAGATTTAATACTCGCGTTGAACGCCTCTCTTTCAAATTCAATGCGTTGCTCTGGTTCTAGTTTATCTATCTCTGCTGTTTTCCTTGTTTGGTCAGGTCTACTGATGTGTTGTTGAACGGATGGATGGATTGCCTGCGCGAAGACACATGCGTTAGTACTTTGACTCAGTACCTAAAAACATGTACAGCCGCTATCAGTCAGTCCGTCAGCCAGCCAGCCAGCCAGCCAGCCAGCCATACTACGAGATGCAATGTGTTTTGTTTCATCGACGTCTACTGTGGCGGGTCTGTTAGTTAACGAATGGCTGACTGGACGTTGTCATGTCGGATAAATGTACCATCGCCTGCATTTTGCTAGAGCGATGCATGTGGCGCCCGCAACGTTGATATCCGTTTTTGCTTTCGAAGTTCGAAACTCGCCGTAACTCACATCACATTTCAATATGCCCATCAAATTCGGTCTTCGAATTGGAGACCGGGCATTCAACCTTGGACTATTTTTGCGGCCGGACTATACCTGGCGCTTAGCTCTGTTGTTTATGCGCTTCGTTGTCATTTCAGCCCACGTACACATCCCTTTGCTCTCTAGCACGCAACCTGTTCTCATTAGGAAGTTTTGCCGGACACCCAATCGTCGACATCGATTCTCTGTCATGATGGTACTGCCTGATCTTTTCGTTTTCCGACATCTCTTCACGTCGTCCTGTAGCGGTGAATCGACGAGAGCTGCTCCAAACTCCATCCAGTTTATCCTCTTCTCCCAATGACTGTGCTCTATATGTGGCTGAGGCCATAGGGAGTGATGGACATGAGACGCCTCCACAAGACACTCCGGGAAATGTCGTGGCTTTGATTGTTATTGTTTCTGTGGCTATTTTGTTCGTATTCAAAATCTGTCTCTGCATGGTTCGCGTGTCGAGGGCAGAGCGAGAGGCTCAACGGGCTGAGTTGGAAGCTGTACAGTCTCGTCTCCGAGCCAGGCGCATCCCGCCGCCTCCTTTACCTGTCCTTTTTGTCAATCCTGCAGGTCACATCCAATCTCACTCTTCTTAAGGTAACATCGTCATGCTTGTGGCAGGAAGTCTCCGAATCGGCAAAAACTTGAAGCCATCGTCTTATCGAGAGGGAAGCCAGACTTCGGAGAATCTCTATCTCTTCGGCGAGGCGGATTTGGAAGAGTCGGTGCCACGAAGGGTATCTGTCTCCTCTGTGTCATCCTTCACCACGGAAAATACACCTCTTCTTCATGAATCCGCACTCGAACGACTTCCTTGATTAATCGGCCACATTCGATTTGTTATTTAGAAACAAAAAATGCAACAAAAGGCTGAATGAGAGACGTCAGAACATGGCGACCTTATTGTCGCCAAGAGGACGTCAGATACCATAAGAGATCTTTCATTCGTACGTATGCCTGACGTCACATTTGCAAACAATGACGCTATCGTCGTATCCACGACCCGAAGCCATCTCGACACTATCATCCATCATACGCATCGCGCGTGTTGCCTTCTTCATCCCATCGTTTCGTTCTCGCCGCTACAAAACACAAAGGTCTGTTGCTCAATCGGTGTCTGAGAGCGTCTCTCTGGACGACGCCACAAGACGGAACCTGTGCTTCCGCATAGGTGTACATTCCATAAAAAGAGAATACGATGTCAACATTCATCGGCACAACGTCGCGTTCGCTTTTGCAAAGCGGTCTGCCGCTACGGTGCAGGATGCAGGGAATCTGAAGCGGAGTGTGTTGCGTAGATTATGACAATCCAAACGAGCAAGACCGGACAAGCGACCTCGTTGGACTGAGCGTGCTGATCGCTGTCTGTCTCCTTTTTCTGCTGAACATTTGTCTCTGTATCTACAAGTTGCTGGCTAGAGATGAAGAACAACGAGAGCCTATCAGGCGAACATCTACTGCCGGAAACACACCGCAACGTAACGCACCCATTCCTGTTATTTTTGTCAATCCTGGAGGTTGGGTCCCTCTCAAAAGTGTGAGAAATGAAAGCGATGCGTTCAGGAAGTGTAAAACTTGGTCAAACGCTGAAGCCATCAAATTCTGATCCACTGGATCTACATGGAGAATCGAGTACCCCAGTGGCCACATTGACGAATGATGCCTATCCTATGCGGGAGGTGGATATTGATCAACTGACGGGTTCGCCAGATATTCCAAATCGAACACTATTTTTGGAGGAACGGGGGGTGGTGTCACACTCAACGACAGACGACGTATAATCATGTGCTTGCGCAGATTTTATCCACCTGGTAGGCGACATCTTTTTTGGCTCGTCGCATGGGACTGTCAGTGAGGAAGAGTTGTGTGGTGTCTTCATATACTCTGTATGAATGCAGTCGTCATAACTGTCGAACATTCTTATCGTGCACCTTGCTTCGTGTAACCCGTCTGTGACCGATTGTTTTGCTTTTGCACGGTGTTAAGATAGAGTGCTCGTTTTCATGGAAGAATCCACGCATGCACAATGCCCCATTGCTGCTTTTTTCTATGAAAACTCATAACTGCAACATGGCTGTAAGGCATGAGTATCCCCGACCATTTAGATGTGTGTACTGTGAATGGGTCAAGTGATAGCCAAAAATCCATAAGCCCCCATAAGAATGATGGAATGGTATCAAAAGACACGTAAAATGGAAGATGCGTTGCTGACAAGGATGGATATCTATGCTCACAAATATCACTGGACTTGTTCAAGAAAGGTCGATTGTTAATTGGGGTGCTTTTCGCTGCAGGTTCTCGATCTGATGTTTCCGGATATGGGATGTGGCCACTTTGCTACCGATCGATAGTCTTTCGAGAGATGTGAGGAAAGAGAGAGACAGAAGAGAGGTGGATCGATCCAATGCTTTGCTGGCAAACTGAACGGAGAGGATACGCAGTTCAGGAAGATATTCCAGTTCTTTGAACACTTGACTGGACACCGCACCACAATGCACATGAACGGTCTCCAGCTTCTTAAACTTGGTGATCGCCTTGAAGGTCATGTCATTGGCGACAGGTTTGAGATGAAGGACTCTGAGTTTCGGCAGAGTGATCTCGGCTGAGGCAATTCCTGTCATTCCATCCTCCTGTGCAAATCCCATCACGAAAGACAGCTCTTCCAGTTTGGTGAGTTGAGCGAGAAAAGAGACGCCTCCCGCGAGGGTGCACTTCTGCAGTTTCAGTTTTGTGAGATTAGTGAGATGACGTGACAGCTCGGTGCCGAGGAAACGAAAATGCTCCAGTGACAGCGACTGCAAATTAAGGCATTCCTGAAAGAATGTTCCCTTGATCTCTCGCAGCCGTGCCATGCTGCTGATGCTGAGATCGTTCAGACGCCGAAGCACATGGGCATTAGACAGTTGCTTCAAGACCTTCCGAGTATCCACAGCAAAGGCCAAACTTGTCAGCTGTGGCATCCATTCCAGCACATCCACCTCTTCTAACTGAAGCACCCGGACGGAAAGCGAGACAAGACCAGAGATCGATGCCAACTGCCGGGGACACACCGCCTCACGAAGCTTCACCGTTTCCATGCCTTCGAGTTTGGACATCAGACAAGGATGGTATGGCGGACAGGTCATGTCGATGCTCTTGACTCGGGGGAAGTCATCAAACACTGCGTAGAAGAGAGATGAGCAGTCCAGATCCACTTCCTTCTCTCGACGGATCTCTAGTGATGTTATCCCTTTGAGCTGGCGCCATAGATCGCGTCCTTGACGATGGTGGTAGAACAGATCAGCAGAGATGGTGAGATGAGATAGACAAGGCAGATTTGCAATGGTCCGGATCATCCTTTCGAGGGAAGGCTGATGATAGACGAAAGAATCTTGACCCCTCTGGGCATCCCGACTCCAGGTGCTGGAACTGCGCAAGACGCTGGAGATACTTTCGAGCGGTGGGACAAAGCGCTCGATGTTCAGAGAGGTCAGATTGGAGAACCTTGTGAGAGATGTGACGTCTGTCCACACTAACTGCCGGCAGCTGTGCGGAAAGACGGCGTGGATGTGTTCGTCGATTTGTGCACGCCAGAAGTGATTGAGTTGCCGGAGGGATGGTCCATCGCGTCGCCAACGGGAGCTCTTCTTCAGAATGGAGACGATTTTGTCAATGGCCGGCGCGGGAAGATAAGACCAGCTCGTCCGCGAAGCTGAGAGACGTTTCTTTCGACGAAGGCTCGGAATGCAGGAGAGCCACTTACGAGGCATAGCAAAAGAGAAGAGATTGCGCAACCGCTTGCAAAGTGCGACTTTAAACGCGGCCTCGTCGTGGTACGGGTCGGCGTGGTTGCACAGAGTGATATGCCGTGTCTTGCGCAATAACGGTATCTCCTGACGCAATTTGTGCTCTGTCACTCAAAATGCTTGTCTTGTCGCCTTTGACATCGACGGTCACTGCACTTGGGGGCGTTTCGTACCTCGACAGAAGTCAATTAGAGAAGCCGCGCGACGAAATAAATGACATGCGCGAAAATGTGTGCATCGCTATGAAGGTGCCTCCCGCGACGCTTGACGCGCTTCGATGCAGCGACGCTCGGAAGACGCGGAGGGCTCCTTCGATTCAGGTAGCAGAGGGACGGACGAACGTGGGCGAGGACCCGTCGGTCAATATGACTGTGGAGGGGTGGGTGTTGGTACGTTCGCGTTTCGGAAGGTCCGTCGGGCGTCCAGATATGTCTGTCGTACAAAGTGACCGTCGCTCGTGCAGACTATGGATGCATTGCTGAAGGTAGACATGTGCTCTGGGCGAATTGGCTCATGGCTCGGGCGGTGTCGTGCAGGAAGCTGCACTAGAGTCGTTTCTGTTTCGCCCGAACGGCGACGGCGACGCAACGGAGAGCTCATCGGATTCCGAAGCCACACTTCCTGAACAAGTCTCCAGCTCTGTGGTCGACCGAAGAGATGACAGATGTGCAAATCGTGCGTGATAGGGAGACGAAGAAGCAGCGGACGTTTCGGAGGGTCTCTATTTCGAGGATCGAGGAATCGCCACCGCCGCCGCGGCCGCCGGTAGGCACACACATTTCCTGATCCTTGCTACAGGGTTCAGATGCTTTGGTCGCAGGAGAGGAGGAAAATGAAGAGGCGAAAGAATTGCAACCCGTTTGGCAGGATGATGGAGACGAAGCTATCGTGTCATCTCCGTTGCCGCAACATGGGAAACATGTCCAACGCATTCTGGCTCAAACGCCAGCGACATCTTCTCTCAAAAGTATCCGTTAAGGGAGAGATCTGTTGCCGAATCTCTGTTCGTCAGTTTCGGAATATGAGAAGCAGCTGAGACAGATCCATCGGAACGTGCATCCCCATACAGAATGGGCATCTCTCAGTGCGAAGAAAAGGAAGACGGAGCAGGAAGCAGACGAAACGGAGAGACTGTTGAGCGACGCGACGCCTCTCATCGCTGCGACCAGAGCCCTGCCAAAGGGGCGTATTGATGTGACTGCTGTGATGGATGCCAACATCCATGACCCGTACCGTTCCAAACTCGCCTCGATGGAATACAACGCTGGAGGGGAGCTGTTCATGACAGCCACTCGAAATGGCAGAGTCTCCCTTTTTCATATAGATGGCGAACAGAATCCTCTTGTCGATGCCATTGGCATCAAAGGCTTTACCATCATTCACGCTGGCTTTTTGCCTCAGAAAGAGAAGGTGTGTAAACCTGTCCTTTTCTCACTCTTTCCTGCAGTTATGCCCCATGTGTAGATTTTGGTCATCGGCAGTCCTCAGTTTCAGTCTATTCAGTTACTGGATCTGGAATCGAGAGAAACGGAGAGGATCTTTTCCCAAGACTCCAGCGAACTTTTCCATAGCTTCTCGACAGCTTCTTCTCCAAACGCACCAACATCGGATGTGGTTGCCTTTGTCGGCAAGGGAGGGACGGTGCCGATCTATTCCTTCAAAAGTCGACAATGGATAGCCAAGCTGCAATCGAAACGACCTATCGAATCTGCCACCTTCATGGACAACAACACCCTTTACACCTGCAGTCTATCCTATCCCATCACTCGTCTCCTATCATGAATCTCTCTGTCTGTGTCAGGTGCTGGGGGAGATGTACAGATCTGGGATATGCGTTCTTTTCGCTGCAAAGCTGAATTTACTGATTCGGGCACTTTGCACAATACCTTCTTTGCCATCTGTCCCCATCAAGCTTATATAGCCACGGGCTCCGAAGCAGGAGTGGTCAATCTCTATCGAGCACAGGACTGCTCCCTGTCTTCTGTCCTATCCTCTCCACCAGTACCCATGAAGACCCTCTTCAATCTCAAAACGGAGATCGACACGATCACCTTCCACCCAACTTCCCAAGTACCAATGGAGTCTCTATCAGGATACGAGTGAGGATGTGAATGGGCGTAGATGATGGCAATGGCTTCGATGCATATGTCATCTGCCATGAAGCTGGTTCACCTTCCCAGCTGCTCTGTCTTTGCCAATTGGCCCAATCGCCGTCTCAGCAAGACACGTGTCAAATGCATCGCCTTCTCTCCTCGGGGCGATTTGATGCACGTGGGATCACTGACGGGCCGCATTTCGAGCTACCGTCTGCACCATTACTTGCCATCATGATCTGGCATGACCTCATCGTATCTCACGTTGGCCAGTATCATATGAGACAATTTCTGTCGCCGAATGTTCTCAATTTTACGACGTTCTGTCTGTCGTTGGGCCACATGCGTCGCCACACGTCCAACGTTGCGGCTTTTCGCGACACTTAGCGAAAAAGAGGATAGCACAACGAAGATGCGGTTCACTTCTTTAGCCGATTCGCCACAGATTCCGGTTTTCCGTACCCTCAGCGACACTGGCGTCTCTCTTCAAGACGTCTCCCCAGAGATGCCCTTTCCCAAAGAACTGGCACTCGGAATCTACCAGGTCATGCTGCGCCTGAATCTCGCCGACGTCCTTTTCTACGAAGCCCAGCGCCAGGTCACAAGTGCCAACCAACTTCTCCATTCCATACGACACCTACCATGACTGCAGGGGCGTATCAGCTTCTACGCGACGTCTTATGGCGAAGAGGCGACGACGGTTGCCACAGCTGCGGCTCTGGAGATGTCTGATGAGGTCAGGACGCCATCTGGTGTTTGTTTGTTCGATTCTGTCGTGCCAGGCTTTCTTGCAGTACCGTGAACTCGGATTTCTACTGTGGAGGGGCTTCACTCTGCGCCAAATGGCAGATCAGTGTTTTGGAAACGCCCTGGAGTGTGGCAAAGGACGTCAGATGCCCATTCATTATGGCAGTCCTGAACTGCACGTACATACCATCTCATCTGTCTTGGCGACACAGGTGCCCCATGCCGTCGGCGCTGCCTTTGCTCTCAAAGTACATGGTACATTCCTGCTTGAATCGTCCCCAAAAGACATCTCTAGGCAGAAGGCAGGCCGAATGTGGCTGTGACCTTTTTTGGGGAGGGTGCTGCCAGTGAAGGGGATTTCCATGCAGCATTGAATTTTGCAGCGACGTTGGAATTGCCCGTCCTGTTCATCTGTCGCAACAATGGATACGCCATCAGTACTCCCAGCAGTCAACAATACAAACGTAGACGCCTCTGATCCATCAAAGACCTGATCGAGCGTCTTCCCCTCTATGCAGCGTATTGTTTGGGAATACGTGGTCCGAGTTACGGTATCCCGACCATCCGAGTCGATGGAGGCGATCCTCGTGCTGTCTACCTTGCCATCAAGGCATCCCGTCAACGAGCACTGAAAGAAAAATGCCCAATCCTCATTGAAGTCAGTGTGGCCTTAGTTCCGCCCTCTTCACGATTGTGTTGGCATAAAGGCAATGTGTTATCGTGCTGGGCATCATTCGACATCCGACGATTCCACTCGGTACAATACCTCAAGTGCAGAGTCAACTGGCACTGTCTTGTGGGGTCAGGTATCGTAAAGAGTCGGAGATACGCAACTGGGAAACCAAACAACCTCTCGGGCGTTTGTTCCATTTCCTGTCGCAGAACGGATGGTGGACATCAGAAGAGGACAAACGAATGAAGGATGACATACGCCACGAAGTACAAACTCTTATCGCATCTCCTGAGAAACATTGCAGATCCCCGTTCTAGGTGATCTCCGCGCTGGATGCTGCCGAGAAGGTTCCCAAAGCACCGGTGAGCGAACTCTTTACAGACGGTAAGTCGTTTACAGAATCAGCATACCCCTAACAAAGACACTCGATCGATCTTCTGCTTTTCTGTGCAGTCTATGCTTCGAAGCCATGGCATTTGAGAGAACAGCAACAAGAGCTACTGGATTTCCTCAAAGTCCATCCAGATCAATGCCCCAAAGATATTCCCATCAAATAAACAACGCGCTCTCTATCGTTCCTTGTTGACGGACGGAAACAGACTGTACTCTGGATAATGGCACATGAGAGGAAGGAAGATGTGGATCGCATAATGACAAGCGTCGGGTTCATCGACAGCAATGCCGATGGAATTGGCAGCGAGTGGAGGTTGTTTCAGTCCCTCTGAACACAGCAGTCGTATCACGGCACTGCGATCCACACCGTTCTCCTCACACTTGTCTCCATTCTCATAGCTTTGCATGACATATGCGCGTCGCTCTCCCACCAGTCCAAGCTTCTCCATGTCATCCTTCTGGAGAACGAGGGGGTGTATGTGTAAGGTACGTTGCTCGGAGAAGGATCCAATGAGATTGGCACTGAGAACCGTCTCGCCGTCAGTGTCGTAATGGAGTTGTCGAATGGTGGAGAAGAGACAGATTTCGTAGGACCACCACCCTCTCGACAGCAGAAAGCATTTATCTCCGAGCTCCAATGTCAATGCCCGTGAAACATCGTTGATCTCTCTTCCTTTCAGAATAGGATCGTACTTGACCTCCTGAATCGGATAGATCTGCCTCTCTTGATGTGACATCTGAGGACAGAGCTGTTGCTGCAGGCGATCGACCAGCGCCTCACGCTTTTGGTGCAGTCTCTCTATGGCATGAGCACCCAGGGAAAACACCCCAACTCTGAAAAAATCACTCTATGAGGAAGCCAGACAGAAACGGATGCATGACTTTTCAAAGGATGGATCGCCTTCGCAGATGCCGCAGCTGATTCGACACATCTTGAGCATGTAAGATGGATTGTGTGCGCATTCGCCGTTGTCTGCCCACTCCTCACACTTTGGATGAATATCCTCACACTTTCCTTCCTTCCCTCGTCGAGTGCCGATCACTCCACGCGCCTGTTCCAATTGCCATTCCACAAGCGTCTTGAGCTCTCGATCGATGTCGATCGCCGCCTCGTGCAATGCATGAACGAACTCGCCACGACGTTGGTGCATGAATCGGTCACAGGCTAACTCGGCAGCCTCGACCTCTTCCCCGTAGCTTCCCTCGTCCTCCTCCTTGCGCTGTTCGAGTTTCCACTCCTCTGTTCCGTCCTGACGCACTTCCCTCTTTAGAGTGAACTTCTTGATGATATCATCAACGGTGTCAATGCAGACGTCCTCTACAAGGATCCGAATGCGACCGAGTGAGGGCAGAGCGTCTTCGTAGATATCGCCGAGCACTGCTTCGAATCCTCCTTCGACGGCCGAGCCGCAGACACTGCCAAAGACCGTTGCCCCGGCAACGACTCGATCGACGAGGGCCGACAGCCAGTCCGCATATGCCTCTTCGCTTTTGGCTGTGTCGCGTTTTGGCACCCCGGGGCCGTCCGCGCTGATGAATTCGCACTGCTGTCTTAGGGAATGGATATACTGTGCTGCTGAGGGAGCATCTTCGACACGCCAACGGTCACGCGGCTTGTGCAATTTGAAGTCTTTCCACGACTCCTTCGTCCATAGATACTCATCGAAGCGCGATTCTATAGACAGAGCGGGGCTCAAATGCACGACCACGAGCAAGACGACGTGCCACATCGTACTGTTTTTACATCGGCTTACGACAACGCCATCTGCAAATCGACGTCTTGATGTGACAGGTCACGAGGCCTTATCGGTTAATAGCGCGGCATAGGATGGCACGGAGATCGGAAAACCGCGTCCGATATTGGTGGAGATCGTGATTTGTTTGAGGAACTTTGTCAATGGCTTCTTCTGGAAAACGCCAGGACGCGCCTGGATGACATCGCTACCGTAGACGATGAAGTTTTCCATGAGCTTCTCCATGCCGAAACTGATTTTGCCGATCGATGCGCGAAGAATCCCCTGCCGATCGATTCGAAACTCGATCTGGCCCTGGCGCAGCTTCTTAATCGTTTCCTCGATGTTCTCCGTCAGTGTGCCAGCACGAGGATTGGGCATCAGTCCACGCGGGCCCAGAATCTTTCCGAGTTTTGACATACCGGCAGCCATCATGGCGGGTGTGGCAATACACTTGTCGATCTTCTCGACGTTGGCGCCTTTACTGTCTAGGATCTCCTGAATCAGTTCTGCCCCGCCCACGATCTCCACCTTTGCCTCTCTGGCCGCCTGGGCATGATGTCCCTCGGCAAAAACAGCGATCCGTGGCGCTCGACCCGTTCCATGCGGCAGTACAGACAACCCTCTGACAAACTGATCACCCCTGCGCGGGTCGACGGAGAGACAGATGTCGATTCTCACAGTGTTGTCGTAATCTTTCGAGGCCTCCTCCTAAACAGACACCATCGCACTGTTCTTTAACATGCATAGAGGCGACGATGATGCAACGAAGGGCCTCGTGCAGATCGAGTGGTTCATTTACACTTTCCGGCCGCAGCAGCCGTACGGATTTCGGTATCAGTTCAATCGGAAGTCCTTCGAGGGCAGGATACGACGCTGCTCGTTTCTTTCGTTCCGTCTTCTCTTCTGCCTGCTCTGTTCGCAGCTTCCTCGCAGTGTCCGCTGCGTCGTATGCTTCATCGATCCCTTCTGGCTTCTCGCCCAGCCACGTAATGACCCGATCTTGTGGTTTCCGCCTCTCAGTTTTCGGTTCCGCCTCTCCTGACCCCAAGAACGTGATCACTTCCTTCTCCTCTTCCTCCTCTTTGGGTTTGCTGCCGAGTTCCGTCAGGGGTGAGACTTTTGGCCGCTCGACGTGGGGAGCAGGGATATGTGTCGTCGTGCCAAGCGAAGTAACGATCGATTCCTCGTCGCTCGAGGCCAGACGTCGAATGAATGGCACAAACACACGACGCAGTGAAGCATGTCGCCAAGCGATCGTCATTTGTCGTATTGATCGCCCACAAGATCGATGCTATCTCCCCTCAACGTCCGCATCGGATCGGCACGGGCACTGCCGAAGACGCGATCGCATACGCGTCGAAAACGGCCGCGAACAAAGATCCGTCGGATCGCGAGGATCGAAGCGACGGCCACTGCCAAACGCGAAGTCAATCGTGTCGTCTTGGCGTACAGTGGCGGTCTGGACACATCTGTGATTCTCAAGTGGCTGCAGAACACCTACGACTGTGAGGTCGTCACTTTTACAGCGGATTTGGGCCAAGGAGAGGAACTCGAACCGGCACGAAAGAATGCTGAAAAGATGGGAGCCAGTGAGATCTATATCGAAGATTTGAAGGACGAGTTCGTTCGGGACTATGTCTTCCCGGTCTTTCGAGCCAATGCGGTCTACGAGGGCACTTATCTCTTGGGGACCTCGATCGCACGTCCACTCATCGCCAAAAGACAAGTAGAAATAGCACGCGAAGTTGGGGCAGACGCAGTGGCCCATGGTGCCACAGGCAAAGGCAATGACCAGGTAACGATCTCGCGACGCCCGAATCTGATCAAAACGCCGTCCGTGGCTGTGATGCAGGTTCGATTTGAGTTGGGCTACTATGCTCTACAGCCCGATATCAAAGTCATTGCTCCTTGGAGGGAATGGGATCTTACGAGTCGCACGAAGCTGATTCAATTTGCCGAAGAGAATCGTATCCGAGTGCCGGCGCACAAGAGAGGCGAACCTCCGTTCTCGACAGATGCCAATTTACTACACATCTCTTACGAAGGCATCGAAGATGCAGGACGTCTGGTCGTCATCTGTGTCTGCTGTTGCAGGGCTGTCTCTTGAGGATCCATGGGTGGAGCCGTCGGAGGACATGTTTACGCGTTCGGTCTCTCCCGAAGCTGCTCCAGATTCGGCGACGTATGTGGATATCGAGTTTGAAATGGGCGATCCTGTCAGCATCGATGGCGTGCGTATGAATCCTGCGACGATTTTGACGAAACTCAATGATCTTGCCGGTCGAAACGGCATCGGCCGAATCGATATTGTCGAGAGCCGATTCGTCGGAATGAAATCGCGTGGCGTCTACGAGACGCCGGGCGGGACCATTCTTCTCCATGCCCGTCGCGCGATGGAAAGCATCACTCTGGACAGAGGTCCACCACAATGGCCACTCTCTGTGTGCATCCGTCAAAGGAGTTGTGTTAGGGGAGATGCATTTGAAGGATGAATTGATGCCCAAGTATGCTGAGTTGGTCTATTTTGGATTTTGGTTCTCTCCGGAACGTATCGCCCTTCAAGCTGCCATCGACGAGACGCAGAAGTATGTTGCTGGCATTGTCCGGGTGAAACTCTACAAGGGCAACGTCATTGTTGTCGGACGAAAGAGCAGTTTCAGTCTCTATGATGAAAAGCTTTCGTCATTCGAAGACGACGAAGGGCTTTATAATCAAGAAGATGCCCAGGGCTTCATCAAACTCCAGGCGTTGAGATTGAGAACATTGGGAAACAATCGTCAACATTGCTGTTAAAGATCTGATTGCTATCCGCATGATCGATCACGAAAAACATGGTCTCGGAGGTGTTCATACTATGTCGGGTCGCGTACACGTAATTTCACACTGTGAAAGCGTTTCTGGTAATCATATGTTTGCAAGACGCCAAACGAGAAGTTTCCTCTGAAGATCTGGAGACATGGATGGTCTTTTGCTTTTAGCCATCTTCTCAGTCCAGTATTTATTTGGGAAGCACTACTCCTGCCGGCATAGAAAAGTTAGATAAATCCATATTGTGTCTGATTCGGCCGCAGTTTCTCAGCGACTGTCGACGAATCGTATGCGAGAAGGTGCCACATCTGGCAAAATCAGACAGGCGATGAAGGGTCCTTATTAATCCAATATGCCCTGTGCGAGGGTAGAACCCTCGCGGTTTCTTAACCAAACGGTAGAGGATGGAGTCGCTAACAGGACGCTCAAATCGTAGAAGGTCGCAGAATGTGACAGAAAGGGCAGCACCGAAGACGCAATATGCCCTGTGCGAGGGTAGAACCCTCGCGGTTTCTTAGCCCAAGAAGTAGAGGATGGAGTCGCTAACAGGACGCTCAAATCACGGAAGCTCTCAGAATGTCCACACAATGCCGCAGAGGCTGAGAGAAGAAGGACACGCACAGCAACCTGCCGGAACGTCTTTCTTGATTCTCAGCTTCGACGATGCGCTCGTGAGACACAGGAGAGCTGTAAAGCATCACGCTCGAAGAGCACCTGCGCTGTCAGCTTGCATCGACCAAAGCTTCAGACAAAGGCACAAGCAAGGAAATGATTCCTCCACGTTCTCCACCTTCGGTAGCCAATCAACAAGTACCCAATGGCGTTTGAAACCTGGCAGGAGGCCATTGCCACTGCCAGCTGCTGTCAGAGAGTGAGGATGGACGTCTGTCCGCGTCATGTGCTCAACAGGAAAAGGGATAGAACAACACGTCGAGCTAAACTGCCACGACGGCGAAGAACCACGAACACAGCAAGTGGAGATAGCATCGCTGTTTCAGCATTCTGCAACTCAGACGGATATATCTTGTCTGTCATTCGCATCGGGTTTTGTCGCGTTGCGAATAGACTTCCTTCTATGCTGCCTACAAAGAGGCAAAGACACTGTATTCGTTGCCACGCACCATACAGATTGCCACAATAGTGGATCGGATCGATTCTACTGTGGGGCGAGAGACTTCTGAACAACGCAATCCACCCTGGAACCCGATACGGACTGGAAACCACACTGACCTGGAGTCCGACACAGAACTGCACTCGTTGCTTCACTGGACCTGCCACCGTGTTATCCATGCCGGTGCAATGTGTGCCGCCATCGTGAAAAACCTATCCTGGTTTCGAGAGGTCTCGACCGCGGCACGTGGCCCCGACAGCATACAAAGCCATAGAGTTTGGAAAGGAACGTACTGCCAGGCGATCCCCGGGTGTAATCGCCACTTGCATCGCCTATCTCGATCGAGACGCGTTGTGCCAAAGGGGCAGCTCGAAATCGATGTTGTCGATTATGCAGCTTACGGAACGCGTCTGCATACTCGACAGACGACACACAGACAGCGTCCGCCCCCCGTTTCGACCCACACAGTTAGCAAGCAGCAGTAGCAGACAGAACCGCAACGGCGTTTTGTCGGTCGAGGAGACGAACCGCACCTGTTGTCCGGCCAGTCGCTCGGCATTCGGCGAGCATGTATGGCGGGCGACCGGGCGCGCGGCTCTTGATGATATCATTACGTCGCATCGTACAAATCGACCTACCGTTTCCGTCCGTGCAGAGGAAATTTTCGGGGGTATAGGTTCTGGAGAACACGTCTACCGTGAGGATCCACCCGGAGCGCATGGTGCAGCTGGACCTTATCGAGAAGTACGACGCAGGGGTGGATCCTTGCGCTGGACTCAGAGGAGGGTGTCCCGTCAGTGTTGACCCGGTTGAGTCTGGCAAGCCCGCGCCGAGTTGGATGGGTTCCGGCGGGGAAAGGACAACGTCGCGCCAAGTTCGGTGGCCGGCGATAGGGTCACCACCTGGACAAAAACTATTGTCCACGCGACTTTTGGATCCGTTAGCTGTCGAAAGTGTGGGAGTCGACCTAATCTTGCGGGTTCTTAATGTCGGACAGTTGCGTTTTTTCATCGAGTGGGTACTTTGACGACTTTCATTGCCGAAGGAAAAACAGTTTCGCCTCTTCTTCATCGATTGCACTCATCAGTGGAGTAGTTTTCACATTTTAAAATTCTTTAAGCTGCTCCGTTTGTATTATGACGAACACTGTTGACTTTGAATGCCTACCAATCGCAAGTTTTGAATCGAATGGAACCTGAAGAGACGATGATAGAATATGTGCTGTGCACGCACCGTCTACTTCGTTGCTGTTTAAGTCGTAGCTACATATAGAGAAGCAAAACGAAAGAGAACCTTCATGTCGCATACACATTGCTGAAGTATCTGCGCTTAAGGTGTTCGACATAAAGTCAAAAGAAAATGTGCATTGACATCTCAAGAGCACATACACAAAGCAATGACAACTCGATTTGAGCAAACTGCGTTAGCGACGCAATCGGACAAACACAACAAAGAAGAAGTTATGAATTGTTGTTTCGCATTCGTTCATTGCTCATTGGACGAAGCATCAATGGCGTTGCCGAACTGAAGCGATTTGGTTGCACTGAGGACTCTGCGCTGATCGATCTCTCAGAGACAACAGATCGCCGTGACATCTCTCCCTTGCTAGATGATTGATTCAATATCGTCCAACGCGAGTGGCGTTGTGTTCGACACGGTGGATCTCTCAGAACGAACGCCCTCTCTGATCGCGAAGACAATGTACACTCGCGTTGTCGGTAAACTCTCCTTTTCTACGCTTAGCGTGGAAGGGACGCTGTCAAACACTTACAGTTTTCTGTATCGCACTTTCATGGGTATAAACGCGGGGTTACATATCTATCATTTAGTGCCAATCGACAGAGCTGAAGGCTTAACGGATTTGAACATCATTGACTACACCGGCCCACAGGTTACAGGTTGAATACTATCCACTGGTATGCAGTTATTTGTCGAGCGTCGCTGTAGATGTCTGATAGATGGTTCGGTGTTTGTGTTACGCTTGTGTCACTTTTTTACATCAAAGCGCAATCTAATCGCCTTCCGTTGTTCCCAGCCGACTGCTGTAGAGCGTTCACAATCGCTGTGCGTATAGGCTCGATCGAGGTTACATTCATCTCTCCGTTGACATGAAACGTTCATTCCTTTCGGAAAGGGCGCATCTCGTCAAATCGCAAAAACGGTAAAGCATTCGTCGATCTTCCAACGTTTCCGATAAAGTGTATGACTCAGGTGTGCTAGCAATAGAAGCTCATCGCTTCAGCTCGCATTGTCCTGGCCATCCACCGCGAAACGATGGTTAGGACCGCCTGGCAGAACGAACGCCAAGCCAGCTAGCTTCATTCAGATTCTGACGCGACAGTTACACGGGCGACTGGCTTCCCGTATCAATGGAACACATTGAGAGCAGCATCTTCGACGATCTAAGTCCTTGTGCGTTTGTTCAGACTTGCAATCGTTTGATCTTCCGTCGCTGGACCTTTCATTCTGAAAAGACCGCAGCAGCATTTTATATCCACGCAGCACAGACAAATCCTCGTTCTCGAGTGCGCGCGCAACGAAACATGTGTGTCGGAACCGTTTTTCTGTGGTTTCTCGCTTTCAGAAGTGACCTCCTGCCCGTAAACTGTGCGGAGGATCGACAGTGGCATCATCCGAGTCGTGCACAGCTGGTCAAATCTCATGAAGAAAGCAGTACGTACTCTTCCGCACTTTGCTTTCTGCAGCTTACTCAAACGCACTTAGGGTCTAGCAACGCAAGAGGCAGCGAAGCCCTCTTGCTGTCGGACATAAGATCCACCGGTCATCTCAACGGAAAGGTTCACCTAGTTCCGTTTTGCACGCGCATTAGAGTTATACGTTGTGTTGTGTACAGAGGGAAAACGGAAAACGGGCGCTGCTTCGCAAAATCGGCGCAGAGCGAGAAGATTTCACAAGTCCGGCAGGTTCGCAACAACTTCCCGTTTTCCCCATTCGCAACCGGACGTGGGCCGATGTCTAGTAAACGAATGCCTTCTGAGCGAGAAACAGAAGAAACGCTTTGCTGACGAAACGGGAACGTGGTTGGTGGACGACGCTGTTCTCGACGAAGTCGAAAATGATCTTCGACGCATTATTATTTGCACGAAGACTGGAGATTCGGTTGTCTTTAACGTTACAAAGACAATCAAACCTTCATCTCGTTCCATCATTTCATGGCCACTGACAGTGGATGGCTTCGTTGGGAATGAGGAACAATCGAAGAGCGTCATTAACCATTCCCGCAGAACGACGATATCGTGTCCGAGCCAGAACGAAGGAGTGTTTACGATAAGGTAGCAAACACACTTCGCCTTTCGATGGTCACCCAACAGCGTTGCATTTGCAGGAGTGCAAACGTGACACTCGCCAATTTCGTCTTCGAGAAATGCTCGTTCGAAACTGAGTTCGCTTCGGAGTCTGTCGTCAGTGTCGAGTCATGTCCTTCCTTCGGCAGCGAAGGAAGAGTCCGATTGCATCATGTTGAATTCAGAAACAATCATCTGAATGGATCCGTGGCAGTCAAGGTCGATATCAGTTCTTGTCTTGCTCTCGAAGTTGACGACTTCGACTTCCACGACAACGACTGCGACGGCGTCGGCGTCTGCGGTGTCTGGATGGCCAAGGATAATCGACTTCGGAATCTCTCCGTACGGCGGAATCGGCAAATCGAACCATCCGGATCCGGATCCGGATCCGGATCCTCCATCTTCTTTAGTTCTGGACAGTCTCGCACTTCCGTGGACCGAATCGTTGCTGCGGGGAACCATGTTCACATCTTTCACATCATCGGAGGCTCTCTGAACTTGTCGACGGCTGAGTTCTCCAAGAATACTGTCGCTGGACACAGAGACAAGACCAGCCCGTGCATGGATTTCAGAGATACGGTCGTTTTGCTCCGCAATTGCACTTTTCGACAAAACGAAGCGCGTTATGGTGCAGCTATCAGCGCAAGCAGATCAGAGATCCTCGCAGAGAACTGCACGTTTCTGGAGAATGTTGCCAAAGAAAAGGGGTCCGTCTTTCTGCGAGAAAAGACTTCCATGCATATCCGCCTTTGTCGGTTTGACGCTAACAGAGCAGATGGCACCGGAGGCGCCATTAATGCCATCGACTCGATTCTGAGAATTGATGAATCCATTTTTCAACAAAACAAGGCTGGAGTCGCAGGAAGATGCCGTCGTCTGGAGGATACAGAATTTGTTGCCGATGACACGACCGTTCAGAAATGTGCGACTTCACCGAGTGGAGGTGCAGTCTACCTGAAAAACACGTCGACGGTGATCAGAGACACGGACTTCATATCCAACAACGCGACAAGCGATGGCGGTGGTATCTTCGCCAGAGACTCTTTTGATGTTGTTTTGAGCGAAGTGGTCATTGACGGAAACCGAGCTGGGAATGATGGCAGCGGCATCTGCGCAAAAGCCTCAAACGTCACAGTCATCAGAGCAACTATCGAAAGAAACAGTGCCGGCGATGACGGCGCTGGTATTTTTGTGCAGTACACATCTCTTATCACGCAAGAAACGACCATCCGCGGAAATATTGTGAGCAGTGGAGGCGGTGGCGGCGTCTATGCCTTCGAATCGAAAGTTGATATGAGCAACACGACCGTTGAGAAAAATCGGGCTGCCCGCGATGGCGGCGGTCTTGAAGCGCATTCTTCGAAAATGAATGTCAAGAAGGCGATCGTCCAGGAAAACTCCTGTGACAACGATGGAGGAGGCATCTATGCGCATATCTCTACTGTCAGTGTCGAAGACACAGTCATTGCCGATAACAATGCCACAGGCGGAAATGGCGGAGGCCTCTCTGTGCACGACGAATCTAATATCGTTGTGAGGGGTTCAGTCATTAAACGAAATCATTGTGGCAAAGATGGTGGCGGAATCTTCTCTACTGGTTCAAGTATCCGTCTACAAGATGTGGTTATCAAGAAAAACAGTGCTGCCGATGACGGAGGCGGCATCGACGCAGAACGCTCAAACGTCATCGTGAGAAGGGTGAGATTCGATGGAAACACCGCTGATGAGGAGGGCGGCGGCTTTTTCGCGCAACGCTCAAACGTCAGTGTTAGCGAAACGATCATCCAGAAAAACCATTGCGATGAATTGGGTGGCGGCATGTATCTATATGACTCAGACGCTGACGTGACAGAAGTGACTGTCGAAGGAAACAACTGCATCCTTGACGGCGGCGGCATCTTTCTAGACGAGTCTACTATCCATGTGAACGCCACAACCGTTCAAGGAAATCGAGCTCGGCGTCACGGTGGTGGTATTCACATTATTGCGTCGA